>NZ_JBIFFO010000017.1:0-98954 GCF_043557115.1 Sulfitobacter sp. 1A13679
CAATCGCATCGACGACCTACTTCCGTGGAATTTCCAGCCGTCAAGCTGATCCTAAGTGCTACGTAGCCGCCGCTTACTAATAAACTCAAACCTGACTCTGATTTTTCCACTTTATTCATTCATTGGTTCATCTAGTAATTTAATGATATTAACCCACTTTCGAAATAGTATCACTGTTTGCGCTAGCTATATGCACAGTGTTGTGGGGAAGTGACGGGTTTGACCTCGCCATATTCAGGTTCGGTAGGTCTGCACTCAATATTTAATTGCGGATCGTGGGTTTTCCCAGAGGGGCGCTCTAGGAGCGCCCTTCGTTTTGCGGTGGGGTATCATCGAGCGGAGCCCGCAGGACGATCCGCCCGTTGATCGGGCAAGTCTCAAGCTGAAGCGTGTAGCCCTGTCCGTCCTTGTGCGCCCAAGCCGCGCCGACTTTGTTCCAGAAGGATTTCTCGCCTCTCTGTGTGACGTGCCAAGCCAGAAAGTCGGGTGCGTTAAGTGCTGGGGTAGTTTTCGTTTTCTCGCGTGCCATGATCTCATCTCCTTTGTTTGGGGTGGCTTGCTAACGCCCTCCCGTCAGGCCGAAGGCAAAGGCTCGGGATTCATGGTCAACACGGCTGGCGCAGCCAGGTGGTGCGGGCAGACCATTGAAGGCCGTGCCGCGTTCGGCCAAGGAAATCGCAGTGCGATTATTGGGTGTCCTGATGCAAGCCCGCCCCGATCAAAGGGGTGAGAGATACGCGGTCAGAAAAACGGCAACTGTCCTTCAGCCAGCCACATCCGTCATGCCCTGCTTCGTGTCTCGCGCATCTACTGGCGAAAATCCGCATCTGGAACCGCTGGCGCTGCCCTTGGCGAGCGCACTGTGACGGCGAGCAAACCCGATGCCCGCTTCTTTCCGATCAACCGAGATCAATCCTGTGGTGCTTTGGGCGATAGCAGCCGCAAACCGCAGACGCGCTCCCTGCGCATCCGCCTATGACGTTCTAGCGTCAGTGCCGAACCATCAGCGCCTTCACTGGCCGATGATGATGTGTGTCCGAGCCGAAAGGCTCTGAATGGTTCGGAGCCTCCTTGAAGCCAAAGGAGGATGACATGAAACTTGTCACTCGATTTGAAGCAGCAACGCTAAGAACACCTGAATTGTACGGTCTGCGCAAAGAAGCGTTCATCGCTTTTACTGCCGCCCCGCGCGGCTCGCAGGAACAGCGCGAAGCACTTGTGACGATGCGAACTATCGAAGATGAGCTGGCGACCCGTGCGCCAGGTCTCTAAATACTGATGCGGCTGGCCGTGAGGTCAGCCGCGAATTTTTCTGACCGCTTGCGTTCAGTGCTCTCTCGCTGCCGTGTGACCAGCGAGGGTCTGAACGTCCGAAACAGACAGGGGCTCACCGCCGAACCCCTGCACGTTCCAGAGACCTTGCCGAATAATGTCCGCCTGATGCCGCAAGCCCAGCCAGGTCGGCGATGGGTGACAATCGGCGCAACAGTTGATCGTTGCTAGAAGGGATTTTTCGAGATCGAGCCTTTCGGGCTTCTCCTTCACAGGGAAAACCACGAATTCCAGATTGTCGCTTATGTACTCGGTGACGCGGGCTTCGACTTCCTTCTGGTGCTCGATATCCACGCGGCCAGCGTATTTCAGTTTGTTGGCTCGCGATGTTAGGTCGAAGTTCCACTGTTCAAGAAAAGGGTCATCGGCCAGCAGGCAGCGTCCGATGTGTTTCCGAAAGATGCTTCTGTCCTTGTTCGGCTTGAACAGGTGCTCGTGCAGTCTCTTGGCGAGCCTATCGTTGCCCGTGTGCGTTCCGACACGAACGATGCGATCTCCGCCGTGGGCAGACTCGCCCTTTTCGAATACCAAGTAGATGCCGTTCTTGGGTATCTCACCTGCAGAATATGAAGCATTCAGACGGGGAAGCGTGTTCGCCCAATGGTGCAACAGTTCACACGCTTCAGACATGGCACTGCTCGTTTAGCCACTTCAATCTTCTGCCTTGGGATAGGCCATCCATAGGCTGGGTAACGTGCGCGAGCCTGGGCGCGAGGAATTCCGAATATTTTCTGCCAGCCAATAGAACGAATTCATCATTCTGTAGGTCACAACGTTCTTCGAGCGAGGCGATTACTCCCTCCGACCAGTCCTTGCGATCTTTCACCTTCATATTGTTGAGTGTCTTTTCGTAAGGCGAAATTACTGTGTCCAGATCAAGGATTCCGTGAAGCGCGGAAAGAATGAAAATCTCTTTCGGTTCGAGCAAGAGTGCATAGCTCATCATCTTCTTGAAGAGCGGGCTTGTATAGAGTTCCCGCGCCTTGCTCGGCACGGATCGTTTGCTCTTCACGCAGGAGATTAGGACTATCGGGCGTTTGTTGGTCTTTGAATTCATCTTGTTTTCAGTTGGTTACAATAGAACGTACCACAGCATAACTCATGCGCAAATAGCGTAGCGGCAAACAATGCGAAGCATAAGGACGGCTGGCCTTGAGGCCAGCCGAAAATTTCCTGCCCTATCAGAACAAGGAAAGCTGCGCTCCGCGCCAGCCTGTGCGCTCGGCCTCGTGGTCGAGCCATGCGGTGACGAAGGCGACAGCGCCGCCGTATTCGGCAACCGTTCCCTTGTGCGTGAAGTGCGAGCGGTAGCCTGTCTCAGTGACGGGCAACGGCGCTTTGCCTTCGGTGCGCAGTTCGATGTGATCGACCATGCCGAACGCCTCGGGCGTGAAGGTTATCTCGATCTGAACGCCGCGCCATACGATTGTATGTTGTTCCATTGTCTTGCCCTCCGCCGTGGCGGAGCCGCCGCTTACGCGGCGACTCCTTCTGCTGTTTCGTTCTGGGCTTGGAACGCATGCAGGAAGTCTGCTGCCTTCTGGGCGTGAGCGGCTGCCGAGAAGATCGCCCGCTTGTCGTCCTTCAGCACCTTCAGCCAGCTCTGGATATAAGCCGCATGATCTGTGCCAGCCTCGGGGGTCAGGCCAAGATCGGCACAAAGGAACGCCGCGCCGAGTTCGGCAACAAGCTCTTCGCGGGCATAGCCTTCATCGCCCCATTTCTTGCGCCCGAATTCTCGGTCAAGGCGCTTGGGGTGCTTCGTCCAGTGCGTCAGCTCATGCGCCAAGGTTGCATAGTAGGCCTCGGGGCTGCGGAAACACTCGAAGACAGGCATCTGAACATGATCGCTGCCGCCGCTATAAAAGGCCTGATTGCCGCCGTGCCGAACGTCCGCACCTGTCGCCGCGAAGAAGTCTTCCGCATGGGTGATGCGCTGCGCGGGGTCAATGACGGGCTCGGGCTTTACGTAGTAGTGCTCGGGCAAGCCTTCGATCTGCTCAACGTTGAAGACGGTGTAAGCCTTCATAAACGGTATGGTGCGCTCTTCCTCCGTTCCGTTGTCCTGTTCCTCTAGCTTTGTGATGGTGTTAGCATAGACAACAGAGTTGCCGCGCTCGCCCTTTCTGACGTGTGCGCCCAGCTCTTGCGCTTGGCGGTAGGTCATCCAGTACGGAGAGCAAAAACCTGCTTCCATCGCCGCGCCCCACAGCATCAGAACGTTGATGCCGCTATAGGCTAGGCCGTTATGGCGCAGGGGTTTGGTCACACGCCCGTCCATGTTGCCAGCGCTCCACGGCTTCAGCCATGTGAGTTCGCTCTGCTCCAAATCGGCGATGATCTTGTCTGTGACTTTCTGGTAAACGTCTTGTTTCACTTCCTTTTCTCCTATGTTTGGTTGCGCATGCAACCGAACTGCCCCTCTGGCGAAGAGAGGGGGGAGACCGTCACAGACCGCAGGCAGCGGTGGGGGATCGCCCATCCTGCACAAGCAAAGCGCGGAAGGTTGGGGAGACCGCTGACTGCGCCCGAAGCCCATGCGGAGGGCTTGGTCTTGACGGCGAAGGGGGTCGCAGACCCCAAAACAAGAAAGAGAAAGTCAGCCCGCCAGGGCTGGCATCAGATCAGCGCAAGGGATCGAAGCCGAATGGCCGAGACCGCCACAGGCGGGCTCGGTTCACGACAGCCCGACCCGAAGGGTGCGCCCGTCAGCAGAAATGAACCCGCATCCCTGATAGTTGATCATGTTCTTTGTGAACCAAGTGCCCTAAAGAGGTTGTGCAACAGACTCATCGAGGGCGCTAGGGAAACGAACATCGAGCTTTACAATGTTGATTTCCATAGATTAAAATGGACGAACAATGACGGGCACCATCGACTACGCAGAATTGACAGACATTAAACTCGACCCTCTCAACCCGAGGCTCGGTCGATCCATTAATGGCAAAAACCTCTCGCAAGACGAAATCTATGACCGAATGAAAGACTGGTCTCTAGAAGAGCTAGCAACTTCATTCTTGGAGAGCGGCTTTTGGGTACACGAGGCGGTTCTATGCGTCAGAGAAGAACTCGATGGAGAGCAAGCATTAGTAGTGGTCGAGGGCAACCGCCGAATAGCTGCCCTAAAAAGGCTAGCTAAGACTTTTGATGGTGAAGACACGTCAAAGCGCTGGTTGGAAATAATAGCTGGCCAGACGCGCCCAGACAAAATGTTTGCCAACGTGCCTATCATAGTCGTGGGGTCTCGGGAAGAAATAGTGTCGTTCTTAGGATTCAGGCACGTTACTGGCATCAAAGAATGGGCGCCGCCTGAAAAGGCACAATTCATTGCTAAAATGATTGACGATGGTGGCCTGTCATATCGAGACGTCATGCGCAAAATTGGCAGCAAGACGCCGACGGTTCAGAGAAACTACATAGCCTTTTGTATTCTTCGACAGATGGACGACATAGAGGATATTGTCGTTAAAGAAGTCGAAGATCGCTTCAGCGTCCTTTTCTTATCGATTCGAACCTCTGGTGTTCGAAAATTCCTCAATCTCGACCCGAAGTTTGAGGTAGAGCCAGGCGAAGTGTACCCACCCATTCCGAAAGACAGCATCCCGAATTTGGTGGAGTTTTCTAAGTGGCTCTTTGGCGACCAAGAAAATAGTCCAGTTGTGAGCGACTCCCGTCAGATAGATAAGTTTGCGAGCGTGCTGGCTTCGGAAGACGGCCTGGAGTATTTACGAAGGGTTAGAAAGCCTAGCCTAGACAAAGCCTATGTGATCGCTGGTGGTGATCAGGAAGAAGTCTATGACCTAATATCAACGGCGACAGTTAATCTTCAAGAAGCGCTAACAACAATTCACTTCTACAAGGAAGATGAAAGGTTGAAGAGCATATCCAAGAAGATGTTTAGCACCGCGCTTCAAATCAAAGAAACACTTGGAATCGAGTGAATATGCTCCAAATTCCAGAGAAAGACTTCAAGAAATCTGTAGGTGTGTCCAATGTGGGGGTGACCTCCTTAGGTGATTGGCTGGAGGCCTGCCTACTGTTTTCAAGCGAACGCGTTTCAAAGAATGATGTGGTTGATCTGCTGATAGAAGAACAGGTATGTAATGATGATGGACAAGATTTAGCCTATCAGATTGCAACCCAAGGATGGGAAGAACTTGGTCGCCGCCGGAATTGGGGAGGCTTGTCACTTGAGGCCGAATTCACCAGAGACAGACTGACGCGCCAAACGACATGGGAGGACGACCTTTTTTCTTCGTTTATGGTTCTTCTGTCTTTGTTCAGAATATACCCCGAGTGGGCGGCTGGACACCGCGACTTTGTAGGTCAAGGCGACCTTTTCGAACGGTGTACCGAGGTAATCTGCCCTTCACTTCTACCAGGCTGGAAAACTTACCGCGCGGGATGGACGCCCGATGACGCGAAGAATATCCCAGGAATTGTCGAGGCACTGTGCGAGTTGCTTTTCACAGCAGGCGCAGCTGATCTGAACGATTGGATAGCACCGCAAGGCAACGATGGAGGTCTTGATCTCGTCTGCTACCGACCTTACGGAGACGCACGCGAGGGAATGCCTGTATTCTTTCTTCAATGCGCTAGCGGGAAAAATTGGCGAGAGAAGATACATACGCCCAACGGAAAAACCTGGCAGAAATACCTGAATGCGGCTGTAATGCCAAGCACGGGGATTATTGCACCTTTTGTGATCGAAAGCGCGGAGTTGAAGCGCGCTTCACTGGAGGGGCAGGCCATCGTTTTTGATCGCCTACGGCTGTTGAGCGCTAAGCGAGCAAACCCCATCGTACTGCCCGAAGCGCTTGCGAATGATCTCAAAGCGTGGATGCAAATACGAGTGGATGCCCTGCCGCTAGCTTGATCATTCTTGAATTAACGGGTTGGGCGGCGGTCAAGCGGAACGTCACCACCTTCAGCCTTTAGCCAGAACACAACTTCGTCTTCATAGCGTTCCGTGTACCAGGTGCGATCGCAAAAGCATTTATGAATAATGTTATCAGGTAACACAGTCTTTTCCCCACACTCCCAGCACCAAAACGCGAAAGAGCGACAGCCGTCACATTTTCCAGTAAAAATCACACTCCATCCGCCGAGCGGCAAAGAAAGCTGGCCGTCCCAAAAAACAAGCCCCTTTGTTTTACGATTCTGATCGACACAATATGGACAAGGTTCAACAGCGGCGTGGTCAAGATTCTCGGCGTCATCGTCCGCCATAAGGACGATTTCTATGTTCTGATCTGCCCTCGCTTCTGCGGCCTCCGTCCACCCACTAGAACAGACAATTACGCCGCGATTAGCCCTAACATCGCGCATCATTCCTTCGAAACTTTCGATATCCTTTACATTGATCTTTCGATTTCGCCTTTTAGCATCATAGATAATTCGCCGAGCCACACCGCTCTGCCATCGTGCATCAACCAGAATATCAATCTGCCTTTGAACGCCACTGATCGTCCCTCTTAGAGAAGCATTCGGGATAACTGTCGCGTCCATGCCTGCGTTCTCTGCTTGAAAACAGGCAACTACACGTTGATAGACCAACCAGTCGGGAACGTCAGTCACGGTGAGATTCCGCAAGTGACCACATTTATCGAAGAGATGATCCTCATCTAATCCTCGTTCGAAACCATCATAGAGGACAAAGTGCTATTGGGGATGGATGGACAATCAGTCAAATCGAGATCGAACCTTACATTCTCGATGGGAGCATTCAGAGCAATCTCCGGCACTGGAAGGCTGGATGCATCGAAGACGGCAAGTGACGATCCATCGGGGAATACACTCAGCTTCATAGAATTGCGGTAAATATCCTGCCCACCCTTGGCCATACACTGACGCAAAAACGATGTGCGCAGTTCCGGCTCTGTGATCTGCGCATAAATTTCCTCCATCAGCTCCGCTGCGGTTCTTCCAGAGCCAAGCTCAATCACATTGAGTGACGCAACATAGGTCTGATAATCGCCATTTGGGCGAAGCTGATCGAGAGAAAATCGATGCTTTCGCCTTGAGCTTGTGGTCGTTTTGACTTCAAGAACAGCCCTACTGGTCACGAAATCGTACTTGGCCATCTTGTGGCTGCACCAACAACGAACCGCCGAGTGAACATCGCCCGCATACGATAGTATATGCAGTTCACCCCAAAGGCCGATAATGTCCCTATCCGCACCTGCTATCTGCTTAAACAGGTTTGCAAGGTCTTGAATGCTAGAAGCAATATCTCGATTGGAAAACGGTGCGCGGCCATTTTCAAAAGTCTCCTCGAGGAGCAATAACAGCAGCCGAACAATGTCCGGGTCGTTCTCACGTAGACTGACAATAGTGTAGACACCCGAAGCGCCAGCACTGTCTGCCGCGTCTATGGTGCAATTTCTGGAAAAATGTGCAGAAATTGAGCGTAACTCAATATCGCTTCTGTGATCATCCAAACGCGCGGGGAAGAGCAACGATGGGTACGCATCGCCGTCCACAGAAAGCCACAAGGAAGAGTCGGCGTTCAGCGGTTTACCAAAGAGTTGAGTGCACCCTTCGGGAAAATCGTTGACAAGATTTACGTAGGTCTCGAAGAGCACTTCCGCTACCTTTCGATCCAGACGCGCTCCATGAGATGATCGGGAACATGAACGGCCAATGTCGGCACATCCCTGATCATCCGCTTCTTGTCGGAAGTCTGGATATCATAGCGGTGAAGTTGGAAGGTTATCTTCTCCGCAGATACAAGAGCTCTGGCACCAGGATAGTTTGTGTTCGCATTCGCACCTTGGAAGAGGTTCTTGATCTTCGGAGGGATGGTGTCTCCAAGAGTACGAACGGCATCAACGTCTGACCAAGGCCCTGACAAAGCATAGAAGCTACAGGTCAACTCTGGGTCTTCGTTTACCAGACGCTCAAGGCCTAACAGAAGCGCAGAATGTTGCAGGTTGTCGTCTGGCCACTTGTAGCGGAGTTGTCCAATCCTGGGAAGCAAGTCGGCGAGCTCGACACTGTCACTAAATGCTGGAACCACCTGCTTGTCGTTCCATCCAGGTTCTGCATAGCTCTCAAAATCGAAGTCGGCGATAATGCTATCAACGACATCGCGGTTCTCTGACACTATCTCTGAGTCATCGAATGGGTGGTCTGGGATGACCCAACCGCCACGGCCTTTCGACTGATACATTTCCAAAAGGATGACGGAACTGCGGGTTGGCTTCAGGCTTTGGTCGAGAAAGTAACTGCGCCTCCAGTCCTTCAGCGTCCTATCTTGCGCCAGATGGTGTCGAATTGAGCCGCGGATGGATTCTTCATGCTTCACGTAGTCGGTGAAGGCATCGATGTTTTCTGACGTCAGATAAATTCGACAAAGGCCTAGGTATCCTCTTTTGTAGCCAAAGAAGCGAGCACGCTGCTGAATGTTGTCAGCGTTCCCAACGCCCGTTGATCGGGGCATATAGCTTACTGTCAGACCTTCGACTGTGAACCCCCTATCGAGTCCGATACCGCCTACGAGAATCCAACTGTAATCTCCCTTCCAGTCTATGCTTGGGATGCGGTTCTTTTCTCTTGTATTGAGTTCTTCCACAGCCGTCTCCTCGATGGCCTCGAAGAGAACAGACAACACTTCCGAAAAAGTGAATGATGTATCATACGTCTTGAACAGCTCTTTCGCCGATACTTTGAAAGCGGCAACCAAGTCCGCATAGTCCTCGTGGTTTTCATCTTGGAGAATGATCGACCAATTCTTCTTGGTCTGTTTCACCCACCGTACAAACATCAGGTGCTCGTCCTTCGGCACCGCAGGATGAATCATCATCGAACGATTGCGTCCGTTCTGATAATCCTCTTCCAGCAGGCCTATAGCTACACCGACAAAATAGTGGCGGAGTGCTGCAAGCAAACTACTGGGCGGCTCAATCGGTGGATCGTTTTTGTCAGGCACATCGCCAATTGGAATTGGCTCGATGTATTTACTTGCACCGTCAACAAAAAACTCCTGTCCGCCCACATACTTGCTGCCAGGTGTCAAAACACATCCGAAATCTGGCGAAAGGGTATCGATCCGACTGATCAATAGTGGAGCTTGCGGGGTGGCGGTGTAGAGCAAGTAGCTGTGATGAGGAAATAGTTTCCGCAAATCCATGATACGCGAGTATGTAGTACTCTCTTCATCCTGCTTTGCCCTGGTATTGATCCCCGCCTGATCTCCTTCGTCATCGATAATGAGCGTTGGCACATCAGTCAGATCAGATTTTGAAAGTAACTTTGAAAGGTTGTCTAGGTGCTGGTGCTGCTTCATCGAGACGATGAGGATGGTTCGTGCACGCGGACTACCACGCCGCCATTTGGCGAGTTCCATATTCACACGATCAAGTTCACTTTGCTGAAAACCTTTTTGCTGGGTGGAAAACAGCTTCCAATCCCGCGTAGCATCAATATCAAGGTCTTCCTTCAGGCGCGCGTGCGACTGCTCTACGAGATTATTGGTAGTCCCAGCCAACAGGATAACCAGGCGGTACTTGTTGTCTCGGGCTAGCGCGGCCAGCCCTGTGAAAGAAAGTGTCTTACCACTTTGCACGTAGCCGATGACGAGACCCGTATTGGTCTTTCCCGCCGCCCTCGGATCAATGCAATCGCTAAGAATCTTGGTCGTCTCTTCGGAGAGTCGATCCTTCTCTTCTTGGGACAACGCACTGTTCGCTTCCAACATATCATTGAAGGCACTTCCCTGCACGGGGTTCCAGCCCCCGCGCCCCAATGGTGCAGTAGGCGCAACCTTAATAACGCTCGTCTTACTAGTCATGCATCGTTCTCTTGGACATTTGGTTTTTCAGAATTTCATTGGTGTACCTGCGAATCACAGTCGGCTTTTTGTCTGCAAGCTCTGCTGCAACGACTTCGGCCAATCCCATAGCTGCCGCGATATTTAGTATCGCAGTAAAGCTGTCGGCATCCATTGTCGGAAACTGCGCCATGAATGGGTGAAGCATGGCCACCCGCACCGTTACGCGGCGCGGCTCGGGGTCAAGGATCGAAGGATGATCTTGAATTGTGAGCCAGTCGGCACCGTCATCCGCATAGGAAAGCTCCATGGCAACGATCCATGGCTCACCTCTGAAGCTAAGCTGAAATTCGGCTTGCTCCTTGTCCGCACTCGCAATATCGGGCAGCGTCTGGTCTTGGGGTGTGTCCTGATCTGGGGCAGCCTGGTTAACATCGGCACTAATGGTGAACAAATCGTCCGCCTCGCCTTTTGTCTCACCGTTCGCCGACAGTGTCGCATCGCTAAGGTTCGCTACAGTTGCATTTAAAGCTGCCGTAGCGTCCTTGCGGATGCTCTTTACGCTAGCTTTTGTGCGATGCTCTCGGGCTTGCTGAAGAAGCGGAAATTCTTCTTCCGATAAAACCTTGCGTAATTTCCGCAGAAATTCGTCTTCACTTTCCTCCCACTTGATGCCGTCCTTAGTGTGAGAAACAAAGAAACCTTTCAAATGAATTTCACCGAATATCCTTTGATATGGATACGTATTCGAGCGGCCAAAAATGTCCTCTGGGCGATACGCTTCGTCTGCGCTCCCCATTATAAGACGCTTTCGCCGAAAGAGCGCCAGCCCCGCCAAGCGGGTACTCGCCGTTTCTCGTATCGCCACAAAGCCCGTTGCCGATTTTCCATCACCAAGGTCAAAATCGATATCTTTCTTCCACAAGACGGCCTCGCCGTCTGGGTCGCGATAACTGGGTGCGCTCAAGATAACTGGATCTTCATACGTCAACTGTTCACCATCAACGTAGAGAGCCAAAGAACCGTCTCGAATGTAGACACGATAGATGCTTGACAGGTGCTCTTTGATCTTGTGAATTGTCTTGCCGCGAGGGAAGCGGCGAATGTTTTCAAGTCTTACTTCTGTGTAGTGCTTGTCTTCAGCGACTTGCATGGAAAGCACGCTAAGTTCTTCTACGCTGTCGTGAACGATCTCATCGATATTGAAGATAACGGTTCGTTCAACATTCTCGCCCAAGGCACTTGAGCGGACGCTCCAGTTTGGAGCAAACCAACAAGCCGCGCTCTTCATACCCATGCCGAACTCAGATAATCCTGTGGCATTCGGCGGTATTTCCGCAGGGCGAAAAGCCCTTTGATAGTCCGACGACGCAATTCCAGCAGCATTGTCTTTTATTGATATTATGTTTCCCAGGACGTTAAAATCTATGTCAACGCGAAGCTGGTAATTTCCACCATCCACGGACTTTAGCTTCTTAGCATTGTCGATACTGCTTTGTATGGAATTGTCTACGAACTCGGCTAAGGCAAACCAAGATTTGTAATTTAGATGTGGGAGTACAGAGAGAACGTTGACGCCAGGGCGAATATTTACTGAACTTACCTGTGCCATTACTCTGCCGCTACCGCCATGGTATCTTTATCTGCGAAGGGCTCGCGGTTCATCAGGCAATCATAGATGTGGCCTACCACATCAACGTTCACTGCATTCCCGAAAGCCTTATACGCGCCATTCTTTGAATCTGGCAGGTGTTCAAGCGCACCCATACTTTGCAAACGGCTACACTCCCGGGGTGTCATGTATCGCCTGCGCCAAGCCACGATTGGCACTTGGCTTGTGGTCATTGCTATTAGTGACGGGGCTGAATCTGCTTTTTTCACGCGAATACCGCTGGCACGAAATTGAAGAAGGTGATGCCAGATATCGCGCTCCGCGCCCTTACAGTTCCATTCCAGCTTTTGGAAGCTCGGCGGAAAGCCTTTGATCTTGTCTATCCAACTATCGATCAACTTCTGGTGCTGAACATAAAAATTCCTGTTCTTCTGAATGAAATCAATTTTCCAGTCTGGAAATGCGTCCAGTTCAGTTCGTGCGTAGCTTGGCAGCGACTCTTCCACCTCTTTCGGAGACAAACCCTTCAAAGGTTTCCCGAATGCCCCTTTGTAGTTTCCGAGTCCTTTATACGAGCGCTTGTGTGGCGTACTGCCATCGAGGGGATAGTCGGCTCCGAACTCCATAGCCCAAATTGGGAAAGATGGGAGTTCTTCCTCGCGAGGAAATGCCGCGAGAAATTCCTGCCAGGTTTCGATGTACTTCACATGGTTTTCGTTCAGACCATGCGCATCGGGCGGATCATTGTCGAGAATTGAGTGAATAGATATTTCAGGCATTGCCGTTGGCTTTCGCCAGTTGAAGCCACCCAACCCTTTTCTGTCCCCGACAATAAAGGCGCGCTCACGCTTCTGTGGAATTCCGAACATATGCGGCGATAGGCGCTCAAAGGAGATATCGTATTCTTCGCGAAGCTGCGAGCAAATGGTATTCCAAGTGTCTCCACCATTATGCTTTATCAAGTTCGGAACATTCTCGATGATAAAGTATCGCGGCTCCTTCTGTTTGAGGATTGCCACTACATAGTCAAACAAGTTGCCCCATTGCGGGCATTCCAGCCCCTTTTGATCTCCTGCCTTGGAGAATGGTTGGCAGGGGAAACCTGCACACAGAATATCATGGTCAGGAATTGACGCTAAATCAACGCTGCGAATGTCGCCATGCGGGCGAAGACCGAAGTTCTTCTCATACAGATCGGAGAGTCCGACATTCAACTCTGATGCGAATACACACTCCGCCCCGCGCTGACTAAGCGCTTGGTGGAATCCCCCTAGACCCGCAAAAAGATCAATAAATTTCATTCGGTTACACTGCCTCGCGGTTTTCGTTCAGGCTACATCCCCCGCGCATTTTTTGCAACACAAGCTTTCGCCCCGACTACTGCATATTGGGCTTACCAATCGCCTGTGAACAAGATGGTGGGCGTTGGAGCTTACACTGAACGCAGTTGTGGAAAGACTAGCAAAGCGAGTTGACGGGTTCAGCGCCGCGGCGCTGACGCCATCCAGTCTGCGCGGGGCTGGTCTCGATGAAGTCGTCTCCATGAAGTGGCCTCCACGGCGTGGTGCGGGTCAAACGGGCGGTCGGTAGGCCATGGTTCGGTGTCGGTGGAGAGGGCATTCTCCAAGTCTGACGATCTGGGTTTGGGGGTGGTGATAGCCCCCCAAGAGTGATCCATCTTCGGCAAGATGGCGGCATCCAATCCGCGTAGGGTTGGTCAGGGTTCCAAGGGGTGTGACACGCTCTTTGGTCGATGGGAAGGTTCCAAGGAAGGGCAGCGCGAAGGCTCCCTCCCTGGTCTCGATGAAATCGTCTCCATGAAGTGGTCTGGATGAAGTCCTCATGGGGGTATCGGGGGAGCAGGAACGCTCCCCCGATTGGTGATGCAACGGTCAGACGTTGCGAGTGGGTTTCAAGGGGCGCGATAGCCCCTGATCTTCCTGAAAGGATCGATGGGTGCAGGGAGAGCGAAGTCTCCCGCGAGTGATTGAACGGCGATACGTTCTGCTGGCTCTGGATGGGGTCAATCCCCTGACAGAGCCACGGCCTGGGGGATGCAACGGGGGCGCGCAGCGAGCCCCCTTGCCAAGATGGTTTTGTACTACAAAACACATCTTGCGGTTTCGCCTAACGGCGGCCTTAGGGCTTTGTACTACAATGATTATTGCGGCGCATCAAAGAGTGCCAACTTTGTACTACAGCACCCTCAACTATCGCTGAGGATGCTGGCAAGGCGCGGTTCGACCTTCTCCTTGAGAAGCGCAACAAGCTCGGGATCGTCCCGCTCATACTCATCAGGGATATGCAGGGTGATGATCCTGCTGTCAGTTGGGCGCTGCTTGTACTTTTTCCTGATCCGCTCGCGGTGGTGGTTCTCCATCGCGAAGATCAGGTCAGCGCTGGCGACAAGCTCCTTCGTAAGCGGGCGCGGAGCTTCGGCGTCCGTGCCTGCCGACACGGCCTCGATGCCAGGGTAGTCCCTGAACACGTCTTCGGCGGTCGGGCTGCGGAGCTTATTGGCGGTGCAAACAAACAGAACCTTCATGTCCACCTCGAATTGAATGCCGCTGCGGCGCAGGCTTCGAGTTCGGCGAAGTCCAGCGCCTCTAGAATGTCATGCGCTAAGCGGTCGTGTGGCGGCTTGAACACCCCCATCTCGATCTCGTCCCAAGTCTCGGACGCACGGCTGGCAAGAAACCTATCAACTCTATGACCCGCTCCGTCCTCATTGTCGAGCGTTACACCCACGAGACGCCTGATTGGAGCGCCTGCGCCAAGGCGCGGATGGGCAAATGAAGCCAAGTGGATTCCAGAATGAAAGCCGTCACGGCTTATGGCGATAAACAGGATATTTCCTGTCATCGAGAGAACGAGACCGTCATCTGTCCGATCAACGGGAAAATTAGGTGAATCGGGGTCTTTGAAGCGCTGCAACTCCGTGTAGCGCGTCACGCCACCCGAGGTCTGTATTTGCAGCCGCGATATCTTCACGCGGGCATGGCGCAGTCCTGAGACAAGCCGTGCAGGCCGAAACATCCGATATGTCCCATCCAGCTCTGCCAGATCAGGAGAAAATGCACCTGCGATATGCTCACGATGCTCGGCTGTGAATTCAGCCAGCCCTGCGGGCAAGCCGCTCAAGGGTCTGAACAGCTCCGTCCGAAAATCAGCGGAGCGCTCAAGGAATTCGAAGACAATGCGCTTCTTGTGAGATTGCGCATTGCTCACGCGGCCAAGGCCTTCTTCCTGCCAGCGCGCTAGGGTCGATTCCGCGATCAGCGTCTTGCGCGGCTTGTGTTTGCTTCCCTGCCGCGCGCGATCTGAAGCTTGTGCGCGGTCATCAGCATTGATCGCGCCCGCAAGCCGTTCCAGCGCTCCTTTCTCGCGGGCAAGCGTAGACAGGGCGTCGAAGAGCTTTTGGTTGTGCTCGTCTGTCTCCTGCCACGGCATCGTAAACGCTTCCTGCAAATCCCCGCATCTGTGCTGACCTTTGCACAGAATATGCGGTGCAAGAAGTTACTTTTCCGAGGTTTTTCGATCTTTCGCAGCGTCCACATCAGTCGGGACAGCGGCCAGCAGGCGCGCTGCCAACCTGAACCGAAAGGAGCTGAGCTTATGACACCTCAAGAACAGCACGCCAACAAAGTCGGCGCGAACGGCGGAACCGTCAACACGAACGGTATGCCCCACCAACAAGCCGAGCGCATCGCCGCTGCCGTAAACAACGGCAAGCAAGGCAAGTGATGCTCTTGGACGGGGCGGCGATGGCCGCCTCGTCCCCTCCCCGAATTCCTGAACCTGCGAGAGCCAAGATGAATAACGGCATAAATCCCAACGGCGGATCACCGACCGCAGCCCTGCTGCTCGGCGCGTCGTTCTACGGCCTTGCTCAACTTTGGGGACAGTACATGGCTGCGGGTGACGCTGCCGACGATCTCTATACAGGGATATTCAAGGTTATCGGCGGGATTGCCATGCTTGGCGGCCTCGGCGGGTACTACAAGGGCTGGCAACAGCGCGAGAAGCGCAAAGCCAGCCAAGTGACTTCCGGTACTTTTGGCGATGCGGTCTTTGCCACGCTCGAAGAGTGCGAGGACAAAGGCCTGCTCGATCCCAAGGGGCTGTATCTCGGCCTCCTGAATGGTCAGCCTCTTTTCTATCGCGGCAAGGCGCACCTGCTTCTGGTCGCGCCTGCCCGTCAGGGCAAGGGCGTCGGCATCGTGACGCCGAACGCAGAACATTATCCTGGTTCGATGGTCGTCACCGATCCCAAGGGGGAACTTGCGGGGATGACGGCGGCGCATCGCCGCGAACGGCTCGGCCAGGATGTGGCGGTCTTCAACCCGTGGGGTCTCCACGGGCTGCAACAAGACCGCATCAATCCGCTTGAGAATCTGATCGCCATTGCGGGCGATCCCGCCTTGCAGCGCGGCCTGACCGATGAAGTGAAGGTCATCGTCATGCAGCTCTATCCTGAGCCCGAAGATACGCGGAACCAGTATTTCCGCGAAGGCTCGCGCGGCATCATGCGTGCTGTCCTGCTGTATCTCGCCGCCTGTGCGCCCAAGCGCTGCACGCTGCCCGAGATGTGGCGGATCATCGCGAACCCGCTGCGCCTTCAGCGCACGGTTGATGCGATGCGCCGTGAAGATGTTCTGGGCGGTATTCTTGCCGATCTCGGCGATGATCTCGCCCATCAGATGGAAGACAACCCCGATCTGTTCGGTGACTTCCGCGCGGGTGCGCTTCAGCACCTCTCCATCTACGAGCCTGGCGGCTATCTCGCCGATGCCGTCAGCGCCTCCGACATATCGCTGGCCGATCTGAAGACGGGCAATGTCACGCTGTATCTGGCGTTTCCACCTGATCGCATCGCCTCGCACGGCGCGGCGCTCGGTCTGATCATCAATCAGGCGATCACGGCGGTCGCGCGCTCGAAGGACAAGGGCGAAGTTCTGTTCATGCTCGATGAGTTTGCCAATATCGGCAAGCTCGCAGGGCTTGCTGAAAGCCTGACCGCCCTGCCTGGGCTGGGCGTGCGGGTCTGGATGATCGTGCAGGAAATGGCCGAGCTTGTGCGCCTTTACGGGCCGCATACGGCCAAGACGATCCAGTCGCAGGCCGAAGTGCGCCAGTATTTCGCGGTGAACAGCTTGGAGCTTGCGCAGTCTTTGTCGCGCGAACTCGGTCAGACAACAGTCAAAACGCAGAACTTCAATCTCGGGCGCTCCGTAACTGACGACATAGGCGAAAGCCTGTCCGAGACAGGCCAGCCGTTGATGCGGACTGAAGACATCATGCAGCTCCGTCCTGATCAGCAATTGCTGCTGATCAAGAACGTAAAGCCGATCCTCGGGGAACGGATGCCGTTCTGGTTCTTCTCGCCGTGGCGGGAATGGGCGGCGGTGAACCCTGTCGAGGGTGACTACCCGAATGTGAAGCCGCTGGTGCGGCTGAGCTACCAGTTCGAAGACAAAAGTGAGGGGAAGCAATGAGCAAGTTTGAAGTCAAAGTCGTAGGCGGCACGCCGACCAAACGCCCTGAAGGGACAATCAAGCGGCTGCGCCGCCGTATCGGCGGGACGATCAAAGCCGTTCTGCTGCGCCCGCGCATGATCGTTCTGACAGGCATCGCTGGATTTTTCGCCTTCGTCGGCACGCCTCATGTCGGCTGGGACTACCAGTGTAGGCATCCGATGCGCGGCTTCGGCTCCTGCAATTCGGTTTCTTGGTGCGCCTATTACGGCATCCAAGGCCGCCGCGAAGAACGACCCGTATACGGCGAGCGCTGCAAGCTGGTGACGTTCCTGGCGCTGGATTTCAACAAACTGATCGAAGGAGTTCTGAGATGAGCAACTACACATTCGCCCGCAATATGGATGACTATTACTGGAACAAGTTCGAACGGGTTGCCGAATATTTCGGCCACACGAACAAGGATGAATACGCCCTACATCTATTCGTCTACGCAATCCTGAAAGCCGAAATGTGGATGAATGCCGATCTCTATTCGAAGCATGAGCGGATGATCAGCGATCTTGAAGAAGAAGCGCGTCGGGATTGGGATCAATACATCGACGAATTCCAGAATTCGAAAGGTTACTACGATGACGAACTACCCTTTTAAAAACCGCAGAAATTTGCGGTTTTTAGATAAATTCTGATAAAATTAAGATGGGTATTTAGAGATACCCATCCCCAAAGTGGGAGATGTAGTATATGCGCGATGAATTTAATACGGAAGGTCAACACGACCTTTGCGGCAAGGATCGCTCGTCCCCGAAGAGCATCCTGACCGTAGACGCGGAGAGGTACCAGTCGTACCTCGATGGTGTCGATATGACTCAGGCGCAGAAGGAAGAGTTTCTGCAAGCACTGTGGTCGATCATGTTCACCTTCGTTGCCCTCGGCTTCGAGGTTCACCCGCTCCAAGAAGTCTGTGGAAAAACTGCTCTCAACGGTGGTGAGGGTGCCAAAAAAGCCTTCGGTGCGGTATCCTCTGATGATCCAGACAAAGAAGATAACACCAACAAATTCAGTCCTTAGCTAGGCGTGGAGGTCACATGAATAAAGATAACAACAACATAGGACAGGCCACCCAAGCGCTGATCTACTGCCGTGTGTCTTCCACGAAGCAACGGATTGAGGGCAGCGGGCTAGAGAGCCAGGAGCAGCGTTGTCGCGCCTATGCCGAAGACAAAGGCTATGACGTTGAAGCTGTGTTCCCCGATGACGTAAGCGGGGGCGGCGATTTCATGCGCCGCCCTGGCATGGTCGCTCTGCTCTCGTATCTCGATGCGCAGAAAGGCAAGCCCTATGTGGTTATCTTTGACGATCTGAAGCGATTTGCCCGAGACACTGAATTCCATTTGAAGCTCCGCCGTGAGTTCTCAAGGCGCGGCGCAAAAATCGAATGTCTGAATTTTCGCTTCGAAGACACCCCCGAAGGTAAGTTCATTGAAACCGTTATTGCTGCGCAAGGCGAGCTTGAGCGCGAACAAAATCGCCGCCAAGTAGTGCAGAAGATGCAAGCTCGTGTAGAGGGCGGTTTCTGGGTCTTTCGAGCCCCTGTCGGCTATCGCTATGTCAACGCGCCTTCAGGTGGCGGAAAAATACTTGTTCCTGACGATGTTCTTGCCCCTGTTGTGCGCGAAGCGCTTGAAGGGTTCGCCACGGGGCATTTCGCCTCACAGGCGGAAGTACAGCGTTTCTTGGAGCGCAATCCACACTTCCCGAAAGATCGTAAGGACGGGACACTCCGCCCGATGACCGTGACGCGCCTTCTAAAGAAGGTGGTATACGCAGGATATGTTGAAGCCCCTAAGTGGGGCGTGAGCTTGCGCAAAGGTCAGCACGAAGGTCTGATCAGTTTCGAGACTTTTGAACGCATTCAAGACAATCTAGAAGGCCGTAAGCGGCTCCCTGCCGCTCGGAAAGACTTCAACGAAGACTTCCCGCTTCGTGGCTTCGTGCAATGCGGATGCTGCGGCAACGCAATGACTGCTGCCTGGTCTAAGGGCTGCCGCAAACACTATGCCTACTATCGCTGTGAGACGCGCGGCTGCGAAGCCAAGAGCAAGTCCGTTCCTCGGGCGAAAATGGAAAGCGCTTTTGAGGAGATCATGGAAGGCCTGCAACCTGCTCGCGGGCTGTTCGATCTGGCAAAGGCCATGCTGCGCGATGCATGGGATATGCGGCTCGCGATTTCGCACGGTGAGAAGGACGAGCTACAGAAGCAGCTCAAGGAGGTGGATCGGCAGATCGGGAGCCTCCTGGATCGGATCGTTGACGCTACGAGTGCATCGGTCGTCAGTGCCTATGAAGCGCGTATCGATAAGCTGGAGCGTCAAAAGATCGTGCTTGCCGAAAGGGTTGAAACAACCGTGCCGCCGAAGGGACGGCTGGAGGACTGTATTGAACTCGCCCTCAATTTCTTGGCAAGCCCTTGGAATATTTACAAAAATGGTGACTTCGCTATGCGCCAGACAGTGCTGAGATTGGTCTTTTCAGAGCCACTGAAATACGGTCAAAACGGGGTGTATGGAACTCCCGAATTATCGTTCCCTTTCAAGTATTTAGCGGGAATTTCGGAGTCAAAAAGTGAGATGGTGCTGCTGGAGAGAATTGAACTCTCGACCTCTCCCTTACCAAGGGAGTGCTCTACCTCTGAGCTACAGCAGCGCCGTGGGCGGGTGATTAGCCGCAATCGAAAGGGGGCGCAACCCCTGATCTGGACCCTTCTTGCCCCCTGCGCTAGATAGGCGGCATGGCAAAGCAAAACGCCCCGGAAAAGAACGCGAAAACACCCTCTGCGCGGGAGGCGCGGCTGAAGGCTGCGCTCAAGGCGAATATGGCGCGGCGCAAGGCGCAGGCGCGCGCGCGGGCCGAGGATGTGGCGCAGGATACAGGCAATGGCCCCGAGGGGCCGGAAAAGGACAGCTGAACGATGGATTCCATTCTGGTCAGGGGCGGCGGTGCGCTCAACGGGCAAATTCCCATCGCGGGTGCTAAAAACGCCTGTCTGGCGCTGATGCCCGCCACATTGCTGAGCGAAGAGCCGCTGACGCTGACCAATGCGCCGCGTCTGAGCGACATTCGCACGATGACGCAGCTTTTGCAGTCTCTCGGCGCCGAAGTGGCCGCGATGCAGGACGGCAAGGTCATCACCATGGCAAGCCATGGGGAGATCAATACACGGGCCGAATATGACATCGTGCGCAAGATGCGCGCGTCGAATCTGGTCTTGGGGCCGCTTTTGGCGCGGGAAGGTCATGCCGAAGTCTCGCTCCCCGGCGGCTGCGCGATTGGTGCGCGCCCAATGGACATTCACACCGATGGTCTGGCCAAAATGGGGGCGGAGATCGACCTGCGGGACGGCTATCTTCATGCCAAGGCTGCGGGCGGCAAACTGAAGGGGGCGGTGATCGACTTCCCCTTTGCCTCTGTCGGGGCGACCGAGAATATCCTCATGGCCGCCACCCTCGCCAAAGGAACCACCGTCATCAATAACGCCGCGCGCGAGCCTGAGATCGTCGATCTTGCGGATTGTCTGCGGGCCATGGGCGCGCAGATCGAAGGCGATGGGACCTCCAGCATCACCATTCAGGGCGTCGACAGCCTACATGGCGCCACCCATAAGGTCGTGACCGACCGGATCGAGCTTGGCACCTATATGCTGGCCCCGGCCTTCTGCGGCGGTGAGGTTGAGCTACTGGGCGGGCGAATCGATTTGCTGGAAGCGTTCTGCGAAAAGCTCGACGCGGCGGGCATCGACGTGACCGAGACTGATGCGGGTCTCAAGGTCGCGCGGCGCAACGGGCGGATTTCGGCAGTGGATGTCACCACCGAGCCTTTCCCAGGCTTTCCGACCGATCTTCAAGCGCAGATGATGGCGCTGCTCTGCACCGCCGAAGGCACCTCGGTTCTGGAAGAAAAGATTTTCGAGAATCGCTTCATGCACGCGCCGGAGCTGATCCGCATGGGCGCGCGGATTGATGTGCAGGGGGGTACGGCCAAGGTCACCGGGGTCGAAAAGCTCAAAGGGGCGCCGGTTATGGCGACCGATCTGCGGGCGTCGATTTCCCTCATTCTTGCCGGGTTGGCCGCCACTGGAGAGACCACGGTCAGCCGGGTCTACCACCTTGATCGCGGCTATGAGCATGTGGTCTCCAAACTGCGCGGCGTTGGGGCGGATATCGAAAGGATCAGTGACAAATGACCGAAGATGCACGTTTCGAAGATGGCCGCGAAGCGCCGTTGAACCTGGGCGCTTTGGATGCCGAGGATCTGACGGTAATCGCCTCGCTGACGCAGGATGCGGTTTTCCCCGCCTCGGAAATGCGCTGGCACCGCGCGGGCGCGCGTTTCGCGCTGCTGCTGAACCGCTTGCGGCATGAGGATACGGGGGCGGCGCGTCACGCGCCCGAGCGGGTGCAATCGGTGCTGATGTTCAACAACGTGCAGCGTGTTGCCAGCCAAGGTGTGCCGCAGGGCGATGCCGATACGATTCTGTCGCTGCTCGACATCGCTTTTGAAGAGGGCGACGCGCCGTCCGGCCATGTGACGCTGACATTGGCTGGCGATGGCGCGATCCGGTTGGAGGTCGAAGCGCTTGAGGTGACGCTCAAGGATGTGACCCGCCCCTATGTCGCCCCGTCCAAGAAACGGCCCGTTCACCCTGAGTGACGCCGCCGTATGGCGGGCAAGGATCGCAAGATGCCTGAACTGAAACAGAATAGATTTACCCGGGGCCGGATCACCGCGCTGTTGACCGAGATGTCCGGTTGGGCGCTGATCCTCTTGGGCTGCGCCTTGGGCGCGGTGCAACTCATCGCGTCGCTCTCGCTCGCGACTTTGGTGGTGCCGCTCGCGTTGGTCTCGGGTGGTCTCTCCGCCATTTTGGTGGCGCAGGTGGCGCGTGCGATCTTCGACAATGCCCAAGACACCCGCGCCATGCGACTGGCGCAGCGCTCCGCCCCCGCTGCCACCTCTAAAACCGCGGGCCTGCGGGCCGAGCCGAGCCTGCGCCGCCCGCAGGCGTCTTAACATTTTCAGGCCAGCCCTGCGCGGCGGCCCCTCTACGAAAGCTTGAACCCATGCCCGTCACGCTCGATGCCTCCGCTGCCGATTTCGAAGCGGCTTTTGACAAACTGCTAAACGCCAAGCGCGAGGACAGCCCCGATGTCGATGCCGTGGTGGCCGAGATCATTGCCGATGTGCGCGCCCGTGGCGATGCCGCCGTGATCGACCTGTCGCAGAAATTCGACCGCGTGACCCTGACCGCCGAGACCCTGCGCATCAGCGCGGAAGAGGTCGACGCCGCCGTGGCCGAAGTCTCTCCCGAAGACCGCAAGGCGCTGGAACTCGCCGCCGACCGCATCCGCGCCTATCACGCCCGGCAATTGCCCGAGGATGCGGAGTGGACCGATCCCGACGGCGCGACTTTGGGCTGGCGCTGGACACCGGTTTCCGCCGCGGGGCTCTATGTGCCGGGCGGGTTGGCAAGCTACCCATCCTCGGTGCTGATGAACGCGGTCCCGGCCAAAGTGGCGGGAGTGGCCCGTCTGGCCATGGTCGTACCGACGCCCGATGGCGTGCTGAACCCGCTTGTACTGCTGGCCGCCCGCATCGCCGGGGTGGATGAGATTTACCGCATCGGCGGCGCGCAGGCCGTGGCGGCGCTGGCCTATGGCACTGAAACGATCCCCCCGGTGGACAAGATCACCGGCCCCGGCAACGCTTTCGTCGCCGCCGCCAAACGCCGCGTTTTTGGCAAGGTCGGCATCGACATGATCGCGGGGCCATCCGAGATCCTTGTCATCGCTGATGGAGAGAATGATCCCGATTTCATCGCCCTCGATCTGCTCAGCCAAGCCGAACATGACGAGAGTGCGCAGAGCATCCTGATCACCACTGACCCTGCCTTTGCCCACGCAGTGGAAAAGGCGGTTGAGAAACGTCTGCTCACCCTCGAACGCCGCGCCATCGCGGGCGCAAGCTGGCGCGACAATGGGGCGATCATCACCGTGCCGGACCTCGACGCCGCCGCCGCCCTCAGCAACCGCATCGCGCCGGAGCACCTTGAGCTTTGCGTGGCGGACCCGAAGGCGCTGTCGGACAAGATCACCCATGCCGGGGCGATCTTCCTTGGCCAATGGACGCCCGAGGCGATCGGCGATTACGTCGGCGGGCCGAACCACGTTCTGCCCACGGCGCGCTCGGCGCGTTTCTCCTCTGGCCTGTCGGTGCTGGATTTCATGAAGCGGACGACGCTGGCGCAGATGTCGCCCGAGGCGCTCAAGGCCATCGGCCCCGCGGCAGAGCGGCTGGCCCAGTCCGAAAGCCTTGAGGCGCATGGCCTGTCGGTCACCGCGCGTCTGCGCAAACTTAACGACTAGGGCAGGGGGCAGCGCTGCCCCCGCCTGCGCGCTCTCGGTCTTGCCGATGCTTCTGACGTATCGTCAAATGCGCTGACGGGGCGCAATCGCGGGCGCGCGTGTTCTCGCGCATTGCCCCCTCCCCACCGCTGCGCTATCCACGAAAGGGTATCGCCAGCAAAAAGGATGCGCCGATGACCCGCATCACCCATATCGCGCTTGATGACGCGAACATGCCGCCCCCCACGCCCGAGATCGATCAGGAGCGTAAGGTGGCCATGTTCGACCTGCTGGAAGGGAACAGCTTCATACTGCCCGAACGCGAAAAGGGGCCGGTGCCCGAGGGGCCTTACCATCTGTCGCTCTCCATCCGCGACAAGCGTCTGGTCTTTGACGTGCAGACCGAAGCGGCTGAAAAGGCAGCGGAATTCCACCTCTCCCTCGGCCCCTTCCGGCAGGTGGTGAAGGATTACTTCCAAATCTGCGAAAGCTATTTTGAAGCGGTCAAGAAACTGCCCCCCAGCCAGATCGAGACGATCGACATGGCCCGGCGCGGCATCCACAACGAAGGCTCCCGCGTGCTGCAAGAGCGGCTCTCGGGCAAGGCTGAGATCGACACCGATACCGCCCGGCGGCTATTTACCCTGATCTGCGTTCTGCATTTCGGCGGATAAATGACGCAGGTGCTGCCTCAATCCGTTCTCTTCTGCTGCGATCATAACGCCGTCCGCTCCCCCATGGCCGAGGGGTTGATGAAGAAGTTTTACGGCACCGGCACCTATGTCCAATCCGTCGGCGTCAAGAACGACATGGAGATCGACGGCTTTTCCATCGCCGTATGCAGCGAGTTGGATGTAGAGTTGGACCGCCACCGCAGCCGCAGTTTCGATGAGATGGAGGAGTGGGGCGACGATCTGGGGTCATTTGACCTTGTGATCGCGCTCAGCCCTGCCAGCCAGCGCCGGGCGCTGGAATTGACGCGGTTCTATCATCTCGACGTGGAATATTGGCCGATCCTTGACCCCACCGGGCTGGGCGAGGGGCGCGAGGCCAAGCTCACGCAGTTTCGCGCCGCCCGCGATCAGATCGTCGGACGGCTGATTGACCGCTTTGGCCAGCCACTTAGCGAAGACTGAGCAATCAGGTGTTGGAACAGGCCGCCGCGGCGCTTTGGCCGAAGGCTTTCCATGTGCTCCAGAAAGCGTTCTCGCTTTTGTTGTCGGATTGGCGCATTTCCTGCAAACGGTGCGGGTCGCGGAAAATCTTGGCACCTTGGCGCTGGTCCGAGCGCGACAGCGTCTGATCCGCCACCGCCTGCACACAGCCGCAGCGCGCATGGCTGGAGCCGCGGCGCCCATCGGCCAGACAGGCCTTTTGAATCGGTCCCGTGGCGAAAAGCACCGGTGTGGGGGAGAAACGTCCGACGGCGGCATCGCTGGAATAACGTGATCCGCCACAACCCGCCAAGATGGCGAGCGCCATCAAACTTGCAACTGTCCGCATTGATTTGCCCTATTGTTTTGGACCATGGGGTTTTCCCCTTGTCGGCCCGATCTGCTCTGCCCGTCACTATGCCGCAAAACGGGGCTTCGCGCAATTCTCCTTTGGGGGGCTGCGCCCCTTGGCCCGCGATAAAGCGCCGTGACGTGCGGGCAGGGGGCATGGGCGCGTTCATGGCCAATTGACGCAGGCGCGGCTCTGCGCCATATCCCCTTGCATGACACCGCTTGAAAACATCCGCAACTTCTCCATCGTGGCGCATATCGACCACGGCAAATCCACGCTGGCCGACCGGTTGATCCAACTCACCGGCACGGTCGCCGAACGCGACATGCAAAGCCAGCTTCTGGACAACATGGATATCGAGCGGGAGCGGGGCATCACCATCAAGGCCAACACCGTCCGCATCGAATACCCGGCCAAGGACGGCAAGACCTATGTGCTGAACCTGATCGACACGCCCGGACACGTCGACTTCGCCTATGAGGTCGCGCGCTCCATGCATGCGGTTGAAGGCTCGCTTCTGGTCGTCGACGCCACACAAGGCGTTGAGGCGCAGACGTTGGCCAACGTCTATACCGCCATCGATGCGGATCATGAGATCGTGCCGGTGCTGAACAAGGTCGACCTGCCCGCCTCTGACCCCGACCGCGTACGCGAACAGATCGAGGATGTGATCGGCATCGATGCCTCCGATGCCTGCCTGATCTCTGCCAAGACCGGCGTCGGCATTCCCGACGTGCTGGAAGCGATCGTCAACAAACTGCCCGCGCCCAAGGGCGGCGACCCCGACGCGCCGCTCAAAGCGATGCTGGTGGACAGTAAATATGACCAGTACCTCGGCGTCATCTGTATCGTCCGTATTATCGACGGCACCCTGAAAAAGGGCGACCGCATTCGCATGATTAAGACCGGCGGCACCTATGACGTGGACGATGTGGGCGTCTACCGGCCCAAGATGACCGGCGTCGACAGTCTCGGCCCCGGCGAGATCGGCTATCTCAACGCCTCGATCAAGCAGGTCCGTGATACCCGCGTCGGCGACACGATCACCCATGAGAAGCGCAAATGCGAAACCGCGCTGCCGGGCTTTAAGCCTTCGGTGCCCGTGGTTTTCTGCGGCCTCTTCCCGGTCGACGCTAATGATTTCGAGGATATGCGCGAGGCGATCGAGAAACTCGCCCTGAACGACGCCTCCTTCACTTACGAGATGGAGACTTCCGCCGCGCTTGGCTTCGGCTTCCGCTGCGGCTTCCTTGGCCTTTTGCACCTCGAGGTGATCCGCGACCGGCTTGAGCGCGAGTATGACATCGACCTCATCACCACCGCGCCCTCGGTGATCTACCACGTCCACATGAAGGACGGGGAGATGCAGGAGCTGCACAACCCTGCCGACATGCCCGACATGACGCTGGTCGATCACATGGAGGAGCCGCGGATCAAGGCCACGATCCTCGTGCCCGACGACTACCTCGGCGACGTGCTGAAGCTTTGCCAAGACCGCCGCGGCATTCAGGAAGACCTGACCTATGCCGGCTCGCGCGCCATGGTGGTCTACGACCTGCCGCTCAATGAGGTGGTGTTCGATTTCTACGACCGGCTGAAGTCGGTCACCAAGGGCTACGCCAGCTTCGACTACCAGATGATCGGCTACCGGCAGGACAATCTGGTCAAGATGCAGATCCTCGTGAACGACGAGCCTGTCGATGCGCTCTCGACCATGGTGCACCGTGACCGCGCCGAGATGCGCGGCCGTGCGATGGTGGAGAAGCTCAAAGACCTGATCCCGCGCCACATGTTCAAGATCCCGATTCAGGCGGCCATCGGCGGCAAAGTCATCGCGCGCGAGACGCTCTCGGCGATGCGCAAGGACGTGACGGCGAAGTGTTACGGTGGCGACGCCACGCGGAAGAAGAAGCTGCTGGAGAAGCAGAAGGCCGGTAAGAAGAAGATGCGCCAATTCGGGAAGGTCGATATCCCGCAGGAGGCGTTTATTTCCGCACTAAAAATGGACAGCTAAAGCTGGCCATTTTTCGGTGCGCGGTCCCCAAAACCACCCGTAGGGTGCGTGCTCCGCACGCACCTTTCAAACCATGTCACCGCCCGCAAAGAACACCGTCAAAGCACGCGCCGCCTCGCATGCAAAGGTGCGTGGGGACCACGCACCCTACGGGGCCGCATTTCGGTGGATGGACGACAGAGGCCAATCTTCCGGGTTTTCGACGTAGCCGTGCTTGACGGGATTGTTCCAACAATACCCGACATGCGCGCCGAAGTCGCGTCGATCCCGAATGTGGTGCTCCCAGAAGCGGCGTTGCCAAAGGCCGCGTTCGCCGCGCCTGTCATGGCTCGACCGCGTTGCGCCTTTCGGCAAGACCCTTGAAAACCGCGCCTTGATCAATCGCCAGCGCAGCGAGTAATCGCAGTCGCCGGGAGGCAGGGTCCAAACGCAATGTAGATGATCCGGCAGCACCACGAAGGCGTCGATCCGGAACGGCCGTTCTGCCTTGGTTTGGCGTATCGCAGTGCGCAGAAAATCTACATGCCGGACCAGAATGTCCGACCGGCGGTCGGCTAAGTTGACGGTGAAGAAGATGGTCGCACCGGCGATGCGGGGACGGCGATAGGAGGACATCCGTGGAGGTTGCTGCGAGGTGGTAAAGGAATGGTAAACCTCGTGCCAAACCCCTCGGGGTTTGGCTGCGCCTGAACCTTCCCAACCAGTGTACACCGCCCCCGCCATATGCGACCCTGAGCGCCAAACACTACAGGACCCCCACCCATGACCACCCCCTGCATCCTCTGCGTCGCCATCACCGGCTCCGTCCCCACCAAAGCCGCCAACCCCGCCGTGCCGATCTCGATCGCCGAGCAGGTCGAGTCGACTCATGCGGCCTTCGAGGCCGGGGCCTCGATCTGCCACGCCCATGTGCGCAACGACGATGAAACTCCGTCCTCCGATCCCGAAAAATTCGCGCGACTGATGGAAGGCGTGCAAAAACATTGCCCCGGCATGATCATCCAATTCTCCACCGGCGGGCGCTCGGGCGCGGGACGGGAGCGGGGCGGGATGCTTTCGCTCAGGCCCGACATGGCTTCGCTCTCGGTCGGGTCCAACAACTTCCCGACGCGGGTTTACGAGAACCCGCCGGAATTGGTCGATTGGCTGGCCTCGGAGATGAAAACCCATGAGATCAAGCCCGAGATCGAAGCCTTCGATCTCAGCCACATCCACAAGGCCGCCGAGATGAACCGTGACGGGCGCATTCCCGGCCAGCTCTATGTGCAATTCGTCATGGGCGTGAAAAACGCCATGCCGGTGGACCGTGAGACCTTTGATTTCTACATCAAGACGCTGAACCGCCTCGCGCCCGATGCGCAGTGGTGTGCCGCCGGGATCGGGCCGAACCAGATCGTGCTGAACGAATGGGCCATCGCGGCGGGCGGCCACACCCGCGCGGGGCTTG
The DNA here is from genome assembly GCF_043557115.1 of Sulfitobacter sp. 1A13679. Classification (NCBI taxonomy): domain Bacteria; kingdom Pseudomonadati; phylum Pseudomonadota; class Alphaproteobacteria; order Rhodobacterales; family Roseobacteraceae; genus Sulfitobacter; species Sulfitobacter sp. 1A13679. The sequence continues at coordinate 28,557 of NZ_JBIFFO010000017.1, forward strand.
AGGATAACGTGCGGCTGGACCGCGATACGCTGGCGCCGTCGAATGCCGCGCTGATCCAGCGGGCGGCGGATCTCTGCGCGAAATACGAGCGTCCGGTCGCCACGGCTACACAAGCGCGTGAAATTCTCGGCCTGCGCCCGGCCTAGGCTTGCCGCATGGCGGGTGCCGCGTTGAAATGCGGGGCGGGGCAGCTATGTCCCGTTCCAGCAACCAACAGGAGCCTGAAATGACCCAGACCCGCCGCCATTTCCTTGCCACCTCCGCCGCCGCCGCTGGCGTCGTGACCCTGCTGCCCTTCGCCGCCCGCGCCGCTACGCAGAGCGGCGATACCTTCGACGCCGACGCAGGCCCGATCACCGTGCATCCGGTCGATCACGCCTCCATCGTGTTGGAGACGCCAAAGGGCGTGATCTATGTCGATCCGGTGGGCGAGCCCGCGCAATACAGCGATTTCCCGGCGGCGGATCTGATCCTCATCACCCATGAGCATGGCGATCACTACAATGCCGATACGCTGGCCGCACTGGCAGGCGATGACGTGCAGATCATCACCAACCCCGCCGTTTTCGACATGCTGCCCGAAGCGCTTGCCGCCAAGGCCAGCAAAATTGCCAATGGCGAGAATACCGAGTTCAACGGCCTGCCGATCAACGCGATCCCGGCCTATAACACCACCGAAGAGCGCAAGAAGTTCCACCCCGAGGGGCGCGACAACGGCTATATCCTCGGCTTCGACGGCTTCCGCGTCTATATCTCGGGCGATACCGAAGACACGCCCGAGATGCGCGGGCTGACCGATATCTCGCTGGCTTTCGTTTGCATGAACCTGCCCTTCACCATGGATTCCAACGCCGCCGCCTCGGCGGTGGCCGAGTTCAAGCCCGCTTACGTCTACCCCTATCACTTCCGGGGTAAAGACGGCGGCACCCAAGACCCGCAAGAGTTCGCCAAACGCGTCGGCACTGATGTCGAGGTCAAATTCGGCGACTGGTATTAAAGTTCAACGGCCACGTCCTGTGCGGGCGTGGCCGCCTTTGCTACAGGCCGCTCGATCGGAGCAGCCGATTCCGGGATGGAGTGGGGCTGTTCCGCGCCTGCACCATCCTTCGGGAAATTTTCCCTTAACAAATTCAATAGCCTAACCGCTCTCCCTGCCTTTAGCCGAAGTTTCGCTTGATCGCCTTCGGTCCGCGGACTAGCGTGACCTGCGACAAATGCGAAACAACGGTTCGCATTGCGAAACAAGTCTCTGGGAGGAGCCGACATGACAATTTTCAAACACCTGAGCTGCGCCGCAGCTCTGGCGCTGGCTGGTGGCGCGGTAAGCGCTGAAACCGTTTTGATTCATGGGGAAGCCGGGCCGAACCGCGGTGCGCGCGCGCAGGCGTTGCAGTGGTTCGCCGATCAGGTTGCCGAACGGTCCGATGGCGATATGCGCCTCGACATCCAGTGGGGCGGGGCGCTGTTCAAAGCCAATGCCGCCGTGCAATCGCTGGCCGATGGCGTGGCCGACACCGGCTCGGTCATCGCGGTCTACTACCCGCAAGAGATGGCGGGCTACGGCATCGCCGACCTGCCGGTGAACAACCCCGACGCTTGGGTCGGCATGCGCGCCACCGATGAGCTGATGCGCAGCAACGAAGCCATTCAAGAAGACCTCGCCGAGAAGAACCTCGTCTACATCGGCACTTGGACCACCTCTCAGGTGAACATCGGCTGCAAGGGCGGCGCGATCAAATCCGTCGACGATATCTCGGGCAAGAAGGTCCGCGGCGTGGGCGCTTACGGCAAGGTCTTTGGCGAGGAGGGCGCGAATATGGTCAACATGTCGATCTACGACGCCTACCAAGGGCTCGACACCGGGCTGATCGACTGCTCGCAGGGCTACAGCTATGCCGTGGCGGCGCTGAAACAGGCCGAGGTGATGGACAGCTACACGATCCTCGACTGGGGTCAGGTCGGCGGCCTTGGCATCTTCATGAACAAGGACATGCACGACAGCCTGACCGAAGAGCAGCAGGAGACGCTGGCCGAGGTTGGCGCGGATATGGCCGATGAATTCGGTCGTCTGATCACCACCGCAAACGAAAAGGCCATCGCCTCCATGAAAGAGCAGGGCGTCGAGGTCATCACCCTGCCCGAAGAGGACCGCGCGAAACTGGTCAAAGCCGGTGAGAAGTTCCTTGACGAATGGGTGCAAACGGCAAGCTCCGCCGGTCTGCCGGGTGAGGAACTGCTGGAAGAGTATAAGGCGCTCATCGCCAAATACACCGAAGAGCGTGACGCCAACGGCTACCCATGGGACGCCGCTGGTAACTGATCGCTGACACTGGGGAGGGGCAGCATATGTTGGTAAATCTGGAGAAAATCCTGTTGGGGCTGGGGGCCTTGGCGGTGATCGCCTTGGGGGTGTTGATCACCTCCAACGTGATCGCCCGCGCGCTCTTTGCCAGTCAGGTGCCCGATAGCGTGACCATGGTGCGAGAGCTCATGGTCGCCGCCATCCTGCTGCCCCTCGCCGCCGCCACCGCGGCCCGTGCGCATGTCTCGGTCGCCTTCGTGACCGACCGTTTCCCGGAACGCGCACGCTCGGTGCTGATCGTTGCAGGCTCTGCCATCGGGATGCTGGCGCTGGCGCCGCTGATCTATTCCGGCGGGCGTGAATTCCTCTCCGTGGTGGAGAAGGGGAGCTTTTTCTATGGCGAACTGAACCTGCCCAAGTGGCCGGGGCGGTTGTTGTTCCTGATCGGGATGATCGCCACTTTCTTGCGGCTGGCCGAGCTGACATGGCGCGACGGGCGCACCGTGCTTGCGGGCGGCGTCGTCTCGGATGAGCAACATCACGCGGCTGACCTTATGGTTGAAGAGGACTTGCGCTAATGGATGCTTCGACCATCGGAATGATCGCCTTTGCCGCGGTACTGATCATGCTGGCCCTGCGGGTGCCAATCGCCTTTACACTGGCCTCGGTCGCGACCGTCGCCACCTTCTTTATCTTCGCCTTCCGCACCGGGACTTTCATGCCCGAGCGCGCGATCAAAGCGACCACTTCGATGGTGTTCTCGAACTCCTTCGACCTCATCCATTCCTACGATCTGTCGATGATCCCGCTCTTCGTGGCGCTTGGACATATCGCCTATCGCGCTGATATCACGACGAAAATCTACCACGCCGCCAAGGTCTGGCTGACCAAGCTGCCGGGCGGGGTGGCTATGGCTTCGGTCATGGGCTGCGGCGGGTTTTCCGCGATCACCGGCTCGTCCATCGCCTGCGCCTCGACCATGGGCAAGATCTGCACGCCCGAGATGCTGCGCATGGGCTATGACCCGCGCCTCGCCACCGCCTCGGTCGCGGCGGGGGGTACGCTGGGTTCGCTCATTCCGCCTTCGGTGCTCTTCATCATCTACGGCATCTTCACCGAGACCTCGATCTCCTCGCTCTTCCTCGCCGGTGTTCTGCCGGGGCTGCTGACGCTGATGGGCTTCGTGCTGGTCATCGCCGTTTGGGTCTGGCGCGATCCATCGGTCGCCCCCTCGACCGCCCAGCGCTACAGCGCGGGGGAGCGTTGGACCGCAGCGCTCGAAAGCTGGCCCGCGCTGCTGCTCTTCGTGCTCATCATCGGCGGCATCTACGGCGGCATCTTCACCGCGACCGAGGCCGCAGCTGTCTGCGTCGTCTCTGCCACGCTGATCGGTTTTGCGCAGAAGAAGCTCGACTGGGCGGGCCTCTGGGCTGCGGTGAAAGAGACCTGCGTGCAGACCTCCGCCATCTTCCTCATCGCTGCCAGTGCCAAGATCTTTGTGGCCTTCGTCGCGCTGACGGGCGTCGCGGGCACCATCGTTGGGTTCGTCTCAGACGCGCAGATGTCGCTGGTGGTGCTGATGCTTTGCATTGCGCTGATCTACCTGCTCTTGGGCATGTTCCTTGATCCCATTGGCATCATGGTGCTGACTCTGCCGCTGATGATCCCGCTGGTCGAAAGCTATGACCTAAACCTCATCTGGTTCGGCGTCGTGGTCATCAAGCTGCTGGAGATCGGCCTGATCACCCCGCCCGTCGGCCTCAACGTCTTCGTCATCGCCAACGTGGTGGGCCGTGAAGCGCCGATCGACAAGATCTTTGCCGGGATCACGCGCTTTCTCAGCGTCGACGTGATCGTGCTGATCCTGATCATGTCCTTCCCGACGATCTCGCTCCTGATCCCGATGGCGGCGCGATGAATCAGGCGGCATCCGATACCGGCACGGACCGCAAGTTCGCCAATACGCTGGCGCGGGGGCTTGGCATTCTGCGGGCCTTTCGCGCCAGCGATAGCGGGCTAAGCCATGCTCAGATCGCTGAGCGGACGGGGCTGCCGAAACCCACCGTCTCGCGGCTGACCTATACGCTGTGCGAGCTGGGGTATCTGGCCCATGGCGGGCGCAACGACAAGTTTCGGCTTGGGCCCGCGGCCATTGCGCTCGGCTCCGTCGCCTCTGTCGCGGTGAGCTTCGTGGATATGGCGTCGGATGCGATGCAGGAACTGGCGGATGAGACCCGCACGCTGGCGTTGATCGCCGTGCGCGATGGTGATCGGATGATGCTGGTACGCACGTGGCGACCGCGCACGGCCTCGACGATCTGGCTGGAGCCGGGGCACCGCATTCCGGTCTATGGCTCCTCCTCGGGTCTGGCCACGCTGGCCAGCCTTGACGAAGACCGTTTCGAAGCGTTGGAACCCAATGACCGGCTGCGCGATTTCCGCCGTGAGGGCTATGAGCAACTGCTGGCGCAGGGCTTTGTGCTGGCCCCGCCTGACACCCGCTATGCCCGGAATGTAAACGCGGTCAGCGTGCCCTATTACGCCGGTGAGTTCGGAGAGCCGGTGTCCTTTAGCTGCGGCGCGCTGCCGGCGGACTTGCCCGACGACCGCATTCTATCACAAGTGGGGCCAGCCCTGCGCGACGTGGTCAGCGGCATCGAACAACGCACCGGACGGGCGCCCGCCCTGTCGCGGCGCGGATAAAGACAAGGAGACATCACATGACCGACAAGATCGCCTATTCCCGCCATGACGACATCGTCGTGCTGCGCATCGAAAACCCGCCCGTCAACGCGCTGAGCCAAGCCGTGCGGCAGGGGCTGGCGGACGGCATGGACCGCGCCGAGGCCGAAGACGGCGTGCGCGCTGTGATGATCGTGGGCGAGGGACGTGCCTTTATCGCGGGGGCAGACATTACCGAGTTCGGCAAACCGCCGATGGAGCCCTTCCTGCCCGATCTCTGCAACCGGATCGAAGCCTCGCCGCTTCTGGTCGTGGCCTCCATGCATGGCGTGAGCCTCGGCGGCGGTCTCGAGGTCGCGCTCTCGGCGCATTACCGCATCGCCCAGCCCTCGGCCCGCGTGGGCCTGCCGGAAGTGCACCTCGGCCTCATTCCCGGCGCTGGCGGCACCCAGCGTCTGCCGCGTCTGATCGGCGTGGAACCTGCGCTCGACGCCATCACCACGGGCCGCCACATCAAGGCACCGCAGGCGCTGGAGATGGGCATCGTCGACCGCGTGGAGGAGGGCGATCCGCAGGAGGTTGGCCTTGCCTACGTCCGCGAGTTGCTCGACAGCGGTGCCGAGCGCCGTCCGATCTGCGAGATGCCCGCGCCCGCGCCCATCGACTGGGACGCCGCCTATGAGGCGACGCTGAAGAAGGGCCGCGGCCAGATTTCCCCCGCCGAGGCCGTGCGGGCCGTGCAGGCGGGCGTCGAGAAACCCTTCGAGGAGGGCATGAAAGCCGAGCGCCGCATCTTCTCGGAACTGATGAACACCGACCAGCGTCAGGGCATGATCCACGCGTTCTTCTCGGAACGCGCCGTCAGCAACCTGCCGGAACTCAAGGGCGTCGAGCCGCGCGAGCTGAAAGCCATCGGCGTGATCGGCGGCGGCACCATGGGCGCTGGCATCGCCACGGCGGCGCTGCTCTCGGGTTTCTCGGTCGTGCTGATCGAGATGAAGGACGAGGCCGCTAAGGCCGCGCATGACCGTATCTCCGGCAACCTCGCCGGCGCGTTGAAGCGCGGCAAGATCGATCAGGCGAAGTTCGATCATCTGACCGGCCAAGCGCTCACCGTCTCTACCGAATACGACAGCCTGCGGGATGTCGATCTGGTGGTTGAGGCGGTCTTCGAGGACATGGACGTGAAAAAGAAAGTCTTCGGCAAGCTCGACGCGGTCTGCAAACCAGGCTGCGTGCTGGCCTCCAACACCTCCTATCTGGACGTGAACGAGATCGCCGCCAGCACTAAGCGCCCCGAGGACGTGATCGGGCTGCACTTCTTCTCGCCCGCGCATGTGATGAAACTGCTCGAGGTCGTCGTCGCCAACAAGACCGCGAAAGACGTGGTCGCCACTGGCTTCGCGCTTGGCAAGGCACTGGGCAAGGTCTCTGTCCGCGCAGGTGTCTGCGACGGCTTCATCGGCAACCGCATCCTCGCCACCTACCGCACCGCGGCGGACCACATGGTGTTGGACGGCGCCAGCCCCTACAAGATCGACGCGGCGCTGGAGAAATTCGGCTTCGCCATGGGCCCCTTCGCCGTGGCCGACCTCGCCGGTCTCGACATCGGCTGGGCCACGCGCAAGCGCAAGGCCGCCACGCGCCACCCCGAGGAGCGGGTGCCGACCTACATCGACCGGCTTTGCGAACAGGGCCATTTCGGCCAGAAGACCGGCGAGGGTTACTACATCTACGAGAAGGGCAAGCGCGGCGGCACGCCGAACCCGGAAGTCACCCGCCTGATCGAGGAAGAGCAGAAGGAACGCGGCATCACCCCGCGCGAGTTCACCGACGCCGAGATCGTGCGCCGCTACATGTGCGCCATGGTCAACGAGGCCGCGAAAGTGCTGGAAGAAGGCATCGCGAAACGCCCGCTCGACATCGATATGACCCTGCTCTTCGGCTACGGCTTCCCGCGCTACTGGGGCGGCCCGATGAAATGGGCCGACATTCAGGGCCTGCCCAACGTGCTCTCGGCAATCGAAGGCTTCGCCGAGCAGGACCCGTGGTTCTGGAAGCCCGCACCACTGCTGGCCGAACTGGTCAAGACCAACCGCAACTTTGATGATCTGAACAAGGAAGCTGCCAAATGAAACAGGCCGTAATCGTCTCTGCCGTCCGCACCGGGCTGGCCAAATCCTTCCGCGGGTCATTCAACATGACCCACGGTGCCACCATGGGCGGCCATGTGGTCGCCGAGGCCGTGAAACGTTCGGGCGTGGAGCCTTCGGCCATCGAGGACGTGATGATCGGCTGCGGCTACCCCGAAGGGGCCACCGGCTCGAACATCGCGCGTCAGATCGCCCTGCGCGCGGGCCTGCCGGTCACCGCCTCGGGCGTGACCGTGAACCGCTTCTGCTCGTCCGGCTTGCAGACCGTCGCCATGGCCGCCAATGCCATCTGCATGGAGGGCGCAGGCCCGATGGTCGCGGGCGGGGTCGAGAGCATTTCGCTGATCCAGCCGCATGTGAAATCGGTCAAGGAGCCTTGGCTGGAAGAGCACAAGCCCGAGGTCTACATGGCGATGATCGACACCGCCGACATCGTGGCCAAACGCTACAACATCAGCCGCGAGGATCAGGACGCCTACGGTCTGCGCAGCCAGCAGCTGATCGCCAAGGCGCAGGAGGCCGGTCTCTTCGACGACGAGATCGTGCCGATGCAGACCACCATGGGCGTGCAGGACAAGGAAACCAAGGAGATCTCCACCCGCGAGGTCACCGTGGACCGCGACGAATGCAACCGCCCCGGCACCACGATGGAGGGGCTTGCGGGCCTCACGCCGGTGCGCGGCGAGGGGGCCTTCATCACCGCCGGTAACGCCAGCCAGTTGTCGGACGGTGCCGCAGCACTGGTGCTGATGGACAGCAAAGAGGCCGAGCAGCAGGGGCTTCAGGCCATGGGCGCCTTCCGCGGCTTCGCCGTGGCGGGCTGCGAACCCGACGAGATGGGCATCGGCCCGGTCTTCGCCGTGCCGCGCCTCTTGGAACGCCATGGGCTGACTGTCGACGACATCGACATCTGGGAGCTGAACGAGGCTTTCGCGAGCCAAGCGCTCTACTGCCGCGACCGTCTGGGCATCGACCCGGACAAATGCAACGTGAACGGCGGCTCCATCGCCATCGGCCATCCCTTCGGCATGACCGGGGCCCGGATGACCGGCCATATCCTGCGCGAAGGCCACCGCCGCGGCGCGAAACTGGGCGTCGTGACGATGTGCATCGGCGGCGGCATGGGGGCGGCTGGCCTCTTCGAAATCTACTAAAGGGGGCCGACATGGACCTGAGCTATACAGACGAAGAACGCGCCTTCCGCGAGGAGGTGCGTCAATTTCTCGCCGAGAAACTGCCCAAGGAACTCTCCGAAAAGGTGCGCCGTGGGCAGGAGTTGACCAAGGACGACCACGAGCGCTGGCACGCGATCCTGAACGAACAAGGCTGGCTTGCGACCAACTGGCCCAAGGAGTTCGGCGGGGCGGCGTGGAACGCCGTGCAGCGTCACATCTTCGAGGAAGAAGCCGCCGCCCACCACGCGCCGCGCATCGTGCCCTTTGGCCTGTCGATGCTGGCGCCGGTGCTGCAGAAGTTCGGCTCGAAAGAGCAGCAGGACTACTGGCTGCCGCGCATCCTGTCGGGTGAAGACTGGTGGTGTCAGGGCTATTCCGAGCCGGGCGCCGGGTCGGACCTTGCCTCACTGAAAACCACAGCGGTCAAGGACGGCGACCATTACATCGTCAACGGTCAGAAGACTTGGACGACCCTTGGTCAACACGCCAACATGATCTTCTGCCTTGTGCGGACGAACAAGGAGGTGAAGCAGCAAGAGGGCATCTCCTTCCTGCTGATCGACATGGAAACCCCCGGCATCACCGTGCGCCCGATCATCCTGCTGGATGGCGGCGCCGAGGTGAACGAGGTCTTCTTCGACAACGTCAAGGTGCCTGCCGAGAACCTCGTGGGCGAGGAGAACAAGGGCTGGACCTACGCCAAGTACCTGCTGACCCATGAGCGCACCAACATCGCGGGCGTGGGCTTCTCCCAAGCCGGTCTTCAGGCCGTGAAACGCATCGCCAAATCCGAGATGGCCGGGGGCCGCCCGCTGATCGAGAACCCGCATTTCGCCGCCCGCGTGGCGCAGGCCGAGATCGACCTGATGGCGATGGCGACGACCAATTTGCGGATCATTTCCAAGGCCGCCGCCGGGCAGGCGCCGGGCGTGGAAAGCTCCATGCTGAAAGTCAAAGGCACGATCATCCGGCAAGAGATCAACGACCTCGCACGCCGAGCGGCTGGCGTTTACGCGATGCCCTTCGCCTCGGAAGCGGTGGCCGGCAGCAACGATGCGCTGCCCGATCCCAATGACGCGGGCCCCGTGGCCGCGCAGTATTTCAACAACCGTAAACTGTCGATCTTCGGCGGCTCCAACGAGATCCAGCGCCAGATCATCGCCAAGACCATGTTGGGAGGTGGCAAATGAATTTCGACCTGACCGAAGAACGCCAGATGCTGCAGGACAGCCTGCGGCGGTTTCTGCGTGACAAATACGATACCGATACCCGCAACCGCATCCTTGAGAGCGAGACCGGCTATTCGACCGAGATCTGGGAAGGCTTGGCCGAACTGGGCGTGATCGGCGCGCTCTTCACAGAAGAGCAGGGCGGTTTCGGCGGTGCCGGTTTCGACCTCGCCGTGGTCTTCGAGGAGTTGGGCCGCGCCGGGGTGGTCGAACCGCTTCTGGACAGCGCCGTGCTGGCCGGGGGGCTGATCGCCGACCTCGGGACCGAAGAACAGCAGGAGCATATCGAGCAACTGATCGGCGGCGCGCTGCAACTGGCCTTCGCCCATGGCGAGCCGGGCAGCCGCTATGACCTTGAGCGGGTCACCACCTCTGCCAGCGCGAGCGGCGACCAGATCGTGCTTAGCGGTCGCAAGGCCGTGGTGGCGAATGCCGAGGCCGCCGACATGCTCGTCGTCTCCGCCCGCGAAAGCGGCGAGGCGGGGGACCGCGATGGTATCTCGCTCTTTCTCGTGCCCGCCGATGCCAAGGGGCTGACCGTCACCGGCTACGCGCTGCTCGCAGGTGGCCGCGCCGCCGAGGTAACGCTCGATGACGTGACCCTGCCGGAAAGCGCCCGTCTGGGCGCGGCGGGCAAGGCGTTTGACGCCATCGAGACACGCACCGCCATGGCCACCGCCGCGCTCTGCGCCGAAACGCTGGGCGCGATGGAGACCGCTTGCGACCTCACGCGCGAGTACCTTGGCACCCGCAAGCAGTTCGGCCGCCCGATCGGCAGCTTCCAAGCGCTGGCGCATCGCATGGCGGACCTGCTCATCGACCTCGAACAGGCGCGCTCGGCGGTGATCAACGCCGCAGGCCATCTGGAGGACGATCGTGCTAGCCGTGAGCGTCACGTCTCGGCCGCCAAGAACCTGATGGGCCGCGTTGGCCGTCTGGTTGCGGAGGATACGATCCAGATGCATGGCGGCATCGCCATGACGCAGGAGTACGAACTGGCGCATATCGCTAAACGCATCACCATGGCGGACCACCGCTTTGGCGATGTCGACCATCATCTGGAGCGGTTCATTGCACTATCCGCCGCATGATGCACCGACCAGCGGGGTTCAGCAGCTGATCGGGTTTACCCCCGACCTGTCGAACCCCGATGGCAGCACCCGCGTCACACTCGACCTCGGGCCGCAGCACCTGAATGTTTCGGGCGTGCTGCACGGCGGTCTGCATACGCTGATGCTCGACGTTGCCGCCGGTTTCGCCTGCGCGCGGCACTGCGCGATGAGCGGGCCTTTCGTGCCGATGCTGACGCTCTCGCTGACCACCGACTACATCGGCGCGGTCCGCGAGGGGCAGATTGTCGCCACGGGGCGCGTCACCGGCGGGGGCTTCAAGATTCTCTACGCCGAGGCGCAGTTGCACGATGCCGAGGGCCGCCTGCTGTCGCGCGCCACCGGTGTGTTCAAGAGGGCCAAGACATGACTGCACGCGTCGAGGACCGGGGCGACCGCTTGATCGTCTGGAACGGCAACGCCGAGAAACGCGGCGCGCTGACGCCCGCGCTCTACGACGCCATCGCCGAGGCGATGCGGCTGGCCGAGGAGCCGCGCATCCGCGCGGTGATCCTGACCTCCGAGGGGCGGTTCTTCTGCGCCGGGGGCGACCTCAACGTGCTGATCGAACGCCGCAAGCTGACCGAAGAGGTCCGCCGCGAGCGGGTCGATGCGCTGCATGATCTGGTGCGGTCGATCCGCGCCTGCCCGGTCCCCGTCCTCGCCGCCGTCGAAGGTGGTGCCGCGGGCGCGGGCCTGTCGCTGGCGCTGGCCTGCGACATGATCGTGGCCTGCGAGGACGCGCAGTTTACCGCCGCCTACGTCAAGGCCGGTCTGGTGCCCGACGCGGGCCTCACCGCCTCGCTCGCCCGGCTCCTGCCGCGCCCCTTGGCGATGGAGATGTGCCTGCTGGGCCGCCCGGTCATGGCCATGCGCTTTGCCGAACTGGGCGCGGTGAACCGCATCTGCCCCAATGGTCGCGCGCTCGACGAGGCGCTGATGCTGGCCGACACGCTGGCCGCGGGTCCGCGCGCGGCGCAGGGCACGATCCGGGCCTTGGTCGGGCAGGCCTATGAGACCGACGAGGCCGCGCAGCTCGACGCCGAGCGCAACGCCATGGCCCGCGCCGCGGGCGGCGACGAGGCCGCCGAGGGCATCGCGGCCTTTTTGGAGAAACGAAAGCCCCGGTTCTAGCCGGGCGGCGGCTGCCGGAGGAGGGGGCCGCTATTAGGCAGGAGGAGACACCCATGAATGCCAGGGTACAGGATTTTCTAGCGGAGCAATTGGCGACCCGCCCCGAGGCACCAGCGCTGAGCGACGCCAGCGGCGCGGCTTGGAGCTTTGCCGATCTGGACCGCGCGCGCCGGGCTTTGGCGGCGGAATTGCGCGCCGCGGGAGTGCAGGCGGGCGACCGCGTGCTGTTGATGGTGGAAAACTGCGTTTCCGCCGTGGCCGGGCTCTATGCCGCGTGGGAGTTGGACGCCGTGGCGATCCCCGTCAACGCCCGCCAGAGCGAGGCCGAGGTCACCCGCATCATCAACCACGCCACCCCGGCGGCGGTTCTGCTGACTTGCGACGTCTCGCCCGAGGCGGCGGCCCATGCGGAACGGCTGAACGCGCGCGAGGTTTCGGGCGATTTCGGCAGACTGTACCTTGCCACACCTCTGCCCAGCAGCCCGGACGCCGATCTGCATGATGTGGCGGTGCTGCTTTATACCACTGGCACCACGGGCGATCCCAAGGGCGTGATGCTGACCCATTCCAACCTGCGTTTCGGCGCGCGGGCCTCTGCCGATCTGCGCCAGATGGTGCCGGGCGATGTGGTCTATGGCGTCTTGCCGATGACCCATGTCTTCGGCCTTGTCTCGGTGCTGATGGCTGCGGTTAGCGCGGGCGCGAAGGTGCGGCAGGAAAGCCGCTTTTCCGCGGCCAAGCTGCATGCCGCGACCCATGAGGATGTCACGATCCTGCCTGCGGTGCCGCAGATGCACGCGCTGGTCATGCAATACTCTCGTGAACGCGGCATGCCGAAACTGGAAAGCCCGACCCTGCGCTATGTCTCCTCCGGCGGTGCGCCGCTCGACCCTGCGTGGAAGCGCAAGGCCGAGGCTTTCTACGAACTGCCCCTGCAAAACGGTTTCGGCATGACCGAGACCTGCTCGGGCGCATCGGCCACGACCAATGCGCTTGGCTCCCCCGATACCTCCGTCGGGCCGGTGACGCCGGGGACTGAGTGCAAGATCGACGACCAAGCCCCCGGCGGCAATGGCGCGAGCGAGGGCGAGGTGCTGGTGCGCGGCCCGCATGTGATGAAGGGCTATTACCGCAACCCGACCGAGACCGACAAAGCGATCGATGCCGAGGGCTGGCTACACACCGGCGATCTGGGCAAGCTCGATGAGGACGGGCGATTGCACATCCTCGGACGTTCGAAAGAGCTGATCATCCATGGCGGTTTCAACGTCTATCCGCCTGAGGTGGAGGCCGCGTTGAACGATCACCCGCGCGTGGTGCAATCGGCGGTGGTCGGACGGCGGCGCGAGGGCGACGAAGAGGTGTTGGCCTTCGTGCAGGTGGCAGCGGGCGACTATGTCACGGCAGAGGAGTTGCGCGGTTTCGTCAAGGAACGGCTCACGGGCTACAAACGCCCGTCGCAGATCATCGTGGCCACTGATCTCCCCGCAGCGCCCACGGGCAAGATCCTGAAGCACCGCTTGCTGACGGCCTTTGCCGATCAACTGGCGTGACGGGGCGGGGCGCAGAGGCGCCCCGCATCTTTATCAGACGTAAGTCCCTTCGGCGGCTGCGCGGATCGCGCGGATGTTCTCGCCGTAGAGCGCCGGATCGTTGACCGAGCCGCCCTTGAAGACCGCCGAGCCTGCCACCAGTACATCGGCCCCGGCCTCAGCCACCAGTGGCGCAGTCTTGGGATCGACGCCGCCGTCGATCTCGATATGCACCGGCCGGTCGCCGATCATCGCGCGCAGCTCGCGGATCTTGGCGGTCATGTCGATGAACTTCTGCCCACCGAAACCGGGGTTCACGGTCATCACGCAGACCAGATCGACCATGTCGAGGATCTCGGCCACGGCGCTTGCTGGCGTGCCGGGGTTCAGCGCCACGCCCGCCTTGGCACCCGCGCCGCGGATCGCTTGCAGGGTGCGGTGGATATGCGGGCCAGCCTCGACATGTGCGGTGATGAAATCGGCGCCCGCCTTGGCGAAGGCTTCGATATAGGGATCGACCGGGGCGATCATCAGATGCACGTCCATCACGCCCTTGATGTGAGGCCGGATCGCCGCGCAGGTGGCGGGGCCGAAGGTGATGTTGGGCACGAAATGCCCGTCCATCACGTCCACATGCACCCAGTCGGCGCCTTGGGTCTCGATGGCTTCGCATTCGGCGCCGAAATTGGCGAAATCGGCAGCGAGGATGGAGGGGGCGATCTTGATCGAACGGTCGAAAGTCATGGGCGGCCTGCCTTTGTTGCGGGGGTTGGCCCCTCATAACGGCTGACCGCTTTTTGCGAAAGGGCTATAGGTCGATCTCCAACACGCCGCCGGGCTGGGCCGCGCGCGACTGGCAAAGGATGATCGCGCCTTCGCGTTGCTTGGCTGAAAGCACGAAGTCGCGGTGTTCGACCTCGCCCCCGCGCAGCCCGCATTTGCAGACGCCGCAGATACCGTCGCTGCATTTAAGGTCCACCGGCACCCCCGCCGCGATCAGCGCGTCGGCGGCGGTTTCCTCGGCACTCACCTCGATCTGGCGGCCCGAAGAGAGCTTTAGCGTGAAGGGGTGGTTCACATAGTCCGGCACCTCGGGGGTTGAGAAATACTCCAGATGCCGCGCGTCTTCGGGGATGCCTGCGCCCTCGGCAGCGGCCATGACAGATTGCATATAGGCGTCCGCCCCGCAGGTGTAGATATGGGCGCCTTCGGGGGCGCGGGCCATGATGGCGGGCAGGTCGGCGCGGGTGTCCTCGGCGCTGATGTGCAGATGCACACGGTCGGCCCAAGCGGCCTGAGCGAGCTCCCCGGCAAAGGCTGCGGCCTCGCGGGTGGAGGCGGAGTAATGCAGGTCGAAAGGCCGCCCGAGCGCATGCAGCCGGTGGGCGAAGGCGATCATTGGCGTGATGCCGATGCCGCCGCCCATTAGCAGGCTGTGCGACGCGCCTTCGAACAGTTCGAAATGGTTCACCGGCTTGCCCACGAAGATGCGCCGCCCTTGGGTAAAGACTCGGTGCAACAGCGCCGAGCCGCCGCGGCCTTCGTCCTCGCGCAGCACCGCGATACGGTAGCGGCTACGGTCTTTGGGGTCGCCCAAGAGCGAATAGGGGCGTAGGTATTCGGGGGCCACCACGAGGTCGAGATGCGCGCCTGCGGTCCATGCGGGTAAATCGTGGCCTTCGGGATGGGCGATGTCGTAGAGCCGGGTGGTGGCGTTCAATTCCTCAACGGCGGTGATGCGCAGGTCGAGCACCGGCGTGTCGCTGCCGACCACGTAAAGATGCAGGTGATCGGTCTCTCCGGCGGCGGTCTTGCGGCGATGTTCGTCGGCGCTGATCAGCGCGGCATGGGCCTTGATCCCGGCTTCGCGGTTCATCGGGTCGGGATAGGGCCAGGGATGCGGGGCCAGCGGGGCGGGGTAGACGGCGAGGGTCTGGTCCTCGAACTTGAGGTCGAGATCGGGTTGCAGATCGCGCGCGTTCACGGGTTGCGCGGGGGTATCGAACTGGCCCGAGGGCTTGCGCTCGATGTCCCACCACCATTTCTTCACCGGGTTCAGACGTCCTTTGCCGACCTTGTCGTCGAGCTTGGCTAAGAGCGGTGCCGCGGCGGGAATGTTCGAGGCGGCCCAGCGGAAGGGCGCCTCGGCAAAGAGCCCTTCGAGGTTCCACGGGCAGGTCTTCATGCAGCGGCCGCACATGGCGCCGCCTTGGTTGGTGATCCGGTAAGTGGCGCATTTCTGGCTGTCGGATTTCCAGATCTCGTAGCCGTTGAACATCTTCTTCGGCCCGGCGGTGATCGCCCCAGAAGGGCACTCGCGGGCGCATTTGTTGCAGGCTTCGCAGAACTTTTGCAGGCCGAAGTCGATGGGCTTGTCGTGGGCGACGGGCAGGGTGGTGGTGACCACGCCGGATTTCAGCCGCGGGCCGAGGAAGGGGTTCAGGATCACCTCCCCGATGCGGCTGACCTCGCCCAAGCCCGCCAGCAGCAACAGCGGCGGTTGCAGCACGTCGCCGTCCATCACCGTATGGGCCTTGGCAGAATGGCCGAGGTTGCGCAGATGCTGCGCCAGCACGCCGCCGAGCATCGAGAACCGCAGGTAGGCGCGCATGGATTGCGACACGGCGATCCAGTCGTCGCCCGAAGAGCCTTCCATCGTGTCATAGCCTTGGTCGATGATCAGGCTCAGCGCTTGGTCATGCGGCGGGGTGATCGGGGTGCCGGTGGCGTCGTGGCTGTACCACGTCCAGTCCGGGCAGGCGGAGAGGCCCGCAGCATCGGCGCCGAGGAAATAACTCGCCGCCTTGAGGTTCGCCGCGTTGCGGGCGGCATCCCCGGCCTCGGGGGCGTCTTCGTTTACCGGCCCGTCCTGCAACAGGATCAACGCGCCCAGCAGGCGTCGCTGCGCGGCGGAGGGGGCGGATTTGATCACGTGATGCCCGCCCTTCATGGCGTTCTGCACCTTCGGACCCATGTCGCCGAACTGCCCGCGCGCGAAAAGGTCACCGCGTTTCGGCACGCGCGGGACATTGGCGGCGTCGATATAGGTCGTGGGCTCCTCGACCCTCTTCAACGTCTCAAAAGGATGCGGCCCCATGGCATAATCGCGCCGAGCGTAAGGATCGACGTCGCGGGCGCTGACCCCGCCGTGGGTGCCCAACTGCCAATGCGGGCCTTTCAGCACCGACCACGGCTGCTCGGCCAGTGGGGCAAGCGGCATGTCGGGCGCGAGGGCCATGTCGGTCGTCACCACCGCAAGGCCGAAGCGTGGGCCGATCCATGGCGCTTGCAGGGTGCCGTCCTCCATCACCGCCAGCCCCGCCGCCACGGCCAGTTGGCCGAGGTTTACGTCGGAGGTGGTGGCCGAATGCACCTTGGCCGCGAAGCCCAACTGGCGGATGTATTCGGCGAGCACGGTGGCGTTCTCAGTGCCGCGCAGGCAGGCGCGTTCGGCTTGCGCGTCGATGATCCAGTCGCTGCCCGTCTCGCCTTCGCGCGGGTCGCGGGGGTAAGCGGTGAGGATCACCAGCGCATGACTGTGGCCGTCAATCGGGGTTTCTGGCGCATCCACGGCGTCGCGTAGGTTGGCCATGATGACATCTACGCCCGCGGCCAGCGTCTTGGTCTGGCGGCTGCGCAGACCTTCGGCCAATTGCGCGGTGCCTTGGCTGCGGCGCGGGTAGGGTAGCCGCGCCTCGCGCGGCAGGGCGCAGATGCCCATCATCGAGGCATCGTTGTAATAGCCGAAGGATTTCAGATGGTTGCTCCGCTCCTGCGGGCTGTCGGGGATCACCGCGCCCGCCCTGTTGACCGGCCCCTCGCGCAGCACGTCCATCATGGCCTGAAAGGGCGCCATGGCGTTGCAGATGCTCTGCGGCGTCTCGGGCCGCTCGAACCGCAGTTCCGGCTCGGGCGTCTTGGGCAGCCGGTCATGCGGTGCCTGCAACCGGCGCAGCCGTTCCAGCGGGAAGGGGCCGAGGTGCATGGGGCGGGTCTTGGACGAAAAGAGCTTCATGGACAAATCGATGCCATGCTTTGGGATGATATGCTAGCCTTGGTTGTATCGGTAAACACCGCTCTCGCTTGACTTTTTGCGCAGCCGCCGACCATGCTGCGGCAAAATTGGAGGAGTAAGATCATGACCCTGTTCACCCGCCGTCAGGCCATCGCAACTTTGGGCGCCGCAACGGCTGTGGGGCTGGCGGCACCGGCACTGGCGCAGAACCGCAAGATCACCCTGGGCGCGCTGCGTTTCACCAGCCACGCGGGCAGCTTCGTCGGCTTTGAACGGGACTATTTTAAAGAGGCCGGTCTGGATGTCGAACTGCGCTTTTTCGAGGCCGCGCAGCCGATGGCCGTGGCGATTGCCAGCGGCGATGTGGACTATGCGATCACCGCGATTTCCGGCGGGCTGGTGTCGTTGGCGCAAAAGGGCGCGGTCAAGGTGATCGGCGGCGGCCTGCAAGAAGAGCAGGGCATCGACGGGCAAAAGTTCCTCGTCTCTGACGCGGCCTATCAGGCGGGCATCACTGCGCCGGGCATGTTGGACGGCAAGAGCTTTGGCATGACGCAGGCGGGGTCGTCCTTTCACTACATGGGCTCCAAAATGGCCGCGGCTGAGGGGATCGACCTCAAGTTCAAGCCGCTGCAAAAGGTCGGCGCGGTGATCGGCGCGCTGAAGTCGGGCCAGATCGACGCATGGTCGATCGTGCCGCATATCGCCAAGCCGCTGGCCGGGTCGGGTGCCGTGCATATCATCGGCGATGTGGCGACCTATCTGCCGGATTATCAGGTGACCACGGTCTTCACCTCGACCAAAAACGCCACGGATGAGCAGGAGATGACCAAGAATTTCCTTGCCGGTTATTCCAAAGGTGTCGCCGATTACAACGCGGCGATGATCGCCAAGGAAGGCGGCGAGGGGGGCGTGGATGAGATGGTCGATCTGATCCATAAATATGTCTACACCGACCGCCCGCGCGACAAGGCCGCGCCTTCGATCATCAATGGCACCATGCGCCTGAACGAAGGGGCCAAGCTGAACGTCGCCTCGGTCCGCGATCAGTTGGAGTGGTTCCAGTCCGAGGGGTTGGTCGATGCCGACATCACTTTGGAGACGCTGATCGACACCTCTTATGTCGAGACCGCGGGCAGCTAAACGCCCGACCTTTTGAAGGCTACACTGCTCAAGGCGCGCTCCCCACGGGCGCGCCTTTTGCTTTCGGGCCTGCGAGGGGATTTCGGCAACGCATGACTGGCAATGCCGCCGCGCCACGATACCTATGATGCTGAGACGGGGCCAAGCCCCTGAGCAGAAAACGGGAATCGGCAGTGAGCGACGGCAGTTTTTTCGCCCTGAACGGCTATCATTTCGCATTGGGGGCCGTGGGGGCGGTGGTCATCCTTGCCCATTGGCTGCCCCGCTTTTTCAGCCGTCGTGAGCCTGCGGCCTCGGGGTTGTTGATCCTGTTGGGCATGGGAGTTTTCGCCCTAGTCCCTGGAATGCCGACATTCCCCGACCCCCGCGCGATGCCCTTCCCATGGGAGGTCGTCTCGGAGCTTTGCGTGATCGTCGCGCTTTTCGCGACGGGGCTAAGGATCGACCGGCTTTCGGATTGGTCCCGCTGGGGGCCGACGGCGCGGTTGCTGGCGCTGACCATGCCGTTGACGATCCTGTCGGTCGCGCTGATGGGCTGGGCCTTTGCGGGGATGACTGCGGCGGGCGCGATCCTCTTGGGGGCGGTGATGGCGCCCACCGATCCGGTTCTGGCCGCCGATGTGCAGGTCGGCCCGCCGCATGAGGGCGGCGAGCATCCGGTGCGTTTCGCGCTGACGACCGAGGCCGCGTTGAACGACGGTTTGGCCTTTCCCTTTGTCTACCTTGGCATTCTGGTCGCCGCTGAGGGGCTGGCCCCGGCGTCTTGGGGCGTGGAATGGTTGGCGCGCGACGTCTTTTGGCGCATCGCCGTGGGGGCCGCCATGGGGGCGGCGGGCGGCTGGGCCTTGGGGCAGGTCCTCTTCGCCGTGCCACGCAACGCCGTGCTGGCCGAGACGTCTTCGGGCGTGGTGGCCTTGGCAGGGGTGCTTTTGTGCTATGGCACCACCGAATTGGCCGAGGGCTATGGCTTTATCGCCGTGGCGATGGCCGGTCTGGTGATCCGGCGGGTCGAGGCGGATCACGCATTCCACCGCCGTTTGCACGACTTCACTACCGCTGTCGAACATGCGCTGACGGCGCTTTTGCTGGTGGCGATCGGCGCGGTGATGCCTGCCTTGCTGAGCGATCTGACCCTAGCAGGCGCGGTGATCGTGCTGGCGCTGATCTTTGTCGTGCGCCCCTTGGCTGGGTGGCTGTCGCTTATGGGCACGCCGCTTGAGACGCGCCCCCGCTGGGTTATCGCGCTCTATGGGATACGGGGGATCGGGTCGATCTATTACCTTGCCTATGCGGCGGGGAAGGTTGAGTTTCTGGACGAGGAGCCGCTTTGGGCGATGGTGGGTTTTGCCATCCTTCTGTCGACCTTGGTGCATGGGTTCACCGCCGGGATCGCGGTGGACGGGCTGCGCGGCAAGGGGGAGCCGCCCTCCTAACCGACCCCGCGGTGCAAGGCGGTCGCGCCCTCTTGCGGATCGCACATTGCACGCGGTGCGTTTTTGCTGAAAAAGGGCGGCATGGACCTCAAGCTTTCCTCCGTCAGCCATTACTATGGCGATACCCAAGTGCTGCGTGACATCACGCTCGATATCCCTTCTGGCCAGATCGTCTGCATCGTTGGCCCGTCGGGCTGTGGCAAATCCACTCTGCTGCGGATGCTGGGCGGGTTGGAGCGCCCCAGCGACGGCCGGGTGTTGCAAATGGGCGATGCGCCCGAGGGCTGTCTGAACCCGCTGACCTATATTTTTCAGGACTTCGCCCTGCTGCCTTGGCGCAGCGTGCGCGGCAATGTGGCGCTGGTGCTGGAGGGGCATGGGCTGGGCAAGGCGCGGCGCGAGGCGATCATCGCCGATGTCTTGGCGCGGACCAAGCTGACCGATTTCGCCGATGCGCTGCCCAAACAGTTGTCGGGCGGGATGAAACAGCGGGTGGCGATTGCCCGAGCGCTGGCAGTGAACCCTGCCGTGATGCTGATGGATGAGCCGCTGAGCGCGCTCGACAGCCAGACCCGCGAATTGCTGATGGATGACCTTGTGGCGCTCTGGACGCGGCAGCCTTTCACGGCGGTCTATGTGACCCACAACCTCGCCGAGGCCGTGCGGCTGGGGCATAAGATCGTCGTCCTGTCGCGCCGTCCGGGTGAGCTGCGTGAGGTGGTGGAGTTGGACATGCCACTGGCCGAGCGGCGCCACGGCGACCCGGGTTTGGAGGCGCAGCAGCAGCACCTTTGGGGCTTGATGCGTGATGAGGCCGCGGCGGCGGATGCGGAGTTGATCAATGGCTGAAATGACGGATGCAAATGCCCGCGAGGTCACCTTTCGCGGCGGCGGCTTCCAGCCCGGCACGCGGCGCGGCGTGGGGCTTGCGGTTTTCGTGGTGCTGATCCTGCTGGCGGAATGGGGCACGCGCAGCGGTTTCATCTCCCCCCTGACCCTGCCGCGGCCCAGCGATGTCTTGCTGACCTTTCAAGAGCTTTACCAGTCGGGGATGCTGTTCAAACACCTCGGCCCCTCGCTGACCCGTCTGGCGGTGGGCGCGCTGATCGGTGCCTCATTGGGCATCGGCATTGGCGTGTTGATCGGGTTGTTCTCTTTGGTCCGCGCGGGGCTGGTGCCGCTGGTGGCGGCGATCTTCCCGATCCCTAAGATCGCGCTGTTGCCGCTTTTCGTCATCTGGTTCGGCATTGATGAGGCCAGCAAATACGCGCTGATCGCCTTTGGCACCTTCACGCCCACGGTGGTGGCGACCTATGCGGCGGTCGACAATGTGGACCGGGTGCTGATCCGGATGGGGCAGAGTTTCGGCCTCGGCTGGTGGTCGATCGTGTCCAAGATTGTGGTGCCCGGTGCGATGCCGGGGATTCTTTCTGGGCTGCGGATTTCGCTGACGATCGCGATTATCCTGCTGGTGGCGGCAGAGATGCTGGGCGCGGAATATGGGATCGGAGCGTATATCCTGCAGGCGGGGAGTCTTTATGACTTGGAGCGGCTGTTTGCGGGCGTGGTGATCTTGTCGCTACTGGGGGTGGCGGTGTCTGCGGCTGTGGCGGCGGTGGAGCGGCGCGTGTTGAGCTGGCGGGTATAACACAAGGGCCAGCGCCTACCCGTCCGGGCGGGCAGGCGATGGCCCGGCGCCTGCGGCTTGATTCCGGGCTTGGGGTAGTAGTCAATACCGGGGGAGGGCCGGGCGCCAAACGCTCAGTTCCAGGCCGGGGTGGTAAGAGCGCATCATTTGCGTATCAATAGCGCCAACCGCCCTCACCAACGGACCCCACCATGACCGAACACACCACCACCCACGCCGCCGACGAAGACGCCCGCAACCGCGACATCAAGATCTACGTCAACGGCGACATCGTGCACCGCGACGAGGCCAAGGTCTCGGTCTATGACGCGGGCTTCATGCTGGGCGACGGCATTTGGGAGGGCATGCGCCTCTACAACGGCACATGGGCCTTCTTCGATGAGCATATGGACCGCTTCTTCAACTCCTGCAAAGCGATCTCGCTCGATGTGGGGATGGACAAGGCCGGCATCGCCGACGCCCTGCGCCGCACGGCAGAGGCGAACGATATGCACGAGGACGTGCACTGCCGCCTGATGCTGACCCGCGGGATCAAGGACAAACCCTTCCAGCACCCGTCGCTCAGCACCACCGGCCCGACGCTGGTGATCATCATGGAGCATTCCAAACCCGTCGACCGGCTGCAGTCCAAGGGCATCCGTCTGGCCTCGGTCCCGCAGGTGCGCGGCCTGCCGCACAGCCAAGACCCGAAGCTCAACAGCCATTCCAAGCTCAACTGCATCATCGCCTGCCTGCAGGCCGAGGCGGCAGGCGCGGATGAGGCGCTGATGCTCGACCCGCATGGTTTTGTGAACACCACCAATGCCTGCAACTTCTTTATCGTGCGCCGGGGCGAGGTTTGGACCTCGACCGGCGACTACTGCATGAACGGGGTGACGCGGCAGAAGGTGATTGACCTGTGCCACGCGAACGGCATCCCGATGAAGGAAAAGAACTTCTCGCTCTACGAGGCTTACGGCGCGGATGAGGCTTTCCTCACCGGTACCTTTGGCGCGCAGACCCCGGTGGCCGAGATCGACGGCAAACCCATCGGCACGGGCGAGCGCCCTGTCACCAAACGCATTCAGGCGCTGTACAAAGAGCTGATCAAACAACACACGGCCTGAACGCCGATGGGTGCCCGCCCCCGCGAAGGGGCGGGCGGCATCTTAGGAGACCATGCGCTTGAGCGCGGGCACGCGGCGCAGCAGGAGCCAATCCAGCAGCCCCACGACCAGCAGGGTGACCCCCGCCATCGGAAAGGCCAGCGCCACCACCAGACCGACCACAACCGCGCCTTTCCACAGCGTCATATTGCGCGGCGCGGGTGGGGCAGAGAGCCAACCGGCAGGATTTGCCGGGCGGCGTTTCCACCACATCACCACGCCCGAGACGCAGAGAAAGATCACCGAGAGACAAAACAGCGTATTGGCCAGAACGCTCGGCCAGCCCAACGTGCCCATATGCAGCGCGATGCCCACGGCCATCGCCTTGCCCGCCAGCGAATAATCCGCATAGCGCACATCGGCGAGGATCTTGCCCGTGTGCCGGTCGATATGCACCGTTCGGTCGCTGGTGGGGTCTTCGGCATCGGTGTTCATCGAATCCCGGCTCAGCGTCCAAACCCCGTCTTCGCCGCGCGGTAGGTTCATCTGATAGCGCGCGTCAAAGCCGATCTGCCGGGCCAGCGCGTCGATGGTGTCAAGCGTGGCGGGCGTGCCTTCGGCCAATCCCGCCACCCCGGCATCGCTGCCTGAGGCGGGCATCGGGGTCTGCTCCAGCGCCCAAGGCACCTCCTTGGGCCCGTGGTTCATGCTGGCGTGGAGGTCATCCGACAGCGGGGCCTCCCATTTCTCCGCCGGGAACTGGCTCCATGCCTGCACCATCTTTTCACCCCAGATGCCGGCCCAAGAGAGGCCCGAGATCAGGAAGAAAAACAGCACGACCGACACCCAAAGCCCGATTGCCCCGTGCAGGGATTTCCACAAGGCCCGCCCACGGCCCAGTCGCGGCAGCAGTGCCGCGCGCCAGCCCGTCCCGCGTGGCCACCACAGGTAGAGCCCCGTCGCGATCAGCACCATGCCGAGCGATGCCGCGATCTCGATCATGCGGTCGCCGGTGACACCCAGCAGCAGGCTGCCGTGGATGTTGTCGGCCATGTCGTACCAGCCGCTGCGGCGTGGGAAGCTGGCGAGCACTTCGGCGGTATAGGGATCGACGGCGACCAAGGTCGCCACGTCATGCGCGTCCACCCGAAAGATTGCGGCCAGATCATCGGCGCGGGGGGCGACATATTGCACAAGGGTGCCGCCTTCGATGCTGGCCTGTGCGGCGGCGGCCTGATCGGAGAGGGCGAGGGGCGCGTCTTGGGGGGTGACGGCAATCCGCTCTCCGTCCCGCCCCCCGATGAAGGCGATCCAGAGCATCACAAGCCCCGTCAGGGCGAGCATGATGAAAAAGGGGATGACATAGACCCCGGCATAGAAATGCCAGCGCCAAGCGGCGCGGTAAAAGCTGTTCGCACGTTGCATGTTGTCGTTTTGCAGGGCTGCCGCGCCTGCAGGATCGATGGAAACCATGTGTTTGGTCCTCTGACTGAATTGATATGTGGTTTGGAGGTCAGAGAACCCGTGGCGGCGCCCTTGCGCGTTTGACAGAGGCACGGCGCGGTTTGGGCTGTGTGGCTGGGGCAGGGGGCAGCGGTGGCGCCGGGTGAAAGGTGACGGCCAAGGGTTGCACCGCCAGCCCCCTGCGTAGGGCCGCGAGGGAGTGCTGGTTCCAGTCGCAGGGCTTGTGCTCGGGCTGCACCGGTTCGCCGTCCGGCCCGATGGTCACCGTCTCCACCCCGTAGCCCGTGCACAGCACCATGGTCAGCGCGCCCTGTTGGCGCTCTGGCATGGTTCCGGGCGCGAGCGCCGAGAACGCCCCAAACAACAACACCACCGCCCAGAGGCAGAGGTGTTGAAGCGGGCCGGTCAACGCCTTGCGGCGCATCCTGCGATTGGCTGGGGCTTAGTGTTTATGCTCGTGCGAGGAGTGATCCATTCCGCCCGCGTCATGCCCGCGGCGGCTTTCGACATTGAACGTCACATCCAAGGTCCCGGCCTTTTCAAAGGTCAGGGTGGCGGGGATTTTCTCGCCTTCCTCAAAAGGGTCACCGTCGAGACCCATGAACATCACATGCAGCCCCCCGGGCTTGAGGGTGACGGTTTCGCCCGCGGGCAGGTCGATGAAGTCCACATGCGACATGCGCGCGACGCCCATGTCATCGGTGGTCGTCTCATGGAGAGAGACTTCGTCAAAGCCCTCAGCGCTGATGCTGACAAGACGGTCGGCAGTGTCGCCGCCATTGGTGATCGTCAGATAGCCGCCGCCCACGCGGGCGGTTTTCGGGGTCTCATAGGCCATCGGGTGATCGACGGTCAAAGCGCCTGCGGTGTACTCATGCGCGGCGGCGGGCAGGGCGAGGAGGGCGGCCAAGGCTGCGGTATAGAAAGATTTCATTGTCATGTTCCATTGTCTGAGATGTGCAAGAAGGGTGGTGGCTCAGACAAAAGGAGGCCCCCGGACAGGCGGTGGCGCCCCGGCGGGACTGCGTGGCGCGCCCAAGGCGCGGGTCAGGCGGGGTGTGGCAAAGTGGTGCGCCGCGCGCGGCAGCAAGACATCCGCCGGGCTGGGCAAGATCAGCGCGTTGACGATGCGGCAGGCTTCGCAATCCAAAGCCGCATGGTTCTGCCCTTCGAGCGGTCCGTCGCAGAGATCGCTCAGCGTGCCGCCCGCTTGGATAAAGGCGATGAACGCCGGATCCTGCTGCACCTGCGCGGTTGCCCGATGGGCGAAAGGCAAACTGGCAAGGGCCAGCAGCAGCAAGAGGGTCAGGCTGACCCGAAGCGAGGATATGCGCGAAACGGCGGACATGCGCCCTGATACCCCGGCTGTCGCGACAAGGCTATAGGGCGCTTTGATCTGCGACGCGATGTCGTAGGCCGGGCGCTGTGCGGGGGGGGGTATTGGGGGAGAGTGTTGGCTGGGATGGTAGGATTCGAACCTACGGTACACTGTACCAAAAACAGTTGCCTTACCACTTGGCTACATCCCAACACAGGGCGCTAACTAAAGTTCTCTGGCCCGGGGCGCAAGACCCGTTTTAAAGAAATTAGCCTATTCTTCGGCGGCATCAACAGAGAGCAGGTCTTTGCTGGGCAATTCGGCACGTTCCTGCGCGACGATGCGGGTCAATTCCCGCTCGGTTTGGGGCTCGACGGGCTGAACAGCGGCGGGATTCGTGGGTGCGGCTGCCGTTTGCGGCGAATCGATGGGCGCGTCGGAGGGCGATTCGCTTTGAGAGAGCAATTGATAGGCCGGTGGCCCTGCGGTGAGGCCCGCCGCATCGAAAGC
The DNA here is from genome assembly GCF_043557115.1 of Sulfitobacter sp. 1A13679. NCBI lineage: Bacteria > Pseudomonadati > Pseudomonadota > Alphaproteobacteria > Rhodobacterales > Roseobacteraceae > Sulfitobacter > Sulfitobacter sp. 1A13679. The sequence continues at coordinate 54,489 of NZ_JBIFFO010000017.1, forward strand.
TGAGAGGGTCAGGCGAATCGCTTCGCTGCGGGCGGCGACCAGATCGGTGCTTTCTTGATTGATCCAACCGGCGAATTGCATGTTGATCCAGTGATCGGCGACCTCGTCCACCCAAGCGGCGGCTTCGGGGCTGGATAGGACAAAGGGTAGGTCGTTCAGCACTTCCAGCGCCAAATCACGGGCGCGGGCCAGATCGGCGTCGCTGGCGACCGAGAGGGTGAAGGTGAACCGCCGCTCGGCGTTGCGTGAATAGTTGGTGATCCGGCTTTTAAAAACGGTGGCATTGGGGATGCGCAGGTGGTTGCCGTCAAAGGTCAGCAGGATCGTGGCACGGCTCGTCAGGCGGATCACCTTGCCGGTGTCGCCGTCGATCTCGACCGTGTCGTTAGGGCGAAAGGGCTGGCGGATCGACAGCATAATAGAGGCGATGAAATTCTCGACCGTGTCGCGCACCGCGAAACCGATGGCGAGGCCGACGATCCCCGCCGCGCCAAGGATGCCCGAGAGCAGCGCCGTGGCGCCGAGGATATCCAGCGCCACCACCAGTGCGGCGATGACAAAGGCCAGCCGGATGATCTGGCGGTAAATGTCAGCGATGAACGCGTTGGGGGCGAGCCGATCCCACGGGTTGCGCAGCCGCGCCAGCGCCAGCCCTGCGACGACGATCAGGCCAAAGACACCAAGCGCCACCAAGGCCAGCGGCAGGAAGGCCACGGCCTGCGCCATCCGGTCACGGAAGCGCTCTACGGCGGGGTTGAGCCGCTCGGCCACATCGGTGCTTTCGCGCACCTCGTTGCGGATCGCCACCACCCCTTCGACACGGCCCGCCAAATCGTTCAGCCGCGCGGCGCTGGCGGTGTCGAGCGTGGTACCGGTCAACGTGACGATGCCGGAGGCGACAGAGACGCGGACCTTCTCGAACCCCTCAAGCTCGCGCAGGATGGCGCGGATGCGTTTGGCGATGGCGGCGTCCGCCGTGGCATCGCCTTCGACGGCGATGGTGCCCTCGGGCTGGTCGCTGGTCTGCGCAAAGGCCGGGGTGAGGGGTAGCGCGTAGCTCAGCAGCAGGCAGAGGAACAGGCGGGGCAGGGCGGCGGTGAAGCGCATGGGGGGACTCCGTCAGCGGGATGGGCCACCGCCCCGGGCGACGGGGGCGGCAGCTTGGCCAATTAGCGCGTTACCCCTGACAATCGAGCAGCACCGCCCCGCTGCGCTGCCCGGCCTCGACCAACTCATGGGCGCGGGCGGCCTCAGAAAGCGGCAGGACCGTGTCGACGGGGCAGCGCAGGGCGCCGTCCTCCAACGCGTGGTGCAACCGGTTGATTGCCTGTTCGCGCGGGCCTGCGGGCAGCAGGTAGATCAGGATGATGTCGATCGTGACCGCTTTGAACAGCAGCGGATAGAAGGGCAGCACCGGCGACATTTCCGCCGCCGAGCCATAGGCGGCGATGCGGCCATTGGGGGCGATGACCTCAGTGTCGGTGGTGATGTTCAGGCCGAACTCCGTCTCGACGATGGTGTCGACCGGCTTGCCGCCATTGGCATCGAGCACGGCGGCGGCGAGATCGGGGTCGGCGTAGTTGAACACGCCATCGGCACCTGCATCGCGCAGCAGATCGTTGTCGCGGGGGCTACAGGTGGCGATCACCTTGGCCCCGCCCCATTTCGCCAGTTGCACGGCAAGATAGCCCACCGTGCCTGCGCCGCCTTGGATCAGCACCGTTTCCCCGGCCACCCCGCCGCCGCCAAAGACGGCGTGGCAGGCGGTCAGCCCCGGAATGCCAAGCTGCGCACCGACCTCCGGCGAGACGCCTTTGGGCAGGGGCACGGCTTGATGGGCAGGCAGGGTGATCTGCTCAGCCGCCGTGCCAAAGCCGCGTTGCCACTGGCCGTTCCAGATCCAGACCTTCTGGCCCACGCGGCTCGCATCGACGCCCGCCCCCACGGCGACGATCTCTCCCGCGCCGTCGCTATGGGGGATGACCTGTGGGAAGGGCGGTTTGGTCACGCCGGGGCGCGTGCCCGCGCGGGCCTTGACGTCCGACGGATTCACGCCCGAATGGCTGAGCGCCACGCAAACCTCTCCGGCTTGCGGGGCGGGGCTGTCGACCTGCGACAGGCGCAGCACGTCGGCGGCGGCTCCGAATTGGTCATAGGTGATGGCTTGCATGGCGCTCTCTCCAGCTTAGATTTTGCGGGCAGAGTGGCGCATGCGCCGGGATCATGCAATTGGCGCGGCGGGGCGGAGTTATTCGCGCAGTTCCTTGGGGCCAACACCCCACAGCCGCACCTTGGGCGCCCAGCCGGTAAAGCCGCCCGACCGCAATTCGCACCATTCCAGCGTGCATTCGCCCAGACGGGCCACTACGCCCAGTTCCAGCCGCGCCACGACGGCGGCTTTGGGATCGGGATTGATGCGCAGCTGTAGCATGTCTTGTTCGACCAGCACCGTGCGGGTGCCCGACAAAAGCGAGTAGTGCACCCAGCCGCCCATGCCGTCGCGGTCTTCGACCCGGCGCCAATGCCCGTGTTCGGCGGTGACCCTGAGCGGCAGATCGCGGCGTTTGTAGACCCAGTCGATCCGGTGCGACAGGGACGGGCCGCGGCGCACATTGCCTTCGGAGGCTTTCATCGAAACGAAACGGGGCAGGGGCAGGTTCGTGACCTGACCACGCGCCTCTTCTGCAAGGCCGGAGGTCGGCTGTGCCAAAAGCAGCGCGCCCACCATCAGGGCGCTGCGAAAGAAAGCGGTTATCATGGAATTGCCTGCTATGCGGTTCACTGCTGTGGGTCGGTGCTGTGCAAATCTGCGGGTTATTGTTGCTCTTTTTCCGGCGCGAGTTCTTGTGCCTCGTCGCTGCATGAGACACCATGCCCGCGAAACGAGGCGACGCCAAGACCGGGAGAGCAGGCATGTCAAAGAAGCGGTTGAGTGTTGTAGTGACGCGACGGTTGCCAGAGGCCGTGGAAACACGGCTGTCAGAGCTGTTTGACGTGACCCTGCGCGAAGATGATAGGCCGATGACCCGCGAGGAATTGGGCGCGGCGATGCGTCAGGCCGATGTGCTGGTGCCCACCATCACCGATGAGATCGACGCGCCGCTAATCACCCAAGCGGGCGAGCGGCTCAAGCTGATCGCCAATTACGGGGCCGGGGTCGATCACATTGATGTGGCCACGGCGCGCCAGCGCGGCGTGCTGGTGTCGAACACCCCCGGCGTGCTGACCGACGATACTGCCGATATGACCATGGCGCTGATCCTTGCCGTGACCCGCCGCATGCCCGAGGGCATGGCGGTGATGCAATCGGGCAATTGGGACGGTTGGGCGCCCACGGCACTCTTGGGGGGCCGCGTTGGCGGGCGCCGTCTGGGCATTCTGGGCATGGGCCGGATCGGTCAGGCCGTGGCGCGCCGGGCGCGGGCCTTTGGCATGCAGGTGCATTACCACAACCGCAAACGCCTGCGCGAAGAGATCGAGGGCGAGCTAGAGGCCACCTATTGGGAGAGCCTTGATCAGATGGTCAGCCGGATGGACGTGATCAGCATCAACTGCCCCCATACCCCCAGCACCTTCCATCTGATGAACGCCCGCCGCTTGGGTCTGATGAAGCCCGACGCGGTGATCGTGAACACCTCCCGCGGGGAGGTGATCGACGAGAACGCGCTGACGCGGATGCTGCGATCTGGCGATATCAAGGGCGCGGGGCTGGACGTCTATGAACATGGTCGCGAGATCAATCCGCGCCTGCGCGAGCTAAAGAACGTCGTGCTGCTGCCGCATATGGGCTCTGCCACATTGGAAGGGCGGATCGAGATGGGCGAGAAAGTCCTGATCAACATCAAGACCTTCGACGACGGCCACCGCCCGCCGGATCAGGTCGTGCCCTCCATGCTCTGACCCACGGACGGCTGCGGCAACGCGGACCTTTTGTGTGATTAATTTACAAAGATGCCGCCGCAAGGTTTTGCGGCGTGAGGATGCTATTGGGAGATAGAACGTGACGAAAATCGCAGATTTGCCGCGAAATGAGGTGGGGATCGCCGCCGCGCTGGATGAGTTGCAACAAGCCTTCGGGGACAATCTGCTGACCGGCCAAGCCATTCGCGAACAGCATGGCCACACCACCACATGGATCGACACGCAGGCGCCTGATGCGGTCGTCATGGCGCGCTCGACCGAAGAGGTGGCGCGGGCGGTGCGTATCTGCGCCGCCCATCGGGTGCCTGTGATCCCCTTCGGCACGGGCACCTCTCTCGAAGGGCATGTGAACGCCCCGGCGGGCGGGATTTGCATCGATGTCATGCAGATGGACCGCGTGCTTGAGGTCAATGCGGGCGATTTGGATTGCCGGGTGCAGCCTGGCGTGACCCGCGAAGCGCTCAACACCCATCTGCGCGATCAGGGGCTGTTCTTTCCGATCGACCCCGGCGCCAATGCGTCGCTCGGGGGGATGACCGCGACGCGGGCCAGCGGCACCAATGCGGTGCGCTATGGAACGATGAAGGACAACGTTCTGAGCCTTGAGGTGGTTCTGGCTGATGGCCGGGTGATCCGCACCGGCGGGCGGGCGCGGAAATCTTCGGCGGGCTACGATCTGACGCGGCTTTTCTTGGGCTCGGAAGGGACGCTTGGGATCATCACCGAGATCACCCTGCGCCTGCAAGGCATCCCCGAGGCGATGTCCTCGGCCCGCTGTTCCTTTCCGACGGTACAGGCCGCCTGCGAGACCGTGATGGCGGTTATCCAATACGGCCTACCCGTGGCGCGGATCGAGCTTTTGGACGCCAATGTGGTCAAGGCCGTGAACGCCTATTCCAAGCTGACCCTGCCCGAAACGCCGCTTTTGCTGCTGGAATTCCACGGCTCCGAGGCGGGCGTGGTGGAACAGGCCGAGACCTTTGGCATGCTCTCGGAAGAATTCGGCGGCAGCGGCTATGCCGCGACGACGACCCCCGAAGAACGCAGCAAGCTATGGCAGGCCCGCCATGACGGCTATTGGGCGGTGCTGGCGCTGAGACCGGGCTGCAAGGCGGTGGCCACAGATGTCTGCGTGCCGATCTCGCGCCTCGCCGATGCCGTGGTGGCAGCCCAAGCGCGGGCAGAAGAGTTGCAATTGATCGCCCCCATCGTGGGCCATGCAGGGGACGGGAATTTCCATGCGTCCTTGTTGATCGACATGGACGACCCCGAAGAAGTCGCGCGCGGCGAGGCCTTCGTCAGCTGGTTGGCGGAACTGGCGATTTCGATGGACGGGACCTGCACCGGCGAACATGGGATCGGGCAGGGCAAGCGGCCCTATCTGCGCAAGGAATTGGGGGCCGCGGTGGATGTGATGGCGACCCTAAAGGCGGCGCTGGATCCGCAGAATATTTTGAACCCGGGGAAGATTTTGCCGGGGTGAGATTGGGTGCTTTGCCCTGATGTTGTGCGGCGGGAGGGGTCGTGCAGGGTATTTGGGAAAGGATGAAGGTGGAGGGGCGGTGTGGTCTGCCTTGATGTAGTGCGGCAGGAGAGGTGGTGCAGGGTATTTGAGAAAGGATGAAGGTGAGAGGGCGCGCTGGGGCTGAGGTGGCGCTTTGGGTGAGCGGGTGAGGTCGGTTTTTGACGATGTTGGGTCGGCTGCTGCCTGCGGGGCGTGGTGCTGCTGCGTACAACGGGAGTGGGCCTAGCGCAGGGGGATTGGCAGATGAAAACGCAAGTCAAAGCATTGGTTGTCGGGGGCGGCGCGGTTGGCACGTCGATCGCCTATCATCTGGCGAAGGCCGGTTGGGATGATGTGATGCTCTTGGAGCGGGACGAGTTGACCTCTGGCTCGACTTGGCATGCGGCGGGGCTTTTGCCCTTGTTCAACATGTCTTATGCGACGACCCATATTCATCAGTATTCGGTCGAGTTTTATAAGACGCTGGAGGCGGAGACGGGGCTGAACGCGGGCTTTGCCGTGGTGGGCAATCTGCGTATGGCCCAGACGGATGCGCGGATGGATGAGTATATGCTCTATGCTTCCACCGCCGAGACCTGCGGCGTGCCCTATCAATGGTTAACCCCCGATGAGATTAAGGCAAAGTGGCCGCTGATCGAGACATCGGATTTGAAGGGGGCGCTTTATCACCAGACCGATGGCTATATTAACCCCGCCGATGTGACCATGGCGATGGCCAAGGGGGCGCGGCAGCGTGGTGTGGCGATCGAGCGCAAGTGGCAGGCGGATGGGTTCCATTGGAATGGAACGCATTGGGAGGTGGCCTGCACCAAAATGGTCGAGAAGGGCGGCAACCTTGTGCCGTCGGAGGAGCAGATCGTCATCACGGCGGAGCATGTGGTGACTGCGAGCGGCAACCATGCGCAGCGCACGGCGCGGATGCTGGGCATCAAGATGCCAGCGATTCCCGTGGAGCATCAGTTCATCGTCATGGACCGCGATCCGGCCTTGGTCGATTACCGGGCGGCGGGCAACGGGGAGCATCCGGTGATCCGCGATGCCGATGCGCAGAGCTATGTGCGCGAAGAGCGTGGTGGCTGGATTCTTGGGGTCTATGAGAAGGGCGCGCCGGCGCGGTTTGAATATGGGGTGCCTGACAGTTTCCGGGCCGATCTGTTTCAGCTCGATCTTGAGCGGATCGAAGAGCAATATATGGCGATGAACCACCGCATCCCCTCGGCCGAGGATTGCGGGCTGAAAGATGATTTCAACGGGCCGATTTGCTATACGCCCGATGGCAACCCCTTGGTGGGGCCAGCGCCGGGGCTGCGCAATATGTGGCTGGCGGAAGGGTTTTCCTTCGGGATCACGGCGGCGGGCGGCACCGGCTATTATCTGGCGCAGATGATGGTGGAGGGCGAGGCCGAGATCGATATGGCGAGCCTCGATCCCAAACGCTACGGCGATTGGATGACCACGGAATATGCCGCGCGCAAGAATGAGGAAGCCTACGATCACGTGTATATTCTGCACCATCCTGATGAGGAGCGGCCCGCGTGCCGTCCGCTGCGCACCTCGCCCGCCTATGACCGGCAGGCGGCGCGGGGGGCGCAATTCGGGCAGGTGAATGGTTGGGAACGGCCGAATTATTTCGCGCCGGAGGGATTTAGCGATCACGACAGCCGCTCGTTCCGGCGCGGGGGCTGGTGGCCATATGCCGTAGAGGAAGCGCGGGCGATCCGTGAGGGTGTGGGTCTGATTGATGCCACGGCCTTTACCAAACATCTGGTCCGCGGGCCGGGGGCAACGGCGTTTCTGGATTGGTTCACCTGCAACAAGCTGCCTTCGGTGGGGCGTATCAACCTGACCTATGCCTTGACCGGGGCGGGGACAACGCGGACGGAATATACCATCGTGCGTTTGGCGCAGGACGAATATTACCTCGTCTCGGCGGGGGCATGGACGGCCTATGACAGCGATTATCTGCGCAAGGCGATTGCCGATAAGATGCCTGAGGTCGGCTACGTGGAATGTCATGACGTGACCACGCAGTGGGGTGTTTTCGCGATTGCCGGGCCGAAGTCGCGGGATGTTTTGGGTGCCTTGGTGCGGGATGCGGCGCCGGAGACGGTGTTGGGCAACAAGCGGTTCCCGTGGCTCACCATGCGCGACATCGAGTTGGGCATGGTGCCGGTCCGCGCGATCCGGGTGGCCTATACCGGGGAGCTCGGCTGGGAGTTGCATCACCCGATCGAGATGCAGAACCATCTGTTCGACCAGTTGGAGAAGGCTGGCAAGCCGCATGGGATGAAGCTGGTCGGCGCGCGGGCGCAGAACTGGCTGAGGCAGGAGAAGAGCTATCGCGCCTTTGGGCATGAGTTGGGCCGGGATGCGACGCCTATGGAAGCGGATTTGCCGCGCTTCGTGGACCTGAACAAAGAGTTTCACGGGAAGCAGGCGATGGTCGATCACGGCATCCGCGCGAAATGCGTGACCGTGCTGATCGACGGGCCGGAGGATGCCGATCCTTGGGGCCGTGAGGTGCTTTACAATGGCGAGACCCGAACCGGGCGGCTGACCTCGGGGGGCTATTCCGTGGCCTTCGGCAAGAGCATCGGCATGGGCTATGTCAAACCCGAGGATGCGGTGGTAGGCACGAGGCTGAAGGTAAAGATGCTTGATCAACTGTGGGAGGCCGAGGTGGTCGAAGACAGCCCCTATGATCCGAAGAACCAGCGCATCCGGGTGGACGGTTGATCCGGCGCGGGCTGCTTGCACTTTTCTGCGTATTGGCGCTGACGGCGGCGCTGCTGCGCGACAATCCCGTGGTCAGCGCGGCGCAGGGCTATGCGGCGGATGTGGCGACCACGGCGGCGGCCTCCTATGTCACGCTGCGCACGTTGAATGCTTTTCTTTCGACCGCGCAGGAGATCGAGGTGGGGCTGTCCTTCATCGCCTCCGGCTCGGCGCGGCCACTGAAGGTGTTGGAGCCGATTGACGACACGGTGGAGCGGATCGCGGGGCTGGTTTTCGGTGTCATGGTGGCCACGGGGGTGATCGCCGTGGCCCTTGGTCCGTTGAGTGCGATCGGGTTGGGGCTGTTGTCTGTCGCGCTGGCGGTTTGGGCTTTGAGCAAGCGCGGTCATGCCGGGCTGCCCCGGCGGTTGGCGTGGTATGGCGGGTTTCTGGGGTTGGCGCTTCCGCTTGCCTTAGTGGTGTCTGAGCCGCTGGCGGGACAGCTTACCGAAGGGGTCTATTTGCGGAACATGGAGGTGATCGAGGAGATCACCGCCCATGTCGGCGGCAGCGAGGCTTTGGGTGAGGAAGAACCGGGTTTGACGGAGTATCGGCAGCTTGCCAGCAACCTTTGGAGCCGCGCGGATGAGTTGATCGGCGCGCTTTTGGCGGTGCTCGGGGTGCATGTATTTCGGATATTCTTGTTGCCGCTTTTGTTGGTGGGCGGGCTGTTCGTTGTGGCGCGGTATTATGCGCGGGGGTGAAGGGTGGCGTGGCGTCTGGGGTGGACGTTGTGCAGAGGTATTTGAGAAAGGATGAAGCGGGCGGGGTGGCGTTTCTATTGGAGGCGTTTGGTTTGGGGGGGTAACCGATCACGTCGCTTTTGCGGCAGGGTGGCGCAGAGGTATTTGAGAAAGGATGAAGGAGGGGGAGGGGCGCCTTCCCGTTGGTTTTAGGGCAGGGCGCGGGTGGCGACCCAGTTTTGCCAGTCGGCGCGGCTGCCGGAGAAGGCGTTGAGGTCCACGTCGCCGCCGATGCCGGGGACGATGCCCGTGGCGCTGTATTGCCAGAAGCGCCATGTTTGGCCGGGGTAGGCTTCGGCTGGGGTTTTGGCGGTGGTGCGCAGCCAGAAGTCGTATCCCCGGAAGCGGCCAAGGTCGTTCTCACGGTAGAATTTGGGTGTGGTGTAGATGATCGGGCGTTGGCCGTAGTGGGCTTCGACCACGCGCAGCCAGCGGCGCATTTGATCGCGGACGTCGGCGGCGGGCGGGCGGACATGGGCGCAGGTGGGGGAGAAGGGGTTCCATTCCATATCAAGCACCGGGGGCAGCATGCCGCCTGTCTTGGGCACGTTGCGGATGAACCAGCGGGCCTGATCTTCGGGCGGGGTGCAGAAATAGTAGAAATGATAGGCGCCGCGTTTCACGGCGGCTTGGCCCGCGCCTTGCCAGTGGCTGTCGAAGTTGATGTCTTTGAGGTCGCCGCCTTCGGTGGCCTTGATGAAGGCGAAGTTCACGCCCGCGCGTCGGGCGGTGTTCCAGTCGATATCATTTTGGAAACGGGCCACGTCGATGCCGTGCACGGGGTAGGCAGCGGGGGTGCGGCCATTGAAACTCACCGGATCGCTGTCCCCGAAGGCGGCGGGGAAGAGCACGCCGGGCGGGGCCGGGGGCGGGCTGCCGGGGGAGCCGCATGCGGCGAGGGCGAGGAGCAACAGGATCAGGGCGCGGCGGAGGATCATGGGCTGGGCTTTCTGGCGATGAAGGCGAGGTTGTTGGCGGGCATGTCCACTTCGTCGATCGGGCTGAGGGCTGCATCGCTCAGCCAGCGGGCCATCTCGGTATTGTCTTTATAGCCAATCGCGGGGTCGGCGGCGCGCAGTTGTGCGTCAAAGCGGGTATCGCCGGAGGAGGTGGTTTGGCCGTCGCGTTTGAACGGGCCGTAGAGGATCAGCGTGCCGCCGGGGGCGAGGGCTGCGGCGGCCTCATCGATTAGGCACCGGGTGGCGGGGGTCGAAATCAGATGCAGCAGATTGGCCAGCATGATCAGGTCGAAGGGGCCGTGGTCGCCCGCCCAGCCGGGCTTGGTCGCGTCGAGCGGCAGGGCGGGGGCGATATTGGGCAAGGCGGCCTCGGCTGCATAGGCGTTGATGCTGGCGCGGCGGGCGGTGTCGATGTCGCTGGGTTGCCATCTAAGGCCCGGCAGGCGTTTGGCGAAGCCCACGACATGCTGGCCGGTGCCGCTGGCGATTTCCAGCGCACGGCCCCGGGGCGGGGCGTGGGTGGCCAGCAGGTCGCAAAGCGCGTCGAGATTGCGCGCGGCGGCGGGGGCGAAGAGGCGGTCGCCACCTGCCTCTTCGGCGACGCTGGCGTTGGAGGGCAGGCGGCTCATGCCTGCTCTTCCAGCCGGTCGGTGGCCGGGGGCGGTGTCGGCGACAGGGCCGAGATGGCGGCGTAGGTCTGCGGCGTCATCAGGTAGGTCAGCGCGGCGAGCGACGGCTCTAGTTGGGCCAAGGAGCGGGCCGAGATGATCGGCGTCGGCTTCGTGGGATGGGCCGCTGCCCAGGCCACGGCGAGGGTTGCGGGATGGGTGCCCAGATCACCCGCAAGGGCGGCAAGACCGGCAGCGGCGCCGTGCATCCCCTCTTGCCCGTAGCGGGCGGCATAGCGGTCATCTTCGCTCAGGCGGCCAGTGCCGCCCTCAGCGTATTTTCCGGTCAACAGCCCGCCGCCCAGCGGGGAGTAGGGGGCGACCAATATGTCGAGGTCATGGGCCATCGGCAGGATCTCGACCTCGGCCTGACGTTTGACGAGGTTGTACATCGGTTGGATCACCGCGATCTCAAGCCCGAAGTCGGCGGCGATATGGGCGGCTTTGACGACCTGCCATGCGGCGAAGTTCGACAGGCCCACTTGGCGGATATGGCCCTGTTGTTGCAGGTCGGCCAGCGCGGCGAAGCTTTCGGTCAGCGGGGTCTCGGGATCGAAGCGGTGGAGGTAGAGAACATCGAGCGTATCAAGCTGCATCCGCTGGCGGGATGTCTCGGCAGAGGCGAGGATATTGGCCCGACCCGCGCCCCCGGTATAGGCGGCTTTGGTGGCGACGATCAGGCTTTCGCGACGGTCTTGGACGAACTGGCCCAACAGCCGCTCTGACGCCCCGTCGGTATAGACATGGGCCGTGTCGAAATGGGTGATCCCGGCCTCGATACAGGCGTCGAACATCGCGCGGGAGGCTGCCGCATCGGCGCGCCCGCCGAACTGCATGGTGCCGAAGGCGAGGCGGCTGGCGGGGGTGCCATCAAGGCTGGTGAGCATCTGTATCATGCCAGATTGGTGGCATGTGCGCTGCCCGCGCGCAATGGGTTTACGCAGGGGCAGGCGGCGGCGCGCTTGGGGACTGCGGGTATGGGGTCCCGACCGGAGCGGCTACGAAAAAGGGGCGCGCGGTTGCCCGTGCGCCCCTGTCGTCGGTGAGCCGGTTCGGCTTACTCAGGAATGGTGCCTTCGATGCCTTCGACATAGAAGTTCATGCCCGCCAGCGTGCCGTCATCTGCGGTCTCGCCTTCGGCCAGCCATGCGGAACCGTCCTGTTTGTTGATCGGACCGGTGAAGGGGTGGTACTCGCCCGATGCAATTTTCTCTTTCAGTTCCAGCGCTTCGGCTTTCACATCTGCGGGCACGGCGTCGGTGATCTCACCAATGCCGACCATGCCCGGCCCGATGCCGTCCCATGTGTCTTGGCTTTCCCATGTGCCGTCCATGACCGCTTTGACGCGGTCGATGTAGTAGGGCGCCCAGTTGTCGATGATCGAAGACACGCGCGGCTTGGGGGCATATTGCGCCATGTCGGAGGCTTGGCCAAAGGTGATCACGTTGCCCGCTTCCTGTGCAGCCGCTTGGGGTGCCGTGGAATCGGTGTGTTGCAGCACCACGTCGGCGCCCTGTTCGATCAGCACCTTGGCGGCGTCGGCTTCCTTGGCCGGGTCAAACCACGTGTAGGCCCAGACGATTTTGAACTGAACGTCGGGGTTTACCTTCTTGGCGTGGATATAGGCGGAGTTGATGCCGCGGATCACTTCCGGGATCGGGAAGGAGCCGATGTAGCCGATGATGTTGCTCTCGGTCATGGAGCCCGCGATATGGCCCTGAATGGCGCGGCCTTCGTAGAAACGCGCGGAATAGGTCGAGACGTTGTCGGCGCGTTTGTAACCGGTGGCGTGCTCGAATTTCACATCGGGGAATTTCTTGGCCACGTTGATGGTGGGGTCCATGTAGCCAAAGGAGGTGGTGAAGATCAGATCGGCACCGTCGAGCGCCATCTGCGTCATCACACGTTCGGAATCGGGGCCCTCGGCGACGCTTTCGACGAAGACGGTTTCGACCTTGTCGCCGAACTCTTCTTCGACGGCCAAACGGCCTTCGTTATGCTCATAGGTCCAGCCGCCGTCGCCCACGGGGCCGACAAAGACAAAGCCGACCTTGGTCTTGTCTTGGGCCACAGCGCCCGAAGCAAGGCCGAGCGCAAGGGCCGCGCTGGTCATAAGGGTGGTTAGTTTCATGAGGTTTCCCCTGTTTGCGTGCCCCTTTGCCGGGGCTTGATGTGCGGGCGATGCCGCGTGACGTGATGCCCCTAGTTCGAGGCGTGGAAGGTACGGCCCAGCGAGGCCGGCGCGGCGCTTTTGTCCGCCGACAGCACCACCAGAACGATGATGGTGATGATATACGGCGACATTGCCAGATACTCTACCGGAATGGCAACGCCCGCGCCTTGCAAGTTCAACTGCAACTGGGTGATGCCGCCGAAAAGATAGGCACCCAAGAGGGCGCGCCATGGCTTCCATGAGGCGAAGACGACGAGGGCGAGGGCGATCCAGCCGATCCCGGCGGTCATCCCTTCGGTCCATTGCGGCACGCGAATGAGGCTGATGTAGGCGCCGCCCAGGCCCGCGCAGGCGCCGCCAAAGAGGATCGCCGCGGTGCGGATGCGCTTGACCTTGTAGCCGAGCGCATGGGCTGCGTCGTGGCTCTCTCCTACAGCGCGCAGGATCAGGCCCGCGCGGGTGAATTTCAGCACCGCCCAGACCCCGGCGACCAGCGCGATGCCGAGGTAGAGGATGATGTCATGGGTGAAGAGGATCGGCCCAATAACGGGGATATCGGCCAGCGGGCCGAAGTCGATGTCACCCAGCCGCGGCGGCTTGATCCCGACGTAGCTCTGCCCGATCAGGGCCGAGAGGCCGAGACCGAAGAGCGTGAGCGACAGGCCCGAGGCGACCTGATTGGCCAGCGCCACTTGGGTCAGGAAGGCGAAGAGCAGGCTGAGCACGGCACCGCCCGCGGCGGCGGCGGCGAAGCCCAAAAGCGGCGAACCGGTCTCGACCGCCGTGGCAAAGCCGCAGATCGCGCCGGTGATCATCATGCCTTCGACGCCGAGGTTCAGCACGCCGGATTTCTCGACCACGAGTTCTCCGATGGCGGCGAAGATCAGCGGCGTCGCGGCGACAAGAAAGCCTGCGACGAACAAGAGCGGGTTGATTGCGGAAAGATCCATCAGGCAGCCTCCGCCGCGCCAAAGCGCAGCCGGTAATGAGTGAAAACGTCCAGCGCGAGCAGGAAGAACAGGAGCATGCCTTGGAACACCTGAATGGCGGCGGCAGGCAGGCCGAGGTTGGACTGCGCGATGTCCCCGCCGATATAGGTCAGCGCCATCAGCGCCCCGGCGAGCAGAATGCCGATCGGGTGCAACCGGCCAAGGAAGGCCACGATGATCGCCGTAAAGCCATAGCCCACGTTAAAGTCGATGGTGACCTGACCCGAGGGGCCAGCGACCTCGAACATGCCCGCAAGACCGGCGAGCAGGCCAGAGGTGCCGAGGCAAAACAGCACCAGCCGCGCCGGGTTCACGCCCGAGAATCGCGCCGCGCGCGGGGCCTCCCCGGTGACGCGGATGGCAAAGCCCAGACGGTGCCGTGCGAGCAGGACATAGGCAAAGATCACCGCGATCAGTGCTGCGACCACGCCCCAGTGCATGCCAGAGCCTGCGAAGAGTTCGGCGTTATGGGCAGAAGCGTATTGTTGCAGGTTGCGCGAGCCGGGAAAGCCGTAGCCTTCGGGATTTTTCAGCAATCCGAGTGACATGGAGGCAAGGAACTGTTCCGCCACATAGACCAGCATCAGCGAGACGAGGATTTCATTGGTGCCGAAACGCACCTTGAGAAGGGCCGGGATCATCGCCCAAAGCCAACCCCCGAGCGCCCCGGCGAGGATCATCAGCGGAAAGATATACCACGCCTCAAACGGGTAGAAAGCCAGCCCCACGCCCGCGCCAAAGAGGGCGCCCATGATATACTGCCCCTCGGCCCCGATGTTCCAAATGCCCGCCTTGAACCCAAGGCTGAGGCCGATGGCGATCAGCACCAAGGGTGCGCCTTTGATCAGCAGTTGTGGGCGGTAGTAAAAGGCGTAGTCGCCAAACAGGGGCTGCCAAAAGATCGTTTGCAGCGCCTCAATCGGGTCTTTGCCCAAGGCCGCGAACAAAAGCCCGCCGAAGATGAAAGTGGCCAGCACCGCCATGATCGGTGTCGACAGCGAGAGGGCCCGGCTGGGTTGCGGACGCTTTTCAAGGCGGATCACAGATCACCCCCAATGGTCAGAGTGAAAGATGTGAGGCTCGGCTTAGACATGCGCGACCTCCATACCATGTGCGCCGCCCATCATCAGGCCGATTTCTTCGACCGTCAGCCCCTGCGCGGGGCGGGACGGCGACAGGCGGCCTTCGTTCAGGGCGGCGAAATTGTCGGAAATCTCCATCAGCTCATCAAGGTCTTGGCTGATGACGATCACGGCGGTCCCGCCTGAGGCGAGATCGAGTAGCGCCTGCCGGATCGCGGCGGCGGCGGAGGCATCGACCCCCCATGTGGGCTGGTTCACCACCAAAAGCTCGGGCCGTTGCAGCACCTCGCGCCCGATGACGAATTTTTGCAGGTTGCCGCCTGAGAGCGAGCGCGCGGCATTGGCGGGGCCGGGGGTGCGCACGTCGAAGGTCTTGATGATCTTCTCGGCAAAGCTGCGCGCCTTGCCCCAGTCGAGCATGCCGCCGCGCTCTAGCCCCTCACGCGCCGCACCGGTCAGCATGGCGTTTTCCGTCAGCGACATATCCGGCACGGCGGCATGGCCGAGCCGCTCCTCGGGGGCGGTCAAGACGCCAAGCGCGCGGCGGGCGGTGGGGCCGAGCAGCCCAATGTCGCGCCCGTCAAAGGTGATCATGCCCGCGCCGACCAGTGTTTCGCCCGACAGCGCGTTGAGCAATTCGTCCTGCCCGTTGCCCGCAACGCCGCCGATGCCCAGCACCTCCCCGCGCCGCACCTCGACGGAAATATCGCGCAGCGGCATGCCGAAAGCATGGGCCGACCGGGCCGAAAGATCGTTCAGCCGCAGCGTCACTTCGCCCGGTTCCTTGCTGTCGCGGGTGGGCGTTTTCAGCGCGGAGCCCACCATCATCTCGGCCATGTCGCGGGCCGACGTCTCACGCGGGGTGCAATGGCCAACGACCTTGCCCAAGCGCAGGATCGTGGCGCTGTCGCACAGGCTGCGGATTTCTTCGAGCTTGTGGGAGATATAGAGGATCGCAGTGCCTTCGGCGCTGAGTTTGCGCAGGGTCTTGAACAGGATTTCAACCTCTTGCGGCGTGAGGACCGAGGTCGGCTCGTCCATGATCAGCAGTTTCGGCTCTTGCAGCAGGCAGCGGATGATCTCAACCCGCTGACGCTCCCCCGCCGAGAGGTCACCGACGGTGCGATCAGGTGCAAGCGGGAGGCCGTAGGTGTCCGACACATCGCGGATCTGCTGGCTCAGCTCGCGCATTCGCGGCGGGTTTTCCATGCCGAGGGCGATGTTCTCTGCCACGCTGAGCGCATCGAAAAGCGAGAA
Organism: Sulfitobacter sp. 1A13679; assembly: GCF_043557115.1. Classification (NCBI taxonomy): domain Bacteria; kingdom Pseudomonadati; phylum Pseudomonadota; class Alphaproteobacteria; order Rhodobacterales; family Roseobacteraceae; genus Sulfitobacter; species Sulfitobacter sp. 1A13679. Next base: position 70,581 of record NZ_JBIFFO010000017.1, read on the forward strand.
GTGCTGAAACACCATGCCCACGCCCGCCTGCCGCGCCGCATGGGGGTCGGTGGGGGCAAAGCTCTCGCCCCGCATCCGCATCTGGCCCGCGTCGGGTTTGACCAGTCCGTAAATCATTTTGACCAAAGTGGATTTGCCCGCGCCGTTCTCACCCAGCAGGGCGTGAACCTCGCCCGGAGCGATCCGCAGGGAAACGTCATCGTTCGCGACGACGCCGGGGTAGGCCTTGGTCAACCCGGTGAGGTCGAGAAGTGAAACAGTCATGCGGAAACCTTTGTCTGGGTCCGGGCGATGAGGGCGATCAGCGCGCCATGGGCAATTTGCGCAGGCAGCTTGCCCAGCGATTTATCGCCAATTGGACAGGTGATGCCAGAGGGATCCAACCCCATGTCATGCAAGCGGCGGGAAAACCGTGACTTTTTTGTGTCAGAGCCGATCAAGCCGACGCTCGCGGCGCCGCGATTGAGCAGCGCGGCACAGAGGGCGAGGTCGATGTCATGGGAATAGGTGAAGATCAGGTGGTGCGCCTCGCGCGGCGCATGGGCGGCGAGACGCGGCATGTCGGCGGCGGGGGTGACGGTGACATGGGGCGGGATCTGGTCGGGGAAACGGTCGCGGGCGCTGTCGATCCATGTCAGATCGAAGGCCCGGGGCGGGCAGGCGGCCACCACCGCCCGGCCCACATGCCCCGCGCCCCAGAGCCAGAGCGGCACGTCGCTGTGTACATCCGGCAGGGGCAGGGGGGTGGCCGCGTCCAGCGGGCGCGGCGTCGTGGTGTAGCGCAGGCTGACCGCGCCGCCGCAGCATTGGCCCAGACCGGGGCCGAGCGGCAGGGTCTGGCTGTCTTCGCACCGGCCCTCGGCCAGCATCTGGCGGGCGTGCGCAATGGCCTGATGCTCCAACGCGCCGCCGCCGATGGTGCCCGCGATTGCATTGGGCGTGACCTTCATCGCCGTGCCCGCATCCCGCGGGGCCGAACCGCGCGTGGCGGTGACCTCGACGAAGATCGCGGTCATTTCCGCGCCCGTCCAACGGCGGCGAGCACGGCCTCGGCGGTGGCCGGGGCCTGCAGGTCGCCGTAATGCGGGCCGCAGGCCGCCACCGCATCCGACAGCGCCATGAAGGCCGAGATGCCCAGCATGAAGGGCGGCTCGCCCACGGCTTTGGAGCGGTAGACGGTCTGCGCCGGGTTCGGCTGATCCCAGAGCGCCACGTTGAAGACCGGCGGGCGGTCCGAACAGGCGGGGATCTTGTAGGTCGAGGGCGCATGGGTGCGCAGGGTGCCGGTCTCGTCCCAGACCAGTTCCTCGGTCGTGAGCCAGCCTGCGCCTTGAACGTATCCGCCTTCGATCTGACCGATGTCGAGCGCGGGGTTCAGCGAGGCACCGGCGTCATGCAGGATATCGGTGCGCAGGATGCGGTTTTCGCCGGTTAGCGTGTCGATCACCACCTCGGTACAGGCCGCGCCATAGGCGAAGTAGTAGAACGGCCGCCCGCGCCCGGCGATGCGGTCCCATTCGATATCTGGCGTCTTGTAATAGCCGGTGGCGGAAAGGCTCACGCGGTTCTCATAGGCCGAGGCGGCGGCGGCGGCGAAGGTGATCTCCTCTCCGCCGATCTGCACCATGCCGTCGGCGAATACCACCTGATCGGGGGTGGTCTGGTAGCGTTCGGCCAGATGCGCGGCCATGCGGTCGCGGATCGTGTCGCAGGCGTTCTGCGCGGCCATGCCGTTGAGGTCCGAGCCCGAAGAGGCCGCGGTGGCCGAGGTATTAGGCACCTTCGCGGTATCCGTGGCGGTGATCTTGACCACCTCGGGCGAGACGCCGAAGCGCGAGGCCGCGACCTGCGCCACCTTCTGGAACAGCCCTTGCCCCATCTCGGTGCCGCCGTGGTTCAGGTGGATCGAGCCGTCTTGGTAGACATGCACCAGCGCGCCCGCCTGATTGAGGTGAGTGAGCGTGAAGGAGATGCCGAATTTTACTGGCGTGATCGCGATGCCGCGCTTCATCAGCGGGCTTTGCGCGTTCCACGCGGCGATGGCGGCGCGGCGCGCGTCGTAATCGCAGCTTTCGACGAGTCGGTCGGTCAGCGCGTTGATAATGCAATCGGTGACCGGCTGCTGGTAGGGCGTGGTCTGCACATCGGAGGGTGTTGCGGGGATCGCGGGCTCCTCGCCGGGCACAGGGGGCGCGCCGCGCGACGAAAGATCGGCCTCGGCCTCAGGCGGGGTGCGGTTGTCGATCGCGGTGCCGGTATTCTCCACCTCGGTCGGGCGGTGGGCGTTGTCGGCGTAGTAGTTCGCGCGGCGCACCGCGAGCGGGTCGAGGCCCAACTCCTGCGCGATATGATCCATTACCCGCTCGATGCCCACGATCCCCTGCGGGCCGCCGAAGCCGCGGAAGGCCGTGGCGCTGGCGGTATTGGTGCGCAAGCGGTGCGACGTGATGCGGATGTCGTTCAGATGATAGGCATTGTCTGCGTGCAGCATGGCGCGGTCGGCGACCGGCAGGCTGAGATCCATCGACCAGCCGCAGCGGGTGTAATGGGTGACATCCAGCGCGGTGATCCGGCCCGTCTCGTTAAAGCCCACGTCATACGCGACGCGAAAATCATGCCGCTTGCCGGTGATGATCATGTCGTCATCACGGTCATAGCGCATCTTGCAGGGCTTGCCGGTCATTGCCGCAGCGACCGAACAGGCGATGGCCAGCGCGTTGCCCTGGCTTTCCTTGCCGCCGAAACCGCCGCCCATGCGCCGGGTCTCGACCCGCACGGCGTGCATGGGGCGGCCAATGGCATGGGCGACTTTATGCTGGATCTCGGTCGGGTGCTGGGTCGAGGAATGCACCAGCATGTCGCCGTTGTCCTGCGGCAACGCCATGGCGGCCTGACCCTCGAGGTAGAAATGCTCCTGCCCGCCCATCTCGATCTGGCCGGCGAGGCGACGGCTGGCTTTTGACAGCGCGGTTTCGGCGTCGCCCTTCTGGTAGATGCGGGGGCCATCCTCGAAACGGCTGTTGGCGTCGAGCGCCTGTTCCACTGTCAGGATCGGGTCGCGCGGGGTGATCTGCGGCTTGCCCAGCTGGGCGGCGCGGCGCGCGGCGAGGTGGCTGGTGGCCACCACCAGATAGAGCGGCTGGCCCGCGTAATGCACCTCATCGGTCGCCAAAAGCGGCTCGTCATGGTTCGACGGCGAGGTGTCGCAGTCGTGCTCCAGATCGTCGGCGGTCAGGACCGCAACAACGCCGGGGGCCTTGCGCACGGCTTGAAGATCAAGACCCGTCAGATCACCCGCCGCGATGGGGCTGAGGCCAAAGGCCAGATGCAGCGTGCCGCGCGGGGTGGGGATGTCGTCGACGTAGCGCGCGGCGCCGGTCACATGCAGCTTCGCGGCGTCATGGGGAAGGGGCTTTGCGACGCTCATGCCGAGACCTCCAGCAGATTGGTGGGGGTGCCATTGGCGTCGTAGAAATAGCGCAGCAGCATGTTCTGCGCCGCCTGCATCCGGTAGGCGGCGGAGGCGCGCATGTCCGACAGCGGGGTGAAGTCGTCGCGCATCGCCTCCATCGCCTTGCGGATGGTCTCTTCGCTCCACGGTTCGCCGACGAGCGCCGCCTCAGCCGCAGCGGCGCGTTTCGGGGTGGCGGCCATGCCGCCGAAGACCACGCGGGCGGTGAGGATCTCCTCCCCGTTGCCGGTGATCGAGATGCAGCCGCAAACCGCCGAGATGTCCTGATCGAAACGCTTCGACAGCTTATAGCAACGCAGGGTGTCGTGCTGGCGCGGCACGGTGATCGCCTCGACAAATTCGCCCGGCGCACGGTCCTGCTTGCCGTAGTCGAGGAAGAAATCCTCCAGCGGCAGTTCGCGCCGCGCATCGCCACGGCGCAGGTGCAGCGTGGCACCAAGCGCAATGAGCGCGGGCGGGCCGTCACCGATGGGCGAGCCGTTGGCGATATTGCCGCCCAGCGTCGCCGCGTTGCGCACCTGCGTCGAGCCGTAGCGCCGCAGCATCACGCCCAAGCTGGGAAACAGCGGGGAAAGCTTTGCCTCCACCTCGGTCAGGGTCGTCATCGCCCCGATGCGCAGGCCGGTCTCGTCCTCGGTGATGCCGCGCAGATCGGCGCAGCGGTTGAGGAAGGCGACGGCGCCAAGATCGCGGAAACCCTTGGTGACCCAGAGGCCCACGTCCGTCGCCCCGGCGATCAGCGTCGCTTCGGGGTGGTCGAGGTACCACGCGGCCAGATCATCGCTGCTCTCGGGCTGCACATGGGGCGCGCCCTCGGCCTTGGCGGGAGCGGGGATGTCCTGTTTGAGCTTCGATTTGAGGCCCAAGAGATGGTCTGGCACGGGCTTGTCCGCCGCGGCTTCAGCCGCGCGGATGATCGGCGCGTAGCCGGTGCAGCGGCAGAGGTTGCCGGCAAGCTGCACATCATGGTCGCGGGCGCCGTTAAGATGCGCCGTGGCCATCGAGACCACGAAGCCCGGGGTGCAGAAACCGCATTGGCTGCCGTGATGTTCGACCATGGTCTCCTGCACCGGGTGCAGGGTGCCGTCGGCGCCCGCCATGCCTTCGACCGTGGTGACGGCCTTGCCGTTGATTTGCGGCAGGAACAGAATGCAGCCATTCAGCGCGCGGTGTCCGCTCTCATCACTGATCATGACCGAACAGGCCCCGCAATCGCCCTCGTTACAGCCCTCTTTCGTCCCCGTCAAGCCGCGCTCTTCGCGCAGCCAGTCAAGCAAGGTGGTGGTCGGGGACACGTTGGAGAGTGACACGACTTCTCCATTGAGAAGAAAAGTGATGTCCATTGGTTCTCATCCGCCGCGGTACAAAGTGGCCCGTAAACATGCGCGGGGTTCGATGCGGCGTAGAACCGGGCGCGGGCGAGGTAGAGGTCAGGCTAGCGGGGCGGGGGGCGTTTTGGCAAGAAAAAATACCTTGGGCGAAAAATGCAGCACTGCCGCATCCGGCGCTGGTGCCGGGCAGGCGGCTGGCATAGTTTGCGCCCATGTCAGATGCTCCCCGATTCATTCACCTGCGCAGCCATTCCGAGTATTCCCTGCTGGAAGGCGCGCTGCGGCTGAAAAAGCTGCCCGGCATGTGCCGTGACGCGGAAATGCCCGCGCTGGCGCTGACCGATACCAACAACATGTTCGCCGCGCTCGAGTTCTCGGTCGCCATGGCGGGGGCGGGCGTGCAGCCGATCATCGGCTGTCAGGTCGATGTCGCCTATGTCGAGGTGCAGCCGGGCGAGAAACCGCGCCCGCCCGCGCCGGTGGTTCTGCTGGCCCAGAGCGAATTGGGCTACGAGAACCTGATGAAGCTGAACTCCTGCCTCTATCTCGACAAGGGCGGGGCGGCGGCGGAGGTCACGCTGGCGGAACTCGAGGCGCTGAGCGCCGATCTCATCTGTCTCACCGGCGGTCCTTCGGGGCCGGTGGGGATGCTTTTGCAAGGCGGCCAGCGCCCGGCGGCGGAAGCGCTGATGGCGCGGCTGCACAAGGCTTTCGGCGACCGGCTCTACGTCGAGTTGCAGCGCCATCCGGAAGACGGCGGCCAGCCCGAGGCCGAGCGCCTGACCGAGCGCGGCTTTGTCGAGATGGCCTATGCCATGGACATCCCGCTGGTCGCGACCAACGATGTGTATTTCCCCAAGCCCGACATGTATGAGGCCCATGACGCGCTGATCTGCATCGCCGAGGGCGCCTATGTCGACCAGAGCCAGCCGCGCCGCCGTCTGACCGCGCAGCATTACTTCAAGTCGCAGGCCGAGATGGCGACGCTCTTTGCCGATCTGCCCGAGGCGCTGAGCAATACCGTCGAGATCGCCAAGCGCTGCGCCTTCATGGCCTACCGCCGCGATCCGATCCTGCCCAAGTTCGCCGACGACGAAGTCGCCGAGCTGCGCCGCATGGCCAATGAAGGCCTGCAGGCCCGTCTGGCAGTGATCCCCCATGCGGTGAGCGTGGAAGAATACCAAAAACGGCTCGATTTCGAGCTGGGCATCATCGAGGGCATGGGGTTCCCAGGCTACTTCCTGATCGTTGCCGACTTCATCCAATGGGCCAAGGACAACGACATCCCGGTCGGGCCGGGGCGGGGCTCCGGTGCGGGCTCGCTGGTGGCCTATGCGCTCACGATCACCGACCTCGACCCGCTGCGCTACTCGCTGCTCTTCGAGCGTTTCCTCAACCCCGAGCGGGTCTCCATGCCCGACTTCGACATCGACTTCTGCATGGACCGCCGCGAGGAGGTGATCCGCTACGTGCAAGAGAAATACGGCCGCGACAAGGTGGGGCAGATCATCACCTTCGGTGCGCTTTTGTCGAAGGCGGCGGTGCGCGACATCGGCCGGGTGCTGCAAATGCCTTACGGGCAGGTCGACCGGCTGTCGAAGATGATCCCGGTGGAGGGGGTGAAACCCGTTTCCATTGAGAAGGCGCTGGCGGACGAGCCGCGCCTGCGCGAGGAGGCCAAGAACGAGGAGGTCGTCGACCGGCTGCTGACCTACGGCCAGCAGGTCGAGGGGCTTTTGCGCAACGCCTCCACCCACGCGGCGGGCGTGGTGATCGGCGACCGACCGCTGGATCATCTGGTGCCGCTCTACCAAGACCCGCGCTCGGACATGCCGGCGACGCAGTTCAACATGAAATGGGTCGAACAGGCCGGGCTGGTGAAATTCGACTTTCTCGGCCTGAAGACCCTCACCGTCATCCAGAACGCGCTCGACCAGATCAAGGCGGGCGGGCGGCATCTGCATATCGCCGCGGACGGGCGGCAAATCTACGAGCCGCCCGAGGGCCATATCGATGACGTGGCGACCATCCCGCTCGACGATCCCGCCACCTACAAGCTTTACTCCAGCGCCAAGACGGTCGCGGTGTTCCAGGTGGAATCGAGCGGCATGATGGATGCGCTCAAGCGCATGAAGCCGACCTGTATCGAGGATATCGTCGCCCTCGTCGCGCTTTACCGCCCGGGGCCGATGGAAAACATTCCGGTCTATTGCGAGGTCAAGAACGGCCAGCGCGAGTTGGAATCGGTACACCCGTCGATCGACTATATCCTCGAAGAGACCCAAGGCATCATCGTCTATCAGGAACAGGTGATGCAGATCGCGCAGGTCATGGCGGGCTACTCGCTTGGCGGCGCCGACCTGCTGCGCCGTGCGATGGGTAAAAAGATCGCCGAGGAGATGGCCAAGGAACGCCCCAAGTTCGAAAAGGGCGCGATGGCCAATGGCGTCGACAAGAAGAAAGCGGCGGAGGTCTTCGACCTTCTGGAGAAATTCGCCAACTACGGTTTCAACAAGTCCCACGCCGCGGCCTATGCGGTGGTCAGCTACCAGACGGCTTGGCTAAAGGCGAACCACCCGGTCGAGTTCATGGCCGGGGTGATGAACTGCGATATCCACCTGACAGACAAGCTGGCGATCTATTTTGAGGAGGTGCGCAAGCACCTCGAACTGCCTTGGGTGCCGCCTTGCGTGAACCGCTCGGATGCCACCTTCAAGGTGGTCGACGGCGCCCTCGTCTATGCGCTGGGCGCACTGAAAAACGTCGGGCTTGAGGCGATGAAACTGGTGACCGAGGGGCGCAAGGTCGATGGTGTTGACCGGCCCTTCGCCACGCTTTTCGACTTCGCGCGGCGGGTGGACCTCAAGCGGGTCGGCAAACGCCCGCTGGAAATGCTGGTGCGCTCGGGCGCCTTCGATCAGCTCGACAGCAACCGGCGGCGGGTGTTCCAGTCGCTCGACGGGCTGGTGAACTACTCCGCCGCAATCCACGAGCAGAAGGCCTCGAACCAAGTGTCGCTCTTCGGAGAGGCGGGCGACGATCTGCCCGAGCCGCGGATGCTGCCCTGCGACGATTGGCAATCGGCCGAGCGACTGGCCGAGGAGTTCAAGGCCGTGGGCTTCTACCTCTCGGGCCACCCGCTGGACGACTACATGCCGCCCCTGAAGCGCAAATGGGCGCGTGAGACAGGTCTGCCCTTCCTCACGCTCGACGAACTGAATGAAAAGGTCAGCACCCGCGGCGCGATGAACGCGCGGCTGGCGGGGGTGGTAGCGGGGCGGCAGGAGCGCAAATCAGCGCGGGGCAACCGCTTTGCCTTTGCGCAATTGTCGGACCCCACCGGGGGCTACGAGGTGACGATTTTTTCGGACGTGCTGGAGGCTTCGCGCGATCATCTGGAGGTCGGCTCCAAGGTGGTCGTCACCGTCGAGGCCACGATGGAGAGCGACCAGTTGAAGCTGCTGGCGCGCGGCATCGGGCCGATCGACGCGGCGGTGGCGGATGCGGGCAGCATGGGGCTGCGGGTCTTCATCGACGGGCCGGGGGCGATCCAATCGGTGGCCGATGTGCTCGACGGGGCGCGGCAGGCGGTGAAGGCGGCAGGCAAGGGGCCGGTGCAATTCTGCCTGATGGATCCCAGCCTGCCCGGCGAGGTCGAGGTTGATCTGGGCCGCGAATTCCCGGTGACACCGCAGATCAAAGGCGCGATCCGCTCGCTCGACGGGGTGATGGAGGTCGAGGAGATCTGACCCTCCCGCCGTCTTGGTCGCTGCGTCATCTGCGCGTCCAGTGGACGGCGGCGGGTGGCTGCGCTACCTGCCTGCCAAGCAATGGGGAGCAGAGCATGAAACGACGCATCGGCCTTTTGATTGTGGGGACGTTGCTCTCCGCCTGCGCAATGGCCCCCACCGCGCCGAACCCGCAGATCTCCGAGGTTTCATTCGGTGCCGCCCTGCCGTTTGGCGAGGTGGCCCGTGTCTGCGATCTGGATCTGAGCGAATTGGGGCAACTGGTCGAGGAGCCCGCGGCGCGGGGCTATCGGTTGTTCGATTCGCAGCCCGGCAGCGCCGGGGCGCGCAGTTTCTACATCACCGGCTTTGCGGATGATTGCGCGCGTCAGTTGACGGCGGCCAATGTGCTGTTCGGCACGCCCTCGGTCTATGAGCAACTGCACTACGGCCCGGGGGGGGAGAACCTGCCCACAGCCGAGACCGACGCGGCCTATGAGGCGATCAAGGCCCGCGTTTGCGGTGCGGGGCGCGGGAAACCCTGCGGGCGGCAGATCGGCAAGCTCGACAAGACCACCTTTTTCGTCAGCGCCTATGAGCGTTTGGGCCAGACCGCGCGCTGGTCCGAAGTGCTGGTGCATGACGGGGCCGTCGCCGCCGTGGCAATGAAATCAGCCAATTGACGGGTGCGCGGCGCTGCCGCTCAGTAATGCGGGGGGCGCTCATCGTCCAAGAGCACCGCGCCACCGCCCGAAGCGTCCCGCTCTCCTTCGCGCTGCATCAGCATATAGACGCGGCGGTTGAGAGTGACGATCTCGGCCTCCTGACGGGTGACAATCTCTGACATATCGTCGACCGCGCGGGTCAGATGGGCGATCTGCTCTTCAAGGCGGCTGATATGCTCGGCTGTTTGGTCTGGGGTGTGATCAGGGCTTTGGTCAGTCATGGCGCGCATCCTTTTTGCGCGATCTAGCACGGACCGGCGGCGCAGGACAGGGGCGGGATGCCGCGTTGCTTGCTCTTGCGGGGGGCTTGGGCTAGACGCGAGGCCAATTGATGCACCGAGGATCCTTGCCATGGCAAAGCCCAAGAAAACCCCCCGTCCCAAGGCGCAAACCCCGAAAGGGTTCCGCGATTATTTCGGGACCGAGGTGACCCATCGGGCCGAGATGCTGAACAAGATCGCCGCCGTCTATCACCGCTACGGGTTCGACGCGCTGGAAAGCTCGGGCGTGGAGACGGTCGAGGCGCTTGGCAAGTTCCTGCCCGACGTTGACCGCCCGAACGAGGGCGTCTTTGCCTGGCAAGAGGATGCCGAGGGCGACAAACCCGGGGACTGGCTCGCGCTGCGCTATGACCTGACCGCCCCCTTGGCGCGGGTCTATTCCCAGCATCGCAACGACCTGCCGATGCCCTACCGCCGCTACGCCATGGGCCCGGTCTGGCGCAACGAGAAGCCCGGGCCCGGGCGGTTCCGGCAGTTCTACCAATGCGACGCCGATACCGTCGGCGCGCCCTCGGTCGCTGCCGATGCGGAGATCTGCGCCATGCTGGCCGATTGCCTTGAGGAAGTGGGCATCGCGCGCGGCGACTATGTGGTGCGGGTGAACAACCGCAAGGTGCTGAACGGCGTGCTCGAAGTGGCCGGGCTTTCGGGCGACGACAAGGAAGCCGAGCGCGGCATCGTGCTGCGCGCCATCGACAAGCTCGACCGGCTGGGGCCGGAGGGCGTGCGCGCGCTTTTGGGTGAGGGCCGCAAGGACGACAGCGGCGATTTCACCAAAGGTGCAGGGCTGGGCGAGGCGCAGGCCGAAGTCGTGATGGGCTTCATGCAGGCCAAGCGCGAGACCGGGGCCGAGACCGTGGCGCGGCTGCGCGACTTGGTGGCAGGCTCCGAGGTCGGCGTGCAGGGCGTGGATGAGTTGCAGCTTATCTCGGACCTGCTGGCGGCGGGCGGCTATGGCCCCGACCGGGTGGAGATCGACCCCTCGGTCGTGCGCGGCCTTGGCTATTACACCGGCCCGGTCTTCGAGGCCGAACTGACCTTCGAGATCAAAGACGAGAAGGGCCGCGCGCGCAACTTCGGCTCGGTCGCGGGCGGCGGGCGTTACGACGATCTGGTGAAGCGTTTCACCGGGCAGGAGGTGCCAGCAACCGGCGTCTCCATCGGTGTCGACCGTCTTCTCGCTGCACTGGCCGCCAAAGGGCGGCTTGAGGCCGAAGCGACAGGCCCCGTCGTCGTTACCGTGATGGACCGCGACCGCATGGCCGATTATCAGGCCATGGTGGCCGAGCTGCGGCAGGCGGGCATCCGGGCGGAGGTCTACCTCGGCAACCCGAAGAACTTCGGCAACCAGATGAAATACGCCGACAAGCGGCAAAGCCCCGTGGTCGTCATCGAAGGCGGTGACGAGAAGGACCGCGGCGTGGTGCAGATCAAGGACATGGTGCTGGGCGCGCAACTGGCGCAAGAGGCCAGCCATGACGAGTGGAAAGAGCGCCCCAACCAATATGAGGTGCCACGCGGCGATCTGATCAAAGCGGTGCGCGATATTCTGGATCGGACAAGCTGATGCCGACACGTTCCGAAACGCTGGCGCGGGCGGCTTCGCTACGCGCAATTTTCGAGGCGCAGGGTGCTGTGCTCGTTGAGCCGCCGATCTTGCAGCCGGCGGACACGCTGCTGGACCTCTACGGCGAGGATATCCGCGCGCGGGCCTATGTCACCTCGGACGCGCTGCGTGGGGAGCAGATGCTGCGCCCTGATTTTACCGTGCCCGTGGTGCAGATGCATATGGCTCATGGGGCCGAGCCCGCGCGCTATACCTACTCCGGTGAGGTTTTTCGCCGTCAGGAGCATGACCCGAACCGGGCCAATGAGTACATTCAGGTTGGCTTTGAAGTCTTCGACCGCGCCGATCCGGCGGCGGCGGATGCCGAGGTTTTCGCCCTGATTGCCGAGGCGATGCAGGGCCTGCCGGTGCGTCCCGTGACGGGCGATATCGGCGTGCTGATGGCGGCGGTGCAGGGGCTGGGCACATCCCCCGCGCGCAAACAGGCGTTGATGCGCCACATCTGGCGCCCGCGCCGCTTTCGTGCGCTGCTTGACCGTTATGCCGGGCGCAGCCCTGTGCCCGCGGGGCGCAAGGCGCTGCTGGCCGAGGCCGAGGTGACATGCGACGCGCCGATGGTGGGGCTGCGCTCCCGCGCCGAGATTGAAGCCCGCGTCGCGGCCCTGCGCGAGGATGCGCAGACGCCGCCGATCTCCGCGCAGCAGGTCGACCTTTTCGAAGCGCTGTTGGAGGTCAAGGAAACCCTGCCGAACGCGCTGAGCCGCCTGCGCGATCTGGCCGTGGACATGCCCGCCATCGGCGATGCTGTGGCCCGTGTCGCGGCCCGCGCCGATGCGATGCGCGCCCGCGGGATCGACACCGACGCGCTGCTCTTCGAGGCCAGCCATGGCCGGTCTTCGATGGAATATTACGACGGTTTCGTCTTTGCCTTCCGCGCCGCCTCGCGGCCCGATCTGCCGAGCATCGCCTCTGGCGGGCGCTATGATGCGCTGACCCGGCGGCTGGGGCAGGGCGATGAAATCCCGGCGGTGGGCGGTGTGATGCGCCCCGGCCTGATGCTGGAACTGGAGGCCGGGCAATGACGCTGAAACTGGGTGTGCCGTCCAAGGGGCGGCTGATGGAAAAGACCTTCGAATGGTTCGGCGCCCGCGGCGTCCGCCTGCAGCGCACCGGGTCCGACCGCGAATATGCGGGCAAGGTCGAGGGGATTGAGGATGTCTCGCTCGTGCTGCTTTCGGCGGGTGAAATCCCGCGCGAACTCTCGGCGGGGCGGATCCACCTTGGCGTAACTGGCACCGATCTGGTGCAAGAGAAGCTGGCGCTTTGGGATCAACTGGTCGAACCGGTGGAAGAGTTGAACTTCGGCCATGCCGACCTGATCATCGCCGTGCCGCAGGCTTGGGTCGATGTCGATACGCTGGATGATCTCGACGCCGCCGCCGCCGCCTTCCGTGCCGAACATGGCTTCCGTCTGCGCATTGCCACCAAGTATCACCGGCTGGTGCGGGAGTTCCTGCGCACCCACGGCGTGGCCGATTATGCGCTGGTCGACAGCCAAGGCGCGACCGAGGGCACCGTGCTCAATGAGACCGCCGAGGCCATCGCCGATATCACCTCCAGCGGGGAGACCCTGCGCGCCAATCATCTGAAGATCCTCAGCGACGGTTTGATCCTGCAATCGCAGGCGACGCTATGGCGCTCGCGCATGGCGCCCCTAGAGGATCACAGCCGCAAAGCGCTGAAAACCCTGATCGCACAGCTGACCTGACGTAGCGTCACAGCCCCGGGTTTTTCCCTTCCCTTCCATGGCATTGCACCTTCCGAGCCGCTCCGGCGCGGGGGCGCTTTGCCGCGCGTCTTATCGAAAGACTTGCGAGATGCCGCGCTTCGGATAGGGTGAAAGGGTCAACAGGCCGATACCACAAGCACCGCCAAAAGGGGCAGGGGTCGGGACATAGGGAGGATCCGTCGATGATCGGATGTCACGCGCCCCTTGCGGGGGGCCGCAGCCGTCGCCGCATGGGAGTGGGCGATTGCTGAGGGTTGAGGATTTGCATCTGTCCTTTGGCGGCATCAAGGCGCTGCAGGGGGTGAATTTCGAAGCCAAGGCCGGAGAGATCACCGGGGTGATCGGCCCCAACGGCGCGGGCAAAACCTCACTTTTCAATGCGATTTCAGGGTTTTACAGGCCCGACCGGGGCAGCGTGTCCTTTGATCGTCAGGATATCACCACGCTCAGCCCCGACAAGCGCGCGGGGCTTGGCCTCGCGCGGACCTTTCAGAACATCGCGCTGTTTCGCGGCATGACCGTGCTCGACAACATCAAGCTCGGCGGGCACACGCGGCTCAAAACCAATGTCTGGCAGGCGCTGCGCTATTTCGGCGCGGCGCAGAAGGCCGAGCTGGAGCTGCGCCGCGAGATCGAGGAACAGGTGATCGATTTTCTCGAGATCGACCACATCCGCAAATACCCCATTACCATGCTGCCCTACGGTCTGCAAAAGCGGGTCGAACTGGGCCGCGCATTGGCGATGCGCCCGCGCGTGCTGCTGCTGGACGAGCCGGTGGCGGGCATGAACCGGGAGGAGACCGCCGACATGGCGCGGTTCATCCTCGACGTGCAGGAGCAATTCGGCACCACGATCCTGCTGGTGGAGCACGACATGCACATGGTGATGGATATCTGTAGCCGCATCGTCGTGCTGAACTTCGGCCAGAAGATCGCCAGCGGCACGCCTGAGGAGGTCTCCAACAATCCGGCGGTGATCGAAGCCTATCTGGGGGCCGCGGCATGACGCCGATTTCTCCGCAAGAAATCGGTCCGGAATTTTTGAAAAATTCCGAAGCTAAGGAAAGGGAGGCGCTATGATGGGGCAGTTCGTGCAATTCGCGATCAACGGGCTGATGGCCGGGGCGATCTACGCGCTGATCGCCGTGGGCATCGTGAGCGTCTACAAGGCCACCAAGGTGGTGAATTTCGCCCATGGCTACCTGATCATGTTCGGGGCCTATTTCTATTTCACCTTCGCCGTGATCGTCCCCGGCCAGCCTTGGGCGCCCGGCTGGCTGGCCTCATGGCAGCCCGGCTGGATGGTCGAGATGCGGGGTGATTTGCCGATGTTTTCGCCCGTGGCGGCGGTGCTCGACTGGGTGGCGAACCTGCCGCGCATCCTCTTGGGGCTGGCTGGGGCGCTGGTCTGCAATGCCATCCTCGGCCGGGTGATCGAGCGGGTGCTGATGCGCCCGCTGATGGGGCAGTCGATCTTTGCCATGATCATGGTGACGGTAGGTCTAATCTCAATCCTGTCGGGCGCGGCGCAGTTGATCTGGACGGCGGATGCCGCCTCCGTGCCCTATATCGCGCCTAACATGCCGATCCGGTTCGAACTGTTCGGCACGATGATCTTCCTCTTCGGCACCGATCTGGTGAACATGGCCGTGGCGCTGCTGCTGTTTGGTGGCATCGTCGCCTTCGTGAAGTTCACCAAGGGCGGCATCGCCATCCGCGCCACGGCCGAAGACCAGTCCACCGCCTATTCCATGGGCATCTCGGTCCCCAAGGTCTTTTCCCGGGCCTGGGTGCTGGCCAGCACCACGGGGGCCATCGCGGGGGCGATCCTCGCCACCCGCAACGGCATTTCGCCGAGCCTCGGGCTTTTTGGCTTCTCGGTTCTGGCGATCGTTCTGATGGGCGGGCTTGATAGCTACGTCGGCGTGCTGATCGCGGCGATGGTGGTGGGCGTGCTCGAAGCCATGACCCAGTGGCAGATGGGCGGCGGCTGGGCCGAAATCGTGCCTTACGTTACCGTGCTGGTGGTGCTGATCTGGCGCCCGCACGGGCTGATGGGGCAAAAGGAGGTCGAGCGGATATGATCAACGCCAACCTGAAGTCCAGCTATGCCGCCGACGAGCGGGTGCTGAACAACCGCTACAAACAGGCCTTCGTCTACAGCTCGATCCTTGCGCTTGTCCTGTTCACGCTGTTCGGCAACGACTACCTCATTTTGATCGCGAGCCAGATGGGCATCCTGCTGATCGCCGTGGTGGGGATCAACATCCTCACGGGCTATACCGGTCTGGTGTCGCTGGGCCACGGCGCCTTTGTTGCCATCGGCGCCTATGCGGTGACGATCTTCGGCAACCTTGGCGCCGGGGTGATCCCGGCGGGGCTGATGTCCTTCGTCTCGGTGCCGCTGGCGGTAGCGCTGGCGGCGGCGGTGGGTGTGCTCGTGGGGCTGCCGAGCCTGCGGGTGAAGGGGCTCTACCTCGCCGTGGCGACGCTGGCGGCGAATTTCATCGTGATCTTCCTGATCGAGGAAGACCTCTTTGCCCCCTGGACCGGCGGCATGGTCGGGCTCAACACCAATGTGCCCAACCTGCTGGGCTGGGAGCTGGATACCAAGCGCGAGATGTTCGGGCTGATCGTCGTCGTCGGCCTCGTTTCGCTGCTGGCGGCGCAGAACCTCATCCGCACCCGGGTGGGCCGCGCCTTCATCGCGATCCGCGACCGTGACTATTCTGCCGAGATCCTCGGCATTTCGCTTCTGCGCTACAAGTTGATGAGCTTTGCCCTCTCGGCTGCCTACTGCGGCCTTGCCGGGGCGCTTTTTGCCTATTTCTACGCCCGCATCCTACCCGAGCAGTTCGAACTGGCGCTCTCGCTCAACCTCGTGGCGGCGCTGATCATCGGCGGCATGGGGCGCACGATGGGGCCGGTTTTCGGCGTTATCATCGTCGTTATGGTGCCTGAGGTGATCAAGGTGCTCTTCGGCGCGCTCGCCGGGGACAGCGCCGGGGCCGGACAGTTGCGCGCGCCTCTCCAGCAGATCGCCTTCGGCGTGCTGCTGGTGTTGTTCCTGCTCAAGGAGCCCTTGGGCATCAACCAGATCGTCGACCGCATCCTGCGCGCCGCAAACCGTTGGCCGTTTGCGCGCGGGTAATCAAAAGGCCACATCAGGGAGAAGACAGATGACCATGAACCGCCGATCCTTCCTCGCCACCACCGCCGCCGCGACGGCGGCAGTCGGCACGCCGATGATCCTGCGGGCCCAGCCCAAGGAATACGTGCTCGGCGCCTCGCTGCCGCTCACCGGGCCCTTCGCCACGGCGGGGCAACTTGTCGCCCCCGCCTTCGCCATGGCCACCAAGCTTTTCAACGACGAGGGCGGCGTGGCCGGTGTGCCCATCCGCTTCGTCACCGAGGATTCGGGCTATGTGCCGCAGAACGCACTCAATAACTACCAGCGCGCGCTGGCCTCGGAAGGCAAGAACATGATCGGCTATTTCGCCGACAGCACCGGGGCGATGAAGCTGATCGCGCCAGAGCTCAAGGGCGAGAATGCGCGGATCATGGGGTCGACCTCTTTTGCCTCGGAACTCGCCGACCCGGCGACCCATCCCTATCAGTATCTCTCGGGCCCGACCTACCAGAGCCAGTTCGACATCCTGCTGCAGAACATCAAGAACGAGGGCGGGCAGAAGGTGGCCTTCATCTTCTCCAACACCGAGTTCGGGCGCGATCCGATCGAGCATGGCCGCAAGACCGCCGAGGAGCTTGGCCTCGAGGTCGTGCTCGAGGAAAGCACCAAGGCCGAGGGCGCGGACATCCCGACCCATGTCACCAAGCTGGCGCAGTCCGGAGCGGATCATTGCATTCTGCAGGGCTATGTCACCGGCGTCTGGCCGCAGCTCATCGGCGGCGCGCGGCAGTTCGGTCTGCCGGTCAAATTCAAGGGCACCTTCTGGGGCATGGAAAAGCTCATTGCCGACCGAATCACCGCCGAGGCCGGGCCCTTCCTCGCGGGCTACGAAGGCGTCATGCCCTACCGCTATTTCTACGACCGCGAAGACGCGCCGCGCTACCAGCAGTATGCCGAACTCAGCAAGCAGATGTTCGCGGGCACGCCGCTGGAGAACTACATGTCAACATGGGCGATCCAGACCATGTGCGGGCTTGAGATCGCCATGAAGGCCTTCCGCGACACCGCCGAGGCCGGGCTGGAACTGACCCCCGACAACATCGCCGAGAAGCTTTCGGGCATCTCAAACTGGGATTCGGGCGGCTTCTTCGGCGGGCCGGTGAGCATGGAGAACAACGCCATCGGGACCGGCCGCGTCTATGGCTACAACCCCGAGGACGGGTTGTTCACGCCGAAATCGGACTGGTTCACCGTTTGATAAATGCGGGGCGTCCCGCGGGCGCCCCACACCCTAGAGAAAGGAGCGCCCGTGCTGACCATCGAGAACATCGAAGTGACCTACCACCACACGGTGCAGGCGCTGCGCGGGCTGTCGCTCGAGGTGCCGGACGGTAAAATCGTCACGCTTCTGGGCACCAACGGCGCGGGCAAGACCACGACGCTGAAGGCGGCGAGTAACCTGCTGGCGCTGGAGAACGGCGAGGTCGGCGAGGGGCGGATCTCCTTCAAGGGCCAGTCGATCATGTCGATCCAGCCCGACCGTCTGGTGCAGCAGGGGCTGTTTCACGTGCGCGAGGGGCGGCGGATCTTCAGCGAGATGACGGTGGAGGACAATCTGATCGCCGCCTCCTATGCGTTGGACCGGCGGCAGGCGAAGGCGGATTACGACAAGGTCTATGCCTTCTTCCCGCGGTTGAAGGAACGGCGTAAGCAGATTGCAGGCTATCTTTCGGGCGGGGAGCAGCAGATGTTGGCCTTTGGCCGGGCGATGATTGCGCGGCCTGAGTTGATCTTGATGGATGAGCCATCCTTGGGACTGGCGCCCAAGGTGGTGGCGGAGATTTTCGACACGATCAAGCGTCTGAACCAAGAGGACGGCACGGCGATCCTGTTGGTCGAGCAGAACGCGGGCGTGGCCTTTTCCGTCGCCGACTACGGCTACATCATGGAAAGCGGCCAGATCGTCATGGAAGGCGATGTCGAGAAGCTGCGCGGCGACAAGGACATCCAGTCTTTTTACCTCGGCATGGGCGAGGAGGGCGGCGCGCGGCAGTCTTTCCGCGATGTGAAACACTACAAACGCCGCAAACGCTGGCTCAGCTAAGGAGGCCACCATGGCATTTGATGAGTTCAAAGGCGATTTCGCGCCGCTGGTGCGCATGGTGCACAGCCATGCAGACAACCGCCCCATGGGCGTGGCGATGCGGCAAAAGGAATTTGGCATTTGGAATGAGATCACTTGGGCAGGCTTGCAAGAGATCATGCAGGCGACCGCCGCAGGGTTGGTCGATCTGGGTCTCAGTCCCGGCGGCCATGTCGGCATCCTAAGCGAGAACCGCAGCGAGTGGGTGCAGGCGCAGTTTGGCATCAACGCGGCGGCGGGGGTTGTGGTGGGCATGTATCCCACCAGCCCGGCGGCAGAACTGGAGCATCTGATCAACGCCTCGGACAGCACGGTGCTGTTCATTGAGGATCAGGAGCAGCTCGACAAGATCAAGGAGTTGGGCGACCGGGTGCCGCAGCTGCGCCAGTTGGTGATCTTCAACCCCAAGGGCACGCGGGGCGAGGATTTGCTGGGACTAATCAGCTTCGACGAACTGCTCGACCGGGGCCGGGCGCGGCTGGCCGATCTTGCTGATGATCTGCGGGCGCGGCAGGCGGGGATCGAGCCTGATGACACGGCGATGATGGTCTTTACATCGGGCTCTACCGGCCTGCCCAAGGCGGCGGAGATTTCCTATGGCAATATCCACGCGGGCGTGGGCGTGGCGCGGGATGTCTTTGGCGACTACCCGCCCGGGACGGATGTGCTGAGCTACCTGCCTCTGTGCCACATCGCGGAACAGGCGGTGACGGTGATCAACGGGCTGGCGCAGCAGTTTGTGATGAACTTCGGCGAGAGCCTTCGGACCATCACGCTCGACCTGCGGGAGGTTGCACCGCAGGTCTTCTTCGGCGTGCCGCGGATCTGGGAGAAGATGCAGGCGGGCGTGCTGGTGCAGGCGCAGACCGCCGGGCGCATCAAGGGGCCGATGACGCTGATGGCGCTGAAGGGCGCGCAGCGGCGCGGCATGATCCGACGCGACAAATGGAGCGCCGGGGACCGGTTAGCCCATGCCTTTTGGGACGCGCTGATCTACCGTCATATCCGCAGCTATCTCGGCCTTGGGCGGACGACCTTTGCGATCTCAGCCGCCGCGCCGATCAGCGCCGAGCTTCTGGGCTTCATGCGCGGCATCGGGGTCAATATCCGCGAGGCATGGGGCATGTCCGAGACCTCGGGCGTGGGCACGATCCAGCGCTCATGGGGCCAATGCGACGGGCGCATCGGCTTTCCGGTCAGCGGGGTGCGCACCCGGATCGCCGAGGATGGCGAGGTGCTGTTCTCGGGCGGGACCATCTTCAAGGGCTATTACAAGAACCCCAAGGCCACCGCCGAGACGCTCCGCGACGGCTGGCTGCACACCGGCGATGTGGGGCGAGAGGAGGCCGACGGTTCGATCACGCTGATCGACCGCAAGAAGGACATCATGATCAACGCCGCGGGCAAGAACCTCGCGCCTGCGCATATCGAGAATGTCATCAAGGCCAGCCCCTTCATCAAGGAGGTGGTCGCCGTGGCCGACAAGCGGCCCTATGTGACAGCACTGGTGCAGATCGACATGGATACGGTCCGGCTCTGGGCTGAGGGGCAGGGGATCGCCTATACCACTTTCCGCTCGCTGGCCGAGCACCCCAAGGTGCAGGAATTGATCGACGCAGAGGTGGCCATGCAGAACCGCGATCTGGCGCGGGTCGAACAGGTCAAGAAGGTCTGGCTGATGCGCAAGGAGCTTGATCACGACGACGGCGAGGTGACCGCGACGATGAAGGTGCGCCGAGCCAAGGTCTACGAACTCTATGGGGATCAGATCGAGGCGCTCTACGCCGACTGAGGCTCAGAGCACGCCGATCTCGGCCAGGGCGCGGTTCAATTCCACGGGCAGTTCCGCCTCGGCCTCGCGGCCCTCGGGCAGGTCGGGCGGCGCATCCTCGGGCTTGAGGTAGCGCCAGCCTTGGAAAGCCCGGCGTAGGCTGTTCTGGGTGCGGATGATCTCGGGGTCCAGCACGATGGTGCAGCGCCGGATGCCGTCTGCGCGGGTGATCTCCTCCAGCCGGACGATGCGCTGGCGGGCTTGGATCACGCCTTTGATGACCCAGTAGATCGAGCCGCCGTTGAGAATCTCGGCCTCGCGCTTGGGCCACATGCGGGTCACATGGCGCGGCAGCCCGTCATGCGTGCGCACGTCCTTGCGCGCCTGCCATTTGGCGAGGCTTTCGACGCCTTCGGTGCCGACCGAAAGCTTTATCAGGTTCATTTTACCGGTCACATCGCCCCCCAGCGATTCCTTTGGTCCACGCCATATAAGGTAGTTGGATTTCAATCACATGCAAATTCTTGTATGATGGAGGTGAATTTACTGTTTGCAGCCCGCCATAGGCTAGCTAATAAGACCCCCTGCCAATCGACTTCAGGAGTTACCCCCATGTCCCGCTTTACCGCCCCGATCGCCGAACAAATCTGGGATATGAAATACCGTTTTAAAGGGGCCGATGGCACCCCGAAGGACGTCACGGTCGAAGACACATGGCGCCGCATCGCCCGCGACCTCGCGCAGGTCGAATCGAAGGCGGACGTCTGGGAAGACAAGTTTTTCAACGCGCTGGAGGATTTCAAATACCTCCCCGCGGGCCGCATCACCGCAGGCGCCGGCACCGCGCGCCGCGTGACGCTGTTCAACTGCTTTGTCATGGGCACCGTGCCCGACAGCATGTCCGGCATCTTCGACATGCTGAAAGAGGCCGCGCTGACCATGCAGCAGGGCGGGGGAATCGGCTATGACTTCTCCACCATCCGCCCGCGCGGCGCGGATGTGCTGGGCGTCTCGGCGGATGCCTCCGGCCCGCTGTCCTTCATGGATGTCTGGGACGCCATGTGCCGCACCATCATGTCCGCAGGCAGCCGCCGCGGTGCGATGATGGCGACCATGCGTTGCGATCACCCGGATGTGGAGGATTTCATCGCCGCCAAGTCCGACCCCGCGCGTTTGCGCATGTTCAACATGTCCGTGCTGGTCACCGACCCCTTCATGGAGGCCGTGAAGGCCGACGGGTCCTGGGACCTCGTCTTTGGCGATAAGGTCTACAAAACCGTGCAGGCGCGCGATCTGTGGAACAAGATCATGCAGGCGACCTATGATTACGCCGAGCCGGGCGTGATCTTTATCGACCGCATCAACGCCGCCAACAACCTGAACTATTGCGAGACCATCGCCGCCACCAACCCCTGTGGCGAGCAGCCCCTGCCGCCCTATGGCGCCTGCCTTCTGGGCTCGATCAACCTTGCCCGTCTGGTCGCCCAGCCTTTCGATGACGACGCCCATCTCGACCAAGACGCGATGAGCGAGTTGGTCGCCACCGCCGTTCGCATGATGGACAATGTGGTCGATGTGTCGAACTTCCCACTGCCCGAACAGGCTGCCGAGGCGCAGAACAAGCGCCGCATCGGTCTGGGCGTCACCGGCCTTGCCGATGCGCTTCTGATGGTTGGCCTGCGCTACGGCTCTGATGAGGCGGCGGCGCAGACTGAGGCATGGCTCAAAGCCATCGCCCGCGCCTCCTATCTGGCAAGCGTGGACCTGGCGAAAGAGAAGGGGGCCTTCCCGCTCTTCGATGCTGAGAAATTCCTCGCCTCCGGCACCATGCAGCAGATGGACGACGACGTGCGCGAAGCGATCCGCGAACACGGCATCCGCAACGCGCTTTTGACCTCCATCGCGCCCACCGGCACGATCAGCCTCTACGCGGGCAACGTATCCTCGGGGATCGAGCCGGTCTTTGCCTATGCCTACACCCGCAAGGTGCTGCAAAAAGACGGCAGCCGGACCGAGGAAGAGGTCGTCGACTACGCCGTGCAGATGTGGCGCGAGCTTAAAGGTGACGCGCCGCTGCCCGACTATTTCGTCAACGCCCAGACCCTGCCGCCCGCCGACCACGTCAAGATGCAGGCCGCGGCGCAGAAATGGATCGACAGTTCGATCTCTAAGACCATCAACTGCCCCGAGGACATCTCCTTTGATGCCTTCAAGGACGTCTACATGCAGGCGTGGGACACGGGCTGCAAAGGCTGCACCACCTATCGCCCCAACGATGTGACCGGTTCGGTTCTGAGCGTCTCTTCCGAGAAGAGCGACAAGGCCCCCGCCGACAGCCCCGATCAGGTCAGCGAAGGCGGCGAGATCGTATATATGTCCGACCCGCTGGACCGCCCCGCCGAGTTGGAGGGAAACACCTACAAGGTCAAATGGCCCGACAGCGAGCACGCGCTCTACATCACCATCAACGACATCGTGCTAAACGGTCATCGTCGCCCCTTCGAGGTCTTCATCAACTCCAAGAACATGGAGCATTTCGCTTGGACCGTGGCGCTGACCCGCATGGTCTCGGCCGTGTTCCGCCGTGGCGGAGATGTCTCCTTCGTGGTGGAAGAACTGAAAGCCGTCTTCGACCCGCGCGGCGGGGCTTGGATGCAGGGCAAATACATCCCCTCGATCCTCGCGGCCATCGGCGGCGTGATCGAGCGCCACATGATCGCCACCGGCTTCATCGCGGGCGAGGGCATGGGGCTGAAGACCGACCCGCAGGCGAAGGTCGTCGGCCTCGACGCTCCGCGCGGCAAATCCTGCCCGTCTTGCGGTCAGTTCGACATGCGGATGGTCGAGGGCTGCATGACCTGCGGGAGCTGCGGGCATAGTAAGTGTGGGTGATCAAACGCGTCTTATAGGAGGCAGATGTTCTGACCACCAATAAATAGCCATCGGCCGGGCTGAAATGTCCATTTCGCAAGCAAAATAAGTCAATCGGGCGGAAACGCCCGATTTTTGCGTTTCAGGCCCCCTTATAGGCAAAATGGAGGGTCGAGCCTGTCAGGGAGGATATGGGACGGGGTTGTGGCCACCAAAAACAAATTCTTGTTTTTTCCGTCCACCAGAGCCATCCGAATGTGCAGCCGTAACGCCAGACCGATCAATCCTTCGGCTGCCTTTGATGAGAGGTCACTTAAGTATCCAGAGGCGTATCAGCACATCATCATACCCTGAGTTTAAGATCAGAACCCAGTCCAGGTGTTGCAACGAGAAAAAGGACGGCTCGCGCCGCCCTTTGATATCGGTTTTCAGTGTTACTATCGTGAACGCTGGGCGCGTAGCGCGCCTTCGATGCGTGCGAAGGCTTTGATTGCATCATGTTTTGAATGACGCCCAAAACAAGCGGGGCATCGAAAGCTATCTCCGCTCCCCTTTTGGATCGAATATCCCAAAGCCAAGAAGGCCTCCAAAGCGATTGGAGACATCGACAAGGACCGTGAGGCTATTCCGGCGACCGAAAGGCCTACGATTTCACGGCTGCGTTGAGTGTAAAACCGATCAACCAGCAGACGCGCTTTCGATTTTGGGAACTTTTGGTTCAGCCAGAGCGTGATATCGCAGATATCTTGCTCTGGCCCGAATGAGTCAGGGTAATCTCTCAGACGCTTTTCTTTGATGATCTGCAACACACAACGCAGATCATCCGGCATGGCGAAACCTCCCGTGGATTTCGCTGATCCGGGCTCCATGCCATCGTGCCATATCGGACGCGGCAAAGCTCCGCTCAAATCCAATACGGTCGAGCGAGGATGGCGACTGGTCCGCAAGAAAGCGCGTGATATCGTGAACCGCGTCTTCGACGGCATCCGAGTCCGGAAAAGGATGCCCGAAGGCGCTATGCAGACGGCACAGCGCTTCGAAGCCCGCGGGATCGTCGAGCGCGTCGAGCAGATCGCACAGACTGGCGCCATTTCGGCGCAAATGTCTTTCGGTCGCGGCGACCGCATCAAAGCGGGCCTGGCTGATATCCGCTGTGTTTGTGTTGAGCATGTTTGTCTCCCTTGCATGCGTGAACGGTGTTGTCGGTGCCTATTCTTCGGCGTCATGTGCGCTGCGTTCGGGAGCTCCGGGGAGCATGTTCCTTTCAGTTGGTTGCAGGTGCTGGTGCGGGTGCTGGTGGAGAGAACATTGGTCGTTCTTTTGAGAGACGAAGAAGAAATCTGCCGCGCGGGCCATTTTATTGTTCAGGGCGTCGCTCAGAAGATGCTCTTGCCCGCTTGGGCATTCTGCGCTGTGGCTCCAAAAGAGTGTCACCGGCCGCGCGCATTACGCGGCCGGTTCTGCATGTCAGGCGGCCTTCTGCGCCGGAAGGTCGAGCGCCTGTTTCTCCCACTTCGCATCCAGATAGCTGATGTCGACCAAGAGATCATAGAGTCGGTCGGTGAGCAGGCAGAGGTGTTCGACTTCCTCGCTGGCGGGGTCGGGGGAGACCCAATTGGAAAGATCGGGGTAGTGCGCCCCAACGGCAGGGTCCAACGAAAGGAGACGGTGGAGATTGACCAACCTGAGGCGCATTGTGCGGTTAAGGCATGGTGCCTCGCGCAGCATCGACATGAGGCGCAGAACATGGGCTGTTCCGGCCTCGCCGGCGATCCTGCCCGCGGCGTTACACAGGGCGGTTCCGTGCTCGGCGACGAATGTGCGGGTGATGGCAATTTGCGGTTCTGCGGACAGGGTCTTCGTGGTGAGCGTGCGCAGCATGTTGGTCCTCCTGTTTGTTGCGCGTCTGCCGTTCGTGGCAGCTTCAAGCCTGTGCGCGGTCCTAAGGTTAGCGTTTGCGTTGTGCCCACTTCGTTTCTGCTTCTCGAAGTCAACATTGGCTAATCATCCGCAGCACGAAGAAAAAACTTCGATCTTTCTGAAACTTTGCTGCGGCAGTTCTCGAACCATACCATCATGCCTTAAGCTGGCGCTGATTAAAGAAATAAGCGCTTGCACGATTAAGATGTTCCTGCGCGACATCGAACGGTAGGTGTAAACCCCGGCCCGTTGAGATCATCGAATCCGGCGCGACTGACTGCCAAGGACTGAAGCCGCGAACGCAAACGGCCCAAAGCCGATGACCTTCTCTTCTATGGGCTCTACTGCCGCGCAGCTTCCTTAACCCACGCTTCGTAGCATCGTGAAGTGACGCGACGGACCGTTATCGATACACGCCAGTCGACACCGCTCCCCTCGACCTTTATGAAGGCCATGAAAAGACGTGACCACGGCGCTTTAGGGAGTATTGTCTCTACCTCGGAGCGCCGAATGAAGTGTGCGTATCGACAAAATTCGGCAGCCGATAAAAACTACCTCTGCCCTAATATAAATGATGGGAAGCTAATAGATGGAAATTATCAAGGGGTCCGCGCGAAAGCCTGTTTCAACCGAGAGGCTTGTAGAGGTTTTTGAAAGAGACTTCGCTTCTTCAGAGGGCGTTCTATATGTTGGTTATCCTGTGCTATCAACGCCAGATGAGGCAGTGTCAATCGATGCCCTCTTGATTTCCAGGGATCATGGAGTGGTTGCGATTAACCTCGTTGAGGGAAAGGATGCGGATGGATTTGGCGAGGTGCAGGATGATGTTGCAAGCTTGCTCGATTCAAAGTTCAAACAACACAAGAGCCTTCGGAAAGGCCGCAAGTTGCTTGCAGAGCCTTCGACGCTTACATACGCGCCTCTTCTTGAACCTTGTCAAGACGATGATGAACACCGGTTAGTCAATGATAGCGATATCGTCGAAGCAATTAAAGAGATGGAATGGGAGAGTTCCCATCTCTATGAAGCGGTCCTGTCAGTAATACAGTCCATTTCCACGATTAGAAGAAACAGGAAGCGGCGAGCTAATTCAAAGGATAACTCTCACGGGGCTGCTCTACAAAAACTCGAAGACTCAATTGCAAATTTGGACGCACTGCAAAGTAAAGCAGTCATTGAAACTGTTGAGGGCGTTCAGCGGATAAGAGGGTTGGCTGGTTCTGGGAAGACCATCGTCCTTGCCCTGAAAGCTGCGTACCTGCATTCCCAAAACCCTGACTGGAAAATCGCTGTTACATTCAACACGAGATCCCTCAAGGAACAATTCGTGAGGCTGATTGAGACCTTTGTGGTTGAGCAAACAGGTGAGCAGCCAAACGAAAACATATCTGTGATTAACGCATGGGGTGCTCCGGGCGGGGCAGCTCGTACCGGGATATATTACCAGTTTTGCACGCAAAATGGCGCAACCTATTTCGACTTCCAGCAGGCGAAGCGTAAATTTGGCTACAACAACGCTTTTTCTGGCGTTACTGCAGCCGCAATGTCCGAGGTTAGCTCGATCAAACCCATGTACGACGCAATTTTGATTGATGAAGCGCAGGATTTTGACCCGACTTTCCTCCAGCTGTGCTATCACTCATTAACTACCGAACGTCGTTTGGTCTATGCCTATGATGAGCTTCAATCTCTGACGGACGCAAGCTTGCCTGGGCCCGAAGCAATTTTCGGATCCGGCCCAAATGGCAAGCCTCTCGTTACGTTCGACGGATCAGTGCCCAGCCAAGATATCATTCTCGAGAAGTGCTATCGAAACTCTCGCCCCGTATTGGCATCTGCACACGCTCTTGGGTTTGGAATTTATCGAGAACCCGATGCAAAGCTTGGGACAGGGCTTACACAGATGTTTGATCGTGCTGAGCTCTGGACCGACGTTGGGTACGAAGTGCTGGACGGCGAGTTGGCCGACGATCACAAAGTCACGCTTGCACGTTCAAAAAGTGCAAGTCCTGAGTTCTTGGAAAGTCCTGGCGAAGTTGAGGACCTAATCCATTTCGGACATTTCGACAGTGTCGAAAAGCAAGCACAATGGGTTGCTGCTGAGATTGAGAAGAACCTGACCGAGGACGAACTTCGTCCCGAAGATATCATTGTCATAAATCCCGACCCGTTCAGCACGCCCAAGCAAGTCGGTCCCATTCGGAAGCTGCTGTTTGATAGAGGCATCCCATCACATTTGGCAGGAGTCGATACCTCCAGTGATGTGTTCTTTCAGCCCGACGAAGGGTCCGTCGCTTTTACAGGAATTTTTAGAGCCAAAGGCAACGAGGCGGGGATGGTGTACGTAATCAACGCTCAAGATTGCTACAGTTCTTTTGGCGAAGTTGGAAAAGTTAGGAATAGGCTTTTCACGGCAATGACACGAAGTAAGGCTTGGGTGCGTGTCGTCGGTCATGGTGAAAACATGCAAGCACTGGTGGAAGAATACAAAGCGATTAAAGAAAATGACTATAGATTGGAGTTTGTCTACCCGAATGCCAAGCTCAGAGAACGCCTGCGAATAGTTAACCGTGACATGTCCTCCGATGAAAAGCGAAAAGTGAAGGCGGCATCAAAGAGTATGAGTTCCCTCGTTCAGCAACTCGCGGCTGGGGATGTTCAACTCGAGGATCTTCCGGAGGGCGAAATTCAAATGCTGCGGAAGATCTTGAGCGATAAATAATGTCGGATTTGAAGTCTATATCAGCGGAGATTCGTGATCTCACCTCAAAGATGATCGAGGTCGGACTTTGCGTAGAACCAAACTATCCTCGGATTCTAAGCTCTCCTTCAGACGATGGGGCGATTGATGAGATTTCTGTAAATGGGCTCGAGGAGGTTTCCGCGGCCCTGCGCAACAGGCCTTACGTCGAAACCTACACTGTTCTGCGCGAGGAGCGCGCTTTCAATATGCGCCTTATTGATGGAGCATTAGTCCAGTTTCGTTATCGATTTCAAAAAGATGAGCTCGTCAAGCATGTTCTTGCGTTTTACCCGTCGCCAGACCTCTTGGAGTATCAGAATGAACCGGAGATTTATGAAACCGATGTTCTGTATGCCGAGGTCGTCATGAAGGATATCGTCACAACGCCAGTTCGATTTGATTATGATCCAAGTTCATTTGTGGAATACCTTCACCCCTCATCTCATTTCACGATTGGGCAGTACAAGAACTGTAGGGTTCCCGTTTTAGGGGCGCTGACACCATTTCGCTTTTTGAATTTTATACTTCGAGCATTTTACAACACGCCTTTCCATGAGTATTGCTCTGAATGGCGGCCGGATGCAGCCGATTTCCCCGAAACAATGACGGCACGAGAGCGATCAGATTTGCATTGGAGCTTTTCGTAGTTTGATCAAATGCATGAGCTTTGCCGGATAAAGAGCTGACATTGTAGGTGAAGGTTCTTCATGGTGCAGGTATTCCTCTGTGCCGTGCGGTGAGCTGCTTTTCCTCCTCAAAGTCAACCTACCAGATCTGGTGGCAAACAGTTGGCGAAATGCCCGCTTCTACGTCAATGTCAGGGTACGTGTTGATTGTCACTGAGAACTGACCCGGTAGCCCCATAAATTGTCACTGAGAATTGACCCATGTGAACACACTTCC
>NZ_JBIFFO010000018.1:0-98490 GCF_043557115.1 Sulfitobacter sp. 1A13679
CGATGGTACTGCGTCTTAAGACGTGGGAGAGTAGGTCATCGCCAAACCTAATAAGTTCCTAGACTACAGTATCTCTCTACGATGATCAGATTAACAAAATCGCCGCAGCTCATAGCTGCGGCGGTTTTGTGTTTGAGGGGGGGTAATCTCCCGACCAGCAAGAACCATATGACGCCCGGTTATCCGAGCCTGTGTTGGGCATCCGCTTGACGCTGCCCGAAGCCCTGTCACAGTAGCGGCGGCAGTCGACGTTGGGAGGCGGGGCATGGATATTGAGACGCTCTTTGGCTTGGAGGGAAAGACCGCTTTGATCACCGGCGGGGCCACAGGAATCGGGCGGATGGCGGCGGAGGCTTTGGTGCGGGCCGGGGCGCGGGTCTTCTTGGCCAGCCGGAACGGAGAGGTCTGCGCGGCGGTAGCCGATGAGCTGAATGCGCTTGGCGCGCGGGGCAGCGCCGAAGGGTTCGTGGGCGATGTGGGGACTGAGGCTGGTGTGGATGCGCTCGTGGCTGAGGTTCAGGCGCGTAGCGATCGGCTGCATATCTTGATGAACAACGCGGGCGTGACTTGGGGTGCGCCCTTGGGGCAGTTCCCTTACCGGGCTTGGGATAAGGTCATGGGCGTCAACGTCGCCGGGCTTTTCGATCTTACGCAAAAGCTGTTGCCGCTTCTTAGCGCCGGGGCCACGGCGGATGATCCCGCGCGGATCGTCAATGTCGGGTCGGTCATGGGGGAGCGCGAGATGGGCGACGGCGCCTATAGCTATGCCGCGTCCAAAGCGGCGGTCATTCATTTGAGTAAAATCCTTGCCAAGGAATTAGCCGGGGAAGGGATCACCGTGAACGCCCTGGCGCCGGGGCCCTTCGTTTCGCATATGACGGCATTCGCCACGGGCGATGAGAAGACGCGGGCCGCGGTGGGGCAGGATGTTCCGCTTGGCCGTGTTGGGCGGGATGAGGATATCGCGGGCTGCATGCTGTTTCTCTGCGGACGCGGCGGCGCCTATGTTACCGGGGCCGTGATCCCGGTCAGCGGCGGCATCAATGTGATGTCGGGACCGAATATTTTTGAAAAGGCACTGTGATGCCGAACGATAGATCCCGAACGGAGACCCCATATGCGTGACGACAGCCATCTACCCCAAGCCCTGCGCGGCCTGCGCCTGCCGCTGGTCGCCTCGCCGATGTTCATTCTCTCGGGACCTGAGCTGGTCATCGCGCAGTGTAAGGCGGGGATCGTCGGGTCTTTCCCGGCGCTGAACGCGCGGGAGGCGGAGGGGGAGCCGCCCTCGCTGGATGTTTGGTTGACCCAGATCACCGAAGCCTTGGACAAGCACAATCAAGAGAACCCCGACCGGCCCGCGGCCCCTTTCGCGGTCAACCAGATCGTGCATCGGTCGAATGCCCGGTTGGAGCGTGATCTTGAGATTTGCGTCAAACACAAAGTGCCGATCTGGATCACCTCCCTTGGCGCGCGGGTTGAGGTGAACGAGGCCGCACATTCCTGTGGCGGGGTGACGCTGCATGACGTCATCAACAACCGTTTCGCACGCAAGGCGATCGAGAAGGGCGCGGATGGGCTGATTGCCGTGGCGGCGGGGGCCGGGGGCCACGCGGGGCCGCAATCGCCCTTCGCGCTGATCCGCGAAATCCGCGAATGGTTCGACGGGCCGCTTTTGCTTTCCGGCGCCTTGGCCACGGGCGAGGGGCTGTTGGCGGCCCGCGCCATGGGGGCCGATCTGGGCTATATGGGCTCGGCCTTCATCGCTACGCGAGAGGCGAACGCCGTGCCGGGCTACAAGGATATGATCGTCTCGGGCGGGGCGGATGACATCGTGACTTCGTCGCTCTTCACCGGGGTGTCTGGCAACTATCTGCGCCCATCGATTGAGGCGGCGGGGCTCGACCCGGACAACCTGCCATCGGCGGATGCTTCTTCGATGAACTTCGGCTCGGGCTCGTCCAAGCCCAAAGCGTGGAAGGAAATTTGGGGCGCGGGGCAGGGGATTGGCGCTGTCAAAGAGATTGGTGGCGCGGCCGACCTGGTGGACCGTATCGAGGCGGAGTATCGCGCCGCTGGCGCAAGGTTGGCAGCGGAGTTCGCACAGTGAGCACGGATACCCAAACCCTGAATGAGGACGCCGTTTGCCGCTGGTTGGAGGCGAACCTGCCGGGCTTTGCAGGGCCGTTGGAGGTCACGAAGTTTCAGGCCGGGCAGTCCAATCCGACATTCCTGCTTTCGACCCCGGCGCATGACTATGTGCTGCGTCGCAAACCGCCGGGTGTGCTGTTGAAATCGGCCCATGCGGTGGATCGGGAGTTTCGGGTGCAGAAGGCTTTGGCGGGCAGTCAGGTGCCGGTCGCGCGGATGCACCTGCTTTGCGAAGACGAGGGCGTCATCGGCTCGATGTTCTATGTCATGGACCATGTGCCGGGGCGCAACTTCAACGATCCCACGCTGCCGGAGCTTACCCCGGCAGAGCGTGGCGCGGTCATGGATGAGATGAATGGCGTGCTGGCCGCGCTGCATGAGGTCGATATCGACGCGGCGGGGCTGTCAGACTATGGCCCGCCCGGCAACTATTTCGAGCGGCAGGTGGCGCGCTGGTCGAAACAATACCGCGCGTCGGAGACCGAGCCGCAGCCGGATATGGATAGGCTCATGCAGCGCCTCAGCGCCGAGCTGCCCGAGGACGACGGGCAGCGCACGTTGGTGCATGGCGATTACCGGATCGACAATATGATCTTCGACACCCATGGCACCGCCTGCCGTGCGGTTTTGGATTGGGAGCTGTCGACCATCGGCCATCCCTTTGCCGATCTCGCCGCCGTTATCATGCAGTGGCAGATGCCCGTGGGGGCCGAGGGGCGCGGTTTGGCCGGGGTGGACCGCAGGGCGCTTGGCCTGCCCACCGATGCCGAATTCATCGCCGCCTATTGCCGCAGGCGCGGGCTGAAGGGCATCGGCAACTTCGGCTATTACCTCGCCTTTTGCTTTTTCCGCATGGCGGCGATCATCCAAGGCGTGTTGAAACGCGCCTTGGAGGGCAATGCCTCAAACCCTGAATACGGGTTGAAATTAGGGCAATACGTCCCGGTTTTTGCGCGCCACGGGCTGGAGGCGCTGGATCGCGACCGCTGAGCGGGCGGCGGGGCGTTTGGCGCTTGAGCTTTGCGGTGAAAACCTGTTGCTAGGGCCGAAACACCCCGGCCCGAAAGGATGACCCATGACCAACGCTGCGCGGCAATTGCTTGATCTGTTGGATATCGAACAGCTTGAGGTCGATCTGTTTCGGGGCACGGGTGCTGGGGGTGAGACCTCGATGCGGATTTTCGGCGGTCACGTCATCGCGCAGGCGCTGATGGCGGCTTACCGCACCGTGCCAGACCGGGCCTGCCATTCGCTCCATGCCTATTTCATCCGGCCCGGCGACCCGAAAATCCCGGTAATCTATCAGGTCGACCGCGCGCGCGACGGGGGCAGTTTCACGACCCGGCGTGTGGTGGCGATCCAGCATGGCAAGCAGATCCTGAACCTCTCCGCCTCTTTTCAGGTCGAAGAGGAGGGGTTCGATTGGCAGCACGAGATGCCGCAGGTTTCGGCCCCTGAGAACTGGCCCGACCGGCCCGAATTGCGCGAGGCTTTTGCCGAAAAGCTGCCCGAGAAATACCGTGGGGACTTCCTGCGCGAGCGCCCCATCGAGATCCGTGAGGTCGAGCCGCGCGATTTCATGACGCCGGAAAAAGTGAGCGACCGCAACTATCTGTGGTTCCGTATGGGGGCCGCCGAAGGGCAGAACCCGGTGATGCAGCACGCGCTGCTGGCCTATGCCTCGGACATGAACCTGCTCGGCTCCTCTCTGCGGCCTCATGGTCTGACGTGGTTTCAGGGCAAGGTGATGACGGCCAGCCTTGATCACGCCATGTGGTTTCACGCGCCGATCCGCTTTGACGAATGGCATCTCTATGCGCTCGACGCGCCATTCACCGGCGGCGCGCGGGGGTTCAACCGTGGGATGATCTACAATCAAAACGGGCAGTTGGTGGCCAGCGTGGCGCAAGAGGGGCTGCTGCGCCCGATCCGGCCCAAGGGGGAGAGCTAAGGGCCGCTAGCTGTCTTTCGCGGCCCCAAAGCGACGGTTCAGCTTGCGCATTCCGCCGATCCAGCGGTCATAATCCTGCGCTTTGCCTTGTATATAGTCGCGCACCTGCGGATGCGGCAGCACCAGAAAGACCTCATCGCGGATCGCCTGCACGCAGGCTTCGGCCACCGGCTCAGGCTCCAGCATGCCGTCAATCGCGGCGACATGGTCCTCCAACCCGCGCATCATCTCGCTCCGGACCGCCTGCGGGCAGAGCACAGAGACCTTGATTCCGTCGTCGCCATAGCTCATCGCCAGCCATTCGGCGAGGCCGACGGCGGCGTGTTTCGTGACCCCATAGGGCGCCGCGCCGACCTGATTGAGGAGCCCCGCCGCCGAGGCGGTGTTGAGCAGATAGCCACCCCCGCGCGCCCGCATCAGCGGCACCAGATGCCGCGCTGCGCGCACATGGCTCATCACGTTGATCTCCCAAATGCGCTGCCAGTCGGCATCCGGGACTTCGACGCCGCCCTCGACCGAGATCCCGGCGTTAGAGCAGAAAAGATCAATCGGCCCGATGCCACGCTCGACGCTGTCGATCAGCGCGACGATCTCCGCCTCGCGCGCGACATCGACGCGGAAGGCCGTGCCGCCGACCTCAGCCGCCGTCGCCTCGACCCCCGCGCTGTCGATGTCCACGCAGACGATATGCGCAGGAGCTTCCTCGGCAAAGCGCAGCGCCAAGGCCCGCCCGATGCCGCTGGCGGCCCCGGTGATGACGATGACGCGGCCCGCGAGATCCATATCAGCTGTCGCTGCCAGAGCCGCGCGCGTTCGACGCCTGAAACGCCTTCACCTCGGCCCGGGCGATCACCTGATGGTGCACCTCATCCGGCCCATCGGCAAAGCGCAGCGCGCGCTGCCATGTGTACATGCCCGACAGCGGGCTCCACTGGCTCATCCCCGTGGCCCCATGCACCTGCATGGAGGCGTCGATGATCTCGCAGGCCTTTTCCGGCACCAGCGCCTTGATCATGCTGACCCAGATGCGCGCCTCTTTATTGCCCAAGACATCCATCGCCTTGGCCGCTTTCAACACCATCAGCCGCATGGCTTCAATGTCGATCCGCGCGCGGCTGATCGTTTCCATGTTCTTGCCAAGGTCGATGATCTTCTTGCCAAAAGCCTCGCGCCCCAGCCCGCGTTCGATCAGCAGGTCCAGCGCCTTTTCCGCCGCCCCGATCGAGCGCATGCAGTGGTGAATCCGCCCCGGCCCAAGCCGCACCTGACTGATCTCGAACCCACGCCCTTCGCCCCAAAGCACGTTTTCGCGCGGCACGCGCACATCGGTGAAACGGATATGCATATGCCCATGCGGGGCGTCGTCATGCCCAAAGACATGCATCGGGCCGAGGATTTCCACCCCCGGCGTGTCCATGGGCACAAGAATTTGGCTCTGCTGGCGGAAAGTCTCGGCCTCGGGTGAGGTTTTCACCATGACGATCATGATTTTGCAACGCGGATCGCCCGCGCCGGAGATATAGAATTTCTCGCCATTGATCACCCAATCGTCGCCATCCAGCACAGCACTGGTGGAGATGTTGCGCGCATCCGAAGAAGCGACATCAGGCTCTGTCATGGCAAAGGCCGAGCGGATTTCGCCGGCCAGCAGCGGCTTCAGCCAGCGCTCTTTCTGTTCAGGCGTGCCGACGCGTTCCAACACCTCCATATTGCCGGTATCCGGGGCGGAGCAGTTCAGGCTTTCCGGCGCCAGCGGGCTTTTGCCCAATTCGGCGGCGATATAGGCGTAATCAAGGTTCGCCAGCCCTTCACCGGTTTCGGCATTGGGCAGGAAGAAGTTCCACAATCCCGCCTCCCGCGCTTTTTGCTTGGCCCCGTCGAGCAATTCCAACTGACCGGGCGCATAGGACCAGCGGTCGGCGCGGCCTTCGCCAAGGCGAAAGAACTCCTCGGTGATCGGATCGACATTCTCGCGGATGTGCTTGATGACCGCCGCCAGCAGTGGCTTGGCCTTCTCCGACATTTCGAGATTGTTCATATCCAAGGTCTGATCGATCATCCTATGCTCCCGGTGATGATGGTTCGCGGTGCCGCCCGGTTCCTCCGCAGGCGGCCCTTTGGGGCGAGCCTATGCAATCGCCGCGGCCTTGCCAATCGCGGGCAGGGGGCGGCAGGCTTGACGCCACGTCATTAAGCCGTTGAAACCCGCGCGCAGGCGCTTAAGTTCAGCCTATGACAGATGCATTGATCAAAGACGTCCTCACCCGCACCCGCCGCATCGCGGTGGTCGGTGTCTCCCCCAACCCTGCGCGGCCCAGCCACTATGTGGCTGAATACCTTGCGCAAAAAGGGTATGACGTGGTGCCGGTAAACCCGGTGCACGCGGGCAAGGAGGTCTTTGGCAAGACTATTGTCGCCACTCTGGCCGAAATCGACCCGCCGGTGCAAATGGTCGATATTTTCCGCCGGTCCGAGGATGTGCCCCCCGTCGTGGACGAAGCGCTGGAGGCTTTTCCCGAGCTTGAGACCATCTGGATGCAAATGGGCATCACCAATGCTGAAGCGGCGGCCAAGGCCGAAGCACGCGGCGTGGATGTGATCCAAGACCGCTGCCCCAAGGTGGAAATCCCACGCCTTATGGGCTGATTATTTCCGCGCGGCCTTTTCGGCAATGCCGGAGGTCGATTGCCGCCGCGCCAACTCATTCAGCACATCGCCTAGCGGCACATCCCGCGCGGCCAGCATCACCAACAGGTGGTAGAGGACATCGGCGGCTTCCGAGGTCAGACCTTTGCGGTCATCCTTCACCGCCTCAATGATCGCTTCGACCGCCTCTTCGCCGAACTTTTCGGCGCATTTCTCTGGCCCGTTGGCCAGCAGTTGCGCGGTCCAACTGCTTGACGGATCGGCGCTTTTGCGGCTCAGAATGGTGGCGTAAAGGTCATCAAGCGTCATGAAAGCCTCATTGGAATGCCAGCGGCGGCCATATGCTGTTTGGCCTCCTGCACGGTATATTCGCCAAAGTGAAAGATCGAGGCTGCCAGCACCGCCGAGGCACCCCCTTCGATCACCCCGTCCACGAGATGATCCAAATTACCGACCCCACCGGAGGCGATCACCGGCACCGATACGGCATCGGAAATGGCGCGGGTCAGGGGCAGGTTGAACCCCTGTTTGGTGCCATCGCGGTCCATCGAGGTCAGCAGGATTTCCCCGGCGCCCTTGGCGGCCACGGTGCGGGCAAATTCCACGGCATCGATGCCCGTGGGCTTACGCCCGCCATGGGTGAAAATCTCCCATTTGCCGGGGCTTACGGTCTTGGCGTCAATCGCGCAGACGATGCACTGGCTGCCAAAGTGATCCGCCGCTTCGGCGATCACATCCGGGTTCGCCACGGCGGCGGAGTTGAAGCTGACCTTATCGGCCCCCGCCAGCAGCAAGGCCCGCACATCCGCCACGGTCCGCACGCCGCCGCCCACGGTCAGCGGGATATAGCAATGCTCAGCGGTGCGGGTAACCAGATCGAACATCGTGCCGCGGTTCTCATGGGTGGCGTGGATGTCGAGAAAACAAAGCTCATCCGCCCCCGCCGCATCATAGGCAATCGCGGCATCCACCGGATCGCCCGCATCACGCAGGCCGACGAAGTTCACACCCTTGACCACACGGCCATCGGCCACGTCGAGACAGGGGATGATGCGGGTCTTTAGCATGGCTCAGCCCTTCAACATCTTCATGGCTTCGGCCAGATCAATCGCGCCATCATAAAGCGCGCGCCCCGAGATCGCGCCCTCGATGACCCCGGTGTCCCGCAACGCGCCCAAGTCTTCGAGCGATGACACCCCGCCCGAGGCAATCACCGGGATCGAAACGGCCCGCGCCAGATCGGCTGTCGCTTCCACATTCGGCCCGCCCATCGCGCCATCGCGCATGATGTCAGTGTAGATGATTGCGGCCACGCCCGCGTCCTCAAAGGATTTCGCGAGGTCGGTGGCCATCACATCGGTCTCCGTCGCCCAACCCTTGGTCGCGACCTTTCCATTCCGTGCGTCGATCCCCACAGCAACTTGCCCGGGAAAGGCGCGCGCCGCCTCGCGGACCAGTTCGGGGTTCTCAACCGCGACGGTGCCCAGAATGACCCGCGCGAGCCCCTTATCCAACCAGCCCTCGATCGTCGCCATATCGCGAATGCCCCCGCCCAATTGCGCAGGCACTTTGCAGGCTTTCAAAATCGCCTCCACCGGGGCGGCGTTCACCGGGGTCCCGGAAAAAGCGCCATTGAGGTCAACGAGATGCAGCCAATCACAGCCCGCTTCGACAAAGCTAAGCGCCTGTGCGGCGGGATCGTCGTTAAAAACGGTGGCACGGTCCATGTCGCCATGCACAAGGCGCACGGCCTGACCGTCTTTGAGATCGATAGCGGGGTAAAGGATCATGGCCGGGCCCTTGTTAGAGAAGTCGCTTTCCTTTTGCACGTCGCCAGGGATTTTGCAACGCGACCCTAGGTCAGTCTTGCCCGATTGAAAGTTGTGGCTAACACTAAAGCCAGATCGGGAGGAGAGATCATGAAACAGCTTTTTGCAGCGGCCCTTCTGGGCCTTGGCCTGACCGGCGCCGCCCATGCCGCGGATCCGGCAGTCGGCACGTGGAAAACCCAAGTGGATGACGGCGCCTATGCCCACGTCAAAATGGCCCCCTGCGGCGGGGCGATCTGCGGCACCATCGCGCGCACCTTCAACGACAGCGGCGAATACAAATCCCCCAATATCGGCAAGACGCTTGTAATCGACATGAAGCCTCAGGGCGGCGGCAAATACGCCGGTAAGGTTTGGCGCCCGTCAAACGGCAAAATCTACATTGGGAAGATGGACGTCTCAGGCAACTCGCTGAAACTCTCGGGCTGCGTCGCGGGTGGGCTGATCTGCTCGAAACAGACCTGGGCGCGCATCAAGTAAGCGCAGTTCACCTCTGCCAAGGTTAGAAGGCGCGGAGCCAGAACTTCGCGCCTTCCTTGCGTTTTGCGTGAGGAAAGCGCAGCGCAGAGGTATTTAAGAAAGGATGAAGATGAAGAGGGTCTTTCTTCATCTTCATCCTTTCTTAAATACCTTCCGACGTTTCAACAGGCGCGGCGCGGGTTAAGGCGCCCAAGTCAGGAAGTTCGAGATCAGCCGCAGGCCGGTGGTTTGGCTTTTCTCTGGGTGAAACTGCATGCCCAGCATCGTGTCGCGGCCGATGATCGCCGTGACTTCGCTGCCGTAGTCGACATGGGCCAGACGTTCGGCGGGGTTGGCGACGGCCATATGGTAGCTGTGCACGAAATAGGTGTGATCGCTGGTTTGCAGCCCGTCGAAGACCGCGTGGTCGTGATCAATCACCAAGTCGTTCCAGCCCATATGGGGGACTTTGAGCTTCGGGTCTTTCGGGGTGATCTGGGTCACCTCGCCACCGATCCAGCCCAAACCGGGGGTGTCTTCATATTCGCGGCCCATGCTGGCCATCAGCTGCATGCCGACGCAGATGCCGAGGAAGGGGCGGCCTTTTTCCTCGACCGCCTCGACCATCGCGTCATAGAGGCCGCCGGCCCCTTTCAGGGCGGCCATACAGGCCGGGAAAGCGCCATCGCCGGGAAGAACCAGACGGTCAGCGCGGGCTACGACCTCGGCATCCGAGGTCACCGTGACTTTGCCTGCGTCATGCTCGCGGGCCATACGCTCGAAGGCTTTATGCGCGGAGTGCAGGTTGCCGGATTCGTAGTCGATGATTGCTGTCAGCATTGGTTTACAAGGCACCCTTGGTCGAGGGGATGGCGTCCGCTTTGCGCGGGTCGGTCTCGACCGCTTCGCGCAGGGCGCGGGCAACGGATTTGAAAGCGGCTTCGGCGATGTGGTGGCTGTTGAACCCGTGGAGCGCGTCGACATGTAAGGTGATGCCGCCAT
Source organism: Sulfitobacter sp. 1A13679 (assembly GCF_043557115.1). Taxonomy (NCBI): domain Bacteria; kingdom Pseudomonadati; phylum Pseudomonadota; class Alphaproteobacteria; order Rhodobacterales; family Roseobacteraceae; genus Sulfitobacter; species Sulfitobacter sp. 1A13679. The sequence continues at coordinate 10,039 of NZ_JBIFFO010000018.1, forward strand.
GGGTGCTGAACGCCTGGAAGAACTCGCGGACCAGTTCGGTGTCGAACTTGCCGATGCTGCTGGTGGGGAAATCCACGTTCCAAATCAGAAAGGGCCGCGCGGAGAGGTCGAGCGCGCAGCGGATTTGTGCGTCGTCCATCGCCAGCAGGCAGGATCCGTAGCGGCGGATGCCGCGTTTGTCGCCGAGCGCTTGGGTCAGTGCTTGGCCCAGCGTGATGCCGACGTCTTCGACGGTGTGGTGATCGTCGATGTGCAGATCGCCCTTGGCACGCACCTTGATGTCGATCAGCGAGTGGCGCGAGAGTTGGTCGAGCATATGGTCAAAGAAACCGACGCCGGTTTCATTGTCATAGCTGCCGGTGCCGTCGAGGTTGATCTCGACCGTGATGTCGGTTTCGGCAGTGGTGCGGGTCAGGGTGCTGCGACGCATGGGGCATCTCCGAAGGCAATTGCTGCGCCCTTATAGCAGGGCCTGCCGCCGCGCCAAGCCCAAGCGGTGAAACGCCTTTGAGCAGGGACAGCGCGATCGGGGATTGCGGGGGCAGGGCCCATATGTCAGCTTGAACCAAATCCCAGAAAGAGGCGCGACATGACCACCTGCGTATTCATCCAGATCCGCTGCCGACCGGGCACGACCTATCGTGTGGCCGAAGAGATCGCCCTGCGCGAAATCCATTCCGAACTTTATTCCACCTCAGGCGAATATGATCTTTTGATGAAGCTTTATATTCCGAAGGGCGAAGATGTGGGCGTCTACATCAATGACAATCTGTTGGACATCGAAGGCATCGAGCGGTCTTTGACCACGATGACCTTCAAGGTCTTTTGAGGTGGCGCGCCAGCTCATCCTGACAGCAGCCGTCTGTTCTGTTTTGTCGATCGCCGCGCTCGTGGCCTTTCCCGGCACGGCCACGGCGGGTACGCGGGTCTATGAGGGGCGCGAAGCCGCGGCCCTGCGCTGCGCCAATACGCTGGCGCTGACGGCCGTGGCACTTTCCGCGGCGGAGTTGATTGGCGAGGGGGAGAAGAATGTGATGCTGGGCGTGACCGTGCGCATTCTCGACCGCCATGTTGAGGGGACCTGGGCGCAGAAACGCGCTGCGATGGAGGTGATGCGCGACCGGCGCAGCGTGCCTGACACGCTTGAGGATTACCGCCGCATCGCCGAACGCTGTTTGGTGCAATTCCCCATCAACTGAATGCGAAAACCCGCCCATGAGGCGGGTTTTTCTTGAGGCGATTGCCTTGTCGTCAATGGGCGGCGGAGACGGAGGGTTTCTCGGTCGGGGGGGTGTCGAGCTTGACCTTCTGCCGCATCGCCACGCGGCGGATGGCGCGGTCGAATGTCTTTCTGACCCGCTGAGTGCGGCTGGCATTGGGCTGGATCGGGCCACCGACGGAGAGCATCACCGCCATCGGGCTGTTGTCGTCATGGCGCAGGTCCATGCCGTCAAGCTCCCCTTGGATGAGCACCTCGATCTCGGGCCACGCGGGCAGGCTGTCACCTGTCACGATGCACAGGAGCGTGCCGGATCCGTTATGGGTCATCAGCAGTTGGGGGCAATCGACTACACGCGCGATGGCCTCGGCCGCAGCGGCGATGGCGCGGGCGAATTCGGCGGTGTTGCAGGTCGCGTAAAGCTCATCGATATGTTCGATCTTGGCCGCGAAGACCTGACAGATATCAAGGTGTTGGCGTGAAAGCTGCGACAGGTAATTGCCCAAGGAGAAGGGCAGCACCAATTGATCGACCCCATTGATATGCACAGGATCGGCCAGCGCGAAGTCGTGGACACCGGGCTCGCCCGCGTCTTTCAAATGCTGCGGATCAAGGCGCGGGGCGCGCTGGGTGTTCTCCAACATCCGCTCGGCGATATGCACGCGGGTTGCGATGTCCTTCACGTCGAAAGGTTTGGTCACATAGTCGTTGGCCCCGGCGGCAAAGGCGCTTTCGATCGCAGTCGCGTCGGCGCGCGAGGTCACCATCAGGATCGGCGTGTCTTGATAGGCTTCCAGCGTGCGGATGCGGCGGCATAGGGTGATGCCGTCCATCTCGGGCATCTCGATGTCCAAGAGCAGGCAGTCGAAGTGTTCTTTGGTGGTTTCGAGCAGTTCCAGAGCGGCAGCGCCGGAGGCGGCCAATGTCAAATGGGGGTAATCGGCTTCGCGGAACACAACGGGCAGCAATTCGCGGATAAATGGGTCATCGTCGACAGCAAGAATTTTCATTTTTAGCACCTCTTTCGTGGGGCAGACGGGCAGTCCGGGTGTCTTTATAATCTGTTCATATCTAGTCGTATAAACCCGGCGAAATTGTGACGCTTCTGCACCAATACCTTGTGCCGTTGCATAAATTATTAACCATATTTTGAAGCCTCGCGAAACCATTGAATTGGCGAAGAGAGATGGCCGTGGCCCCTTGCTTTCCCGCATTACGGGAGGTGATTGCGTGGAAATTGTGCAGCCTTTCAGGCGTTATTGGGCGCATCCCAGTGCGAAATCGGGGCGAGAATTTGCGGTTCTTGTGATCGTGCGAATTTCACGCTGCGACTCGCGAGCCAAAAATGAGCGAGCGGGGGAACTTTATCGGCTGTGGTGCGTAACGCCCAGTTGACGCTTTGCCTGTCGCGCGCTCAACTGCGGCGCGATACGTGAAGAGGATGAGTTAAATGCGTTTGCCCGATGATGTTTTGGCGGAATTCTTGTTGCCCACGCGGGAGCTTAGGGAGGATCTGCCTTTCTTCACCAAAGTGCTTGGCATGCGGCTTGAGACGATTTTTCCCGCGGATGATCCTTCGGTGGCCAGTTTTTCGGGCCATGGGGTACGCGTGAGGCTTGAGCGGGGGGCGGATGTGGCGCCGGGGCATCTGCGCCTGCTCACCGATGCGCCCGACAGCATCGCAGAGGGCCAGCGGGAACTCACTGCGCCCAATGGCACGAAGATCGAGATCCTGCGGCGTAGCCCCCGCGTGGACCAGCCCGAGACGCAGCATGAGTTTGCCGTGCGGCGGCTGGCGGATGAGGCCCCATGGGTGATCGGCCGCGCGGGCATGCATTACCGCGATCTCATCCCGTCACGCCTCGGCGGCTCGATCATCGCCAGCCATATTCGCATCCCCGACGGCGGCACGGTGCCGGACATGGTGCATTACCATACCGTCGGCTTCCAGCTGATCTATTGCTACCGCGGCTGGGTCGACGTGCTTTACGAGGATCAGGGCGATGTGATCCGGCTCCATGCCGGGGATTGCGTGACCCAGCCGCCGGGCATCCGTCATCGCGTGGTCGAAGCCTCGCCCTCGATCGAGGTGATCGAGATCGGCGTTCCTGCGGAACATGTCACCACCATCGACCACGAGATGACCCTGCCCAATGGCAAAGGCGACCCGGCGCGCGAATGGGAGGGCCAGACCTTCGTGCATCACGTGAAGGAGGGGGTCGCGTCGCAGCCCTTCCGTATTCCGGGCTTCGTCGCGCGCGACACCGGGATCACCAAGGGCACCAAGGGCGTGGCCGGCATTCAGGTGGCGCGTTTCGACGGTGGCACGCCGCCGCCCGCGAAGCACGACGCCGACATTCACTTCAGCTTCGTCATGGAAGGCAGCATGACCCTGAACGCCGAAGGGCAGGAGCCGCGCAAATTGGAGGCAGGCGATGCCTTCGTCATCCCGCCGGGCATGGTGGCGCAATATAGCAATTGCTCGCCCGACCTCGAATTGCTCGAAGCCGGGCTGCGCGGTGATTTCTCGACGACGCTCTTAGCCTAGGCGCGCGGCCACCTCGGCCTGCACTTTCTCGGCTGCGGCCTCTTTCACGGGGCCGTAGCCGCGGATTTCCATCGGTGCGGAAAGCACCGCCAGCGCCGCATCATGGGGCAGGGCGGGGGCCTGTGCCATGACCTCCTCGTACCAGCCGATCAGGGCGACCTCGAGCTTGCGGTCGGCGCCGTAGCTGAACGGGTCGGCCCATGTGCCGCGCAGCGGTTTCATCGCCGCCAGAAGGTCGAAGGCGCGGCCCATCCAGGGGCCGAACTTGCGCTTGTTGGGGCGTCCGCGGCCATCCGTGCCGGTGGGCCATGCGGGCGGGGCGAGGTGGTAATGCACCTTGTAGTCGCCCTCGAACGTATCGGCGATACGCTCCTCGAAACCGCTCTGCCGGTGCAGGCGCGCGACCTCGTATTCGTCTTTGTAAGCCATCAGCTTGAACAGCGATTTCGCCGCCGCGCGCATCAGGTCGTCGGCGCCTTCGGGCAGCTTGCCCGCCAGCGCATCGAGCTTGGCCTTGTAGCGCTGGGCGTAGGCGGCGTTCTGGTAGCCGGTGAGGAACTCCATCCGCCGCGCGATCAGGCCTTCGACACTGTCGTCGGGTGCAGGCGCGGGGGCGAAATGCGCCTCGATCGCCTGCGGGTTGCCCGCCATGACCCGGCCAAAGCCAAAGGCTGCGCGGTTCTTGTCGGGCACCACGCCGTTCAATTCGATTGCCTGCTCAAGCGCTGTGAGCGAGACCGGCACGAGACCCTTCTGCCAAGCGAAACCGAGCATCATCACATTGGCGAACACCGCGTCGCCCATCAGCTTCTCGGCCATGGCGTTGGCGTCGAAAGCGGCAAGGTTCTCGGTCCCCACGGCCTGCGCGATCACCGCCTCGCGGTCGTCGATGCGCAACTCGGCGTCGCGGTTCAGAACCAGATCGCCCGTGGGCATTTCGGCACGGTTCAGCACGATCCGGGTGCCGCGCCGGTAGTGGGCCGAGGCCTTGGGCGCGGAACTCACGACCATGTCGCAGCCGATCACCGCATCTGCGCCGCCCTGATCGATGCGCACTTGATGCACCTCCTCGGGACGCTTGGCGAGGCGCACATAGCCCAGCACCGTACCGAATTTCTGCGCAAAACCGGTGAAGTCGAGCACGCTGGAGCCCAACCCCTCGAGATGCGCGGCCATGGTGATGAGCGCGCCCACGGTCACCACGCCGGTGCCGCCGACGCCGGTCACCAGCAGGTTGAAGGGCCGGTCGAGCTTGGGCAACTCCGGCATCGGCAACTGCGCCGACAGACCCGCCACGTCCAACCCCGCGCCGGAGCGTTTGCGGCGGCTGCCGCCCTCGACCGTCACGAAGGAGGGGCAGAAGCCGTTGAGGCAGGAGTAATCCTTGTTGCAGGTGGACTGGTTGATCTGCCGCTTGGTGCCGAGCTCGGTCTTTTTTGGCTCGACGCTGAGACAGTTCGACTCGAGGCTGCAATCGCCACAGCCCTCGCAGACCAGATCGTTGATCATCACGAATTTCTTCGGGTCGTCCATCAGCCTGCGCTTGCGCTTGCGGCGCTTCTCGGTGGCGCAGGTCTGCTCGTAGATCAGCACGGTGACGCCCGGGATCTCGCGCAGCTCGCGCTGCACGCGGTCGAGATCGCCGCGGTGGTCGAATGTGGTGCCATCCGGGAAGTCGCCCTTGGGAAGCAGTTCGGGCCGGTCCGAGACCAGCGCGATCCGCTCCACCCCCTCGGCGCGGCAGGCCTGCGCGATGGCGGCGACGGAAACGGGGCCGTCCACCGGCTGGCCACCGGTCATAGCAACCGCGTCGTTGTAGAGGATCTTGTAGGTGATGTTGGTCTTCGCCGCGACCGCCTGTCGGATCGCCAGCGAGCCGGAGTGATACCAGGTGCCCTCGCCAAGGTTCTGGAAGACGTGCTTGTTCCCGTTAAACATCGAAGCCGCGATCCACGGCACGCCTTCGCCGCCCATCTGGGCGAAACCCGCCGTCTCGCGGTCCATCCAGGAGGCCATGACATGGCAGCCAATGCCGGAGTTGGCCTTCGACCCCACCGGCAGCTTGGTGGAGGAGTTATGCGGGCAGCCGGAGCAGAAATAAGGGGTGCGGGTGGCGCCCTCGACGTTCAGCAGCACGGGCGGCTGGTCGGTCAGCGTGCGGGCTTTTTCGAGCAGCTTCTCTTCGGGGAAGAAGGCATCGAGACGTGCAGCGATGATCGGCACCAGCTTCAGCGGCGACAGCTCCCCGGTCCAGGGCACCAGTTCCTCTAGGTTCTCGTCGTGCTTGCCGACCATCCGCGCGGGCTTGGAGCCGGGCCAGTCGTAGAAAGCCTCTTTGAACTGGCTCTCGATGATGCCGCGTTTCTCTTCGATCACAAGCACTTCGCGCTTGCCCTTCACGAAGTCGAGCGCGTCGTCCAGCGCCAGCGGCCAGACCATGCCGATCTTGTAGATGTCGATGCCGAGACGACGGCAGGCGGCCTCGTCGAGGCCCAGAAGCCGGAGTGCCTCCATCGTGTCGAGATGGCCCTTGCCGGTGGTGACGATTCCGAAGGAGGCGTCCTGCGTCTCGTAAATATGCCGATCGATCGGGTTGGCGCGCATGAAGGCCTGAACCGCGTCGAGCTTGTGGTGCAGCCGCGTCTCGATCTCGGGGGAGGGGAGATCGCCCAAGCGCACATGCAGCCCGCCCGGGGGGGCGGTGTAGTCAGGCTGCTTGAACACGCGGTCCGGGGTCAGCTCGACCGAGGCGCCGCTCTCCACGGTTTCGGAGATCGCCTTGAAGCCGACCCATGTGCCCGAGAAACGCGACAGCGCGATGCCGTATTCGCCGAAGGCTTGATATTCGGCGACGGAAGCCGGGTTCAGCGTTGGCACGAACCACGACATGAAGCCCACGTCGGACTGGTGCGGCATCGACGACGACACACAGCCGTGGTCGTCGCCCGCCACCACCAGCACACCGCCCTTGGGCGCGGAGCCATAGGCGTTGCCGTGTTTCAGCGCGTCGCCCGAGCGGTCCACCCCCGGGCCCTTGCCGTACCACATGGAGAAGACGCCCTCGACCTCCGCCTGCGGGTCGAGATGGGCCTGCTGCGCGCCCAAGACCGCGGTGGCGCCGAGGTCTTCGTTCACCGCCGGAAGGAACTTCACGCCCGCCTCGGCCACGCGGTCCTTGATGCGCCAGTATTCCAGATCGAGCCCGCCCAGAGGCGAGCCGCGGTAGCCTGAGACGAAACCGGCGGTATTTAACCCCGCTGCGCGATCACGCCGGGCCTGATCCAGCATGATGCGCACCAGCGCCTGCGTCCCGGTCAGAAAGACGCGGCCTTCGGTCTGATCATAGCGGTCATCAAGTTTATAAGTGATAAATTCACGCGGTTGTTCTGTCATGGGGGTCTCCTCACTGAGAAGTGTACCGCAGGATGCGCGAATTTTTGCACCAATTTTACTGGCTTTGTCGCGGATGTCTGAATAAATTATCCGGAAGAACTTTTCAGAATGAAAGATTTACCCGATGACTGAAATGGATGCGACGGACCGACAGCTTGTGTTCCTGCTCCAGCAGGATTCGCGCCTGCCCAACGCACAGCTGGCCGCAAAGCTGAACATATCCGCTTCCGCCTGCTGGCGGCGGGTCAAGGCGTTGGAGCAGGCGGGGGTGATCAAACGTTACGCCGCCGTGGTCGACCCCAAGGCGATGGGGCTGGGGTTCGAGGCAATGGTGCATGTGCATCTGACGCGGCATGACGCCTCGGCCCTCGCCAGTTTCATCCGCGCGATCCAAAGCCGGACAGAGGTGACGGAGTGTTTCGCCACCACGGGCCAAGCGGATTATCACCTGCGCGTGCTGTGCCGCGATATCGACGCCTATAACGCCTTTTTGGAGAGCTTTTTGTTCCTGCATCCGGCGGTGAATTCGGCCACGACGAATGTGATCCTGCGGCAGATCAAATCCGACGCGCCGATCACCGGTTGAGGCGATCAGGGCGGCGTTTTCTGCGTTGGACATTTGCCGCATGCGTGCTTCATAAAGCAACAAAGATCACACCCGAAGGAGAGACCCATGATGAGAACCCGTGCCGCCGTTGCCGTGGAAGCCGGCAAACCGCTTGAAATCATGGAGGTGAACCTCGAAGGCCCGAAACGGGGCGAGGTCTTGGTCGAGATCAAGGCGACCGGCCTGTGCCACACCGATGAGTTCACCCGCTCGGGCGACGACCCCGAAGGCATCTTCCCCGCCATCCTCGGCCATGAGGGGGCGGGCGTCGTGCTGGAAGTGGGCGAGGGTGTCACTACGCTGGAGCCGGGCGATCACGTCATCCCGCTCTACACGCCGGAATGCCGGGAGTGCGAATATTGTCTCAGCGGTAAGACCAACCTGTGTCAGGCGATCCGCGTGACCCAAGGCCAAGGTAAGCTGCCCGATGGCACGACACGCTTCTCAATGCTAGATGGCACGCCGATCCACCACTACATGGGCTGTTCGACCTTCGCCAATCACACCGTGGTGCCCGAAATCGCGTTGGCGAAAGTGCGCAAGGACGCGCCTTTTGACAAGATTTGCTACATCGGCTGTGGCGTCACCACCGGCATCGGTGCCGTCATTAACACCGCCAAGGTCGAGTTGGGCGCGCGTTGCGTGGTCTTTGGACTGGGCGGCATCGGGCTGAACGTCATTCAGGGGCTGCGAATGGCCGGGGCGGATCAGATCGTGGGCGTCGACCTTAATGACGACAAGGAAGAGGCCGCGCGTTACTTCGGTATGACCGATTTCGTGAACCCTTCGAAGGTCGAGGGCGATCTGGTGGCGCATCTGGTTGAGCTGACCAAGGGCGGTGCGGATTATTCCTTTGACGCCACGGGCAACACCAAAGTCATGCGCGACGCGCTGGAATGCGCGCATAAGGGCTGGGGCGAGAGCATCATCATCGGCGTGGCACCCGCGGGGGCCGAGATTTCGACGCGGCCTTTCCAACTGGTCACCGGTCGGGTCTGGCGCGGCACCGCCTTTGGCGGGGCCAAGGGGCGGACGGATGTGCCCAAGATCGTCGATTGGTACATGAACGGCAAGATTGAGATCGACCCGATGATCACCCATAAACTGACTTTGGATCAGATCAACGAAGGCTTCGATCTGATGCACAAGGGTGAATCGATCCGCGCAGTCGTCGAGTTTTAAGCGTTGGGCTGGAGGGCTGCGCGCGCTCCAGCCTAGACCTCTGCCGCGAGGGAGAGGAACAGGTCGACATCCATATAGGTCTCGACATGATCGGCCAGCGCGTCCAGCACCTCTTCCACCCCGGTTTCAAAATCCAGCGATGAGGTGACGCCGAAGCCGCCAAGATAGGCGCGACGGAAGGCATCCGAGCTGAAAATCCCGTGCATATAGCAGCCCTGCACCCGGCCCGAAGGGGAGGCCGCGCCCTCGGGCGTGCCGTCGAAAGCCAGCCACGCGCGGGCGCAATCGGGGCCGGTGGTTTCTCCGATATGGATCTCATAGCCAGTGAGGGCGGTGCCGCTGGCGGGGTGCTGGCCGACCTTTTCCGACAGATGTTTCAGCGGGGCCATCGTGGTTTCTACATCCAAATGCCCCAGCCCCGCCACCCGCGCCGCCGGGCCTTCGATCCCCTCGGGATCGGTGATGGTCTTGCCCAGCATCTGATAGCCGCCGCAAAGGCCCAGCACATGGCCGCCGCGCCGGATATGGGCGGCAAGGTCGATGTCCCACCCCTCGGCCCGGAAGGCTTCGAGGTCGGAGATCGTGGATTTACTGCCGACCATGAGCACCAGATCGGCCTCGGCGGGCAAATGGCTGCCCGGCATGATCATCCGCAGGTCGACGCCCGGCTCAGCCGCCAGCGGATCGAGGTCATCGAAATTGGCGATCCGGGGCAGGCGCGGCACGGCGATAACACAGCCCGACCCGCCAGAGCGCGCGCGGGCGGGCAGGTCCATCACGTCTTCGGCGGGCAGGCGGTGGGCGGCGTCGAACCACGGGATCACCCCAAGGCTCGGCCAGCCGGTACGCGCGGCGATGTCATCGCGCCCCGCGTCAAAGAGACTGCGGTCGCCGCGGAATTTGTTCACCGCAAAGCCGCGGATCAGCGCGTTATCCTCAGGGGAGAGCACAGCCTGTGTGCCGACGATCTGCGCGATCACCCCGCCGCGGTCGATGTCGCCCATCAGCACCACCGACACCCCGGCGGCGCGGGCAAAGCCCATATTGGCGATGTCGCCCGCCCGCAGGTTCGTCTCAGCCGGGGAGCCCGCACCCTCGATCACGATCAGGTCGCAGCTTTCGGCCAAACGGTGAAAGGATTGCAGTACCGCGGGCATCAGGCTGGCTTTGTTGCGGCCAAATTCCCGCGCCTCTTGCTGGCCTGCGATCCTGCCTTGCACCACCACCTGCGCGCCGGTGGCGCTCTGGGGTTTCAGCAGCACCGGGTTCATATCCGTATGCGGGGCCACGCCCGCCGCGCGGGCCTGCAACGCCTGCGCGCGGCCAATCTCGCCCCCGTCTTCGGTGACGGCGGCGTTGTTGGACATGTTCTGCGGTTTGAAAGGGCGCACACGCAGGCCACGCCGGGCGCAGGCGCGGATCAATCCGGCGACGATCATCGACTTGCCGACATTGCTGCCGGTGCCTTGGATCATGATGGCTTTGGTCATATCTGCTTGCCCTTGGTTTCGCGCAAATTGGCGCAAATCAGCGGCAGGGGAAAGCCCATCGCCGGGGGGCAGACACAAAAAAACGCAGCCCGAAGGCTGCGTCAATTGCGCCGTTTGGCGTATATGTCTCAGGCGGCTTCGGCCTGCAGCGCGGCATTGCGGCGCTCGGATTCTTCACGCGACAGGGCGACGGAGGTCCGCACGCCTTTGCCGACGAATTCCATCAAACCTTCGACGACCCGCTCGTTGGGGTCGATACCGGCACAGCTCAGAACCTCGCGGCCATCGCGCGAGCGGGCCCAGCGGGCGATCTGTTCAGGGCCGTTGCCATATTTCTTGTCATCGGCAATTGCGTCATCCAAAGCAGCTAGCACCACAGCAGCAAAGAGCTTGCGTGCGCGGTTGCCTTGCTCGTTGTTGAAAGCGGTGCCATCAACGAAATCTTTCATCTCGTCGTCCTTTCGATTATTCTTGCTCTTGTCATTCGGGCGTGGAGGCCCTTATGACGGATATCTTTTGATTCGGATACCTCTATTTAGCATATCTCCCATGCAGCTTGCGCATATCTAGTTGGTGTGGCAGCAGAGAATAACGCCTGCTTGCAGGGGACCATCCCTCCCGATATAGACCCGAACATCATATCATCAACCTTATGTCGTGGTTTTGTCACATGCCCAAGATTAACGGAAACGAGATCCGCCCCGGAAACGTCCTTGAACATAACGGTGGCCTCTGGGCGGCTGTGAAGGTCGATCACGTGAAGCCCGGCAAGGGCGGCGCCTTTGCCCAAGTCGAGATGCGCAACCTGCGCAACGGCTCCAAATTGAACGAACGCTTCCGTTCCGCCGACAAGGTCGAGCGGGTGCGTTTGGAGCAAAAAGACCAGCAATTTCTGTATGAAGACGATGGTATGCTGGTGGTGATGGACACCGAAACCTATGAGCAGGTGCAGCTGCCTGCCGAGCTTTTGGGAGAGCGCCGCCCCTTCTTGCAGGACGGCATGATGATCGTGGTCGAATATCACGAGGAAGAGGCGCTGAACGCCTCGCTGCCGCAGAAGGTGACCTGCAAAGTGGCCGAGACCGAGCCGGTGGTGAAGGGCCAGACGGCGGCGAATTCCTTCAAGCCTGCTGTGCTCGACAACGGTGTGAAGATCACCGTGCCGCCCTTCGTGGGCCAAGACGAAGACATCGTCGTGAACACGGAAACCATGGAATATGTCGAACGGGCCTGACGCGACGTCATCTTTGGTAAAGGAGATCAGCCCCGGTTTTGCCGGGGCTTTTTGTTTCGTGGGGCCTTTCAGCGGCGCGCGGTGCTCAGGTCGCAGGGCCGGGCCAAGTGACCTCTGCACCTTCGGCTTGCATCGGGCCTTTGGCGCGGTCGAACCGCAAATGCGCCAAAGCCTGACCGCCCGCTTGGGTGTAAAGCGTGCCCGCGGGTTTCCCCTCTGCCGTGATTGCCGTGCCGGGGGCGGCGCTGCCGCTGACCTCGACCCGGGTCAGCCCTTTGCGCAACTCGGTCTTGTGTTTCATCCGGGCGGTCACCTCTTGGCCGACATAGCAGCCTTTGCGGAAATCCAGCCCGTTGATCCGATCGAACCCCGCCTCAAGGATAAAGGTATCGGGGGTGAGTTCGATCCCCGCCTCGGGGATCAGATGCGCCACGCGCAGAGCGTCCCAATCGGTCGTGTCTTCGGTCTGCGGCGTGTCGCGATAGGCGCGCCAGCCCATTTCAGGATGACGCGGATCGGCCACGGCATCATCGGGCGCGGGGCCGGTGCCACGGTGCAGGTGTAGGCCCGTGGACTCAATGGTCACCTTCGCCCGCAGCTTGTACATCGACAGCCGCTGGGTCAGCATATCACCGAGCCTTTCGTCCACGTCCAGCAGGACGTTATCGCCATCGGCGATCAGAAAGAAATCGGCCATATATTTGCCCTGCGGCGTCAGCAGGGCGGCATAGACCGGGCCTTGGTCCAGTTTGCCGACGTCATTGGTCACGATTCCTTGCAAAAAGTCGCGGGTGTCGGGGCCGGAGAGGCGCAGAATGCGGCGCGGGGTCATGCGGGTGTCCTTCGATTGCTGGCCATGACATATAACCTGTCAAAGCCATCCAAAAGGGGCAACCATGCGCGCGCCGATCTCTGTAGTCATTCCCAGCCTTAACGCGGCCACGGCGCTGCCCGCTTGCCTCGCCGCTCTGGTCGAAGGCTTGCAGGCCGGGCTGATCCGCGAGGTGATCTTGAGCGATGGCGGCTCCACGGATGGCACGCGCGCGCTGGCCGACGGCTGGGGGGCTGAGGTCGTCTCGGGCGCGCCTTCGCGGGGGGGGCAGTTGCGGCGTGGGTGCGACGCGGCGCAGGGCGCATGGCTCTTGGTGCTGCACGCCGACACGGTGCTGGCCCCGGGCTGGAGCGATGCGGTGCAGGATCACATGGCGCACAGGGCCGAAGGCGCGGGGTGGTTCCGCCTGCGCTTCGATCAGCGCGGTCTGGCGCCGCGCTTGGTGGCGGGCTGGGCGAACCTGCGCAGTGGTCTTGGCCTGCCCTATGGAGATCAGGGGTTGCTGTTGCCCCGCGCGCTTTATGACGCGGTGGGCGGCTATCCCGATCAGCCGCTGATGGAGGACGTAGCACTGGCCCGCGCCCTGCGCGGTCGCTTGAGCCGGCTCAATGGCGTCGCCGTGACCAGTGCTGAGAAATACCGCCGTCAGGGCTGGCTGCGGCGCGGGGGGCGCAATCTCTGGACACTGACCCGCTATGCGATGGGGGCCAGCCCCGAGGCGCTCGCCGAAAGCTACCGGCGTTCGTGAAAGGGGCGCGGGTTTGCCCACGCCCCGCGCATTCAGTTAAAGAACGCCGCCCCGATCCGTTGGAGCAGATTGGGCTGGCGCGCCCTTTCGCGGCGTTTCTTCGCGGAGAGGGCGCTGAGGCCGCGGGCGTCCGATACGGTCTTTCCGTCGCGATATTGCAGGCGGTAGAGGTCGGCATAGATGCCGCCGCGTTCCATCAGCTCGTCATGGGTGCCCTCATCGGTGACGCGGCCCCGGTCCATCACCACGATCTTATCCGCGCTGCGGATGGTCGACAGCCGGTGCGCGATGACGATGGTGGTGCGGCCCTTGGCGAGGCGATCAAGCGCATCCTGCACGACCTGTTCCGATTGCGCGTCCAAGGCGCTGGTGGCCTCATCCAGCAGCAGGATCGGCGTGTCGCGCAGCAGGGCGCGGGCGATCACCACGCGCTGGCGCTGCCCGCCCGACAGGGCTGAGCCGCGTGGGCCGACGCGGGTTTCCAGCCCCTGTTCCAACTGCGGCAGGAAGTCCGCCACATGGGCGGCTTTCAGCACACGGTCGAGCTCTTCGTCGGTGACATTCTCGCGGCCCAGCACGATGTTCTCGCGCAGGGTTTCATCGAACAAGAGCGCTTCCTGCGTCACGACAGAGAAGAGGCCGCGCAGGTCCGGTATGGTCATCGCGCTGGTGTCGACCCCGCCGATCCGCACGCTGCCGCTTTGTGGATCCACCAGCCGGGTGAGCAGGTTGAAGATGGTCGATTTCCCCGCCCCCGAGGCGCCGACCAGTGCGGTCGTCTGGCCCGCTTTCGCGGTCAGGTCCAAGCCGTTCAACACCTTCGTGTCGCCGTAGGAGAGCGAGACATCTGTCAGGGTCACATCGGGCGGGCCATCGGGCGCGGCCTGCGCTTTGTCGGGGCTGCGCAGGTGCAGGGGCGCATCGAGCAATTCCTTGATACGTTCCAGCGCGGCGGCGGCCATCTGCCATAGGCCGCTGATCGCACCAAGGCGGCGCAGGGGGGAGAACATGAACCCCAGCGAGGTAAAGAAGGTCATGAACTCGCCAATGGTTTTGTTGCCCGCGATGATCTCGGACCCGCCGTAGACGATCACGGCCATGAAGCCGATGCCCGACATGATGTCGATCATCGCCGGGATCGCGGAGTTGCCAAAGGCGGCACGGACTTCGGTGCGAATAAAGGTGCGCGTCAACTCGCGGTATTGCCGGGCTTGGTAGTCCTCTAGCGCGTTGAGCTTGATCTGCACGATGCCGTGGAAAACCTCGTCCAGCCGGGTCGAAAGGCTGGCCCCGATATCGCGCGCCTCGCGGGAGCGGGCGCGGACGAAACGCTGGGCGATGGCGGCGGGCAGCACCATCAGCGGCACGCCGACCATCGCCAAAAGTGCCCAAATCGGGTCAATCGCGATGGCCACGCCCATGAGGATCACCAGCCCCACCAGATCGCGCCCCGCGCCGGTGATTACCGCGCGCCAGACATCGCTGACCGCATTCACATCCGATTGCACGCGCTGGACAAGAAAGCCGGGCGGGTGGCTTTGGTGAAAGGCACCGTCTTGCTGCATCATCCGGTCGAGCAGGTCGATGCGCAGGTCCGCTGCCGTGCGCTGTGCCACGCGGGTCAGCAGCACCTTTTGCACCACCGTGGCGAGCGCCCGCAGCGCAAAGATCGCCACCAGCACCAGCCCGACCCAAACCAGCGCCCCGCGGTCACCACCGACGAAGACGCGGTCAAACATCGGCTCCATCAGTTTCGCCAGCACGCCCAAGGTCGAGCCTTCGATGATCATGAAGATCACCGCGATGGCCATCAGACCGGTGTGTTTCTTTAGATAGTCCCGCCAAAGCCAGCGCATCAACTGCGCGGAGGTGTAACTGTCATCATTCATACCGGTGCCTGATCCTTTTGGGCAGTCGGATCCCGTGTACGAAAGCCGCGCAGGCAGGGCAAGCCGTCGCGCAGGTCGGGCAAGGCGGGCAGGGGGTGGCCTGAGCGGGTGGAAGGGCGGCGCGGGGGCGCGCCTTACCTAAGGTCCGATCGCGTGTTGACCCCGGCCTGCCGGGCAGTAAGCTGCGCCCGACCGTCCCCCGGTCACGCATTTTCAAAACGGCAGCCAATATCATGACAAAGCAGAATAAACTCGCCCCCGGTCGTTCGTACCTCGCCATTCCCGGCCCCTCGGTCATGCCCGACGCGGTGCTGAGCGCGATGCACCGTGCGGCTCCCAATATCTATGAAGGCGAGTTGGTCGAAATGATGCCTGCGCTGGCCGCTGACCTGAAGCGCGTGGCGCGTACAGATCGTCATGTGGCGATGTATATCAGCAACGGCCACGGCGCTTGGGAAGCTGCGCTGAGCAATGTCATAGCCTCCGGCGACCGGGTGCTGGTGCTGGCCACGGGGCGTTTCGGCCATGGCTGGGCCGAAATGGCGACGGGGCTGGGGGCGGAGGTGGATATCCTCGACTTTGGCCGCAACGCGCCCGTCGATCTGACGCAGGTGGCCGAACGTTTGAAGGCCGATAGCGGCCATCAGATCAAAGCGGTGATGGCGGTGCATGTGGACACCTCAAGCTCGGTCCGCAACGATGTGCCGGGCCTGCGCCGCCTGTTGGATGAGGCGGGCCATCCCGCGCTCTTGATGGCGGATTGCATCGCGTCATTGGGTTGTGAGCGCTTTGAGATGGACGCTTGGGGTGTCGATGTCATGGTCACCGCTTCGCAAAAGGGGCTGATGGTGCCGCCGGGCATGGCCTTCGTCTTTTTCAACGACCGGGCCGAGGAAGCCCGTGCGCGTCTGCCCCGCGTGAGCCGCTATTGGGACTGGTCGCCGCGCGCCCATGCGCAGGAGTTTTATCAATACCACGGGGGCACGGCGCCGACGCATCACCTCTACGGCCTGCGCGCCGCCCTCGACATCATCCATGAAGAAGGGATCGAGCAGGTCTGGCAGCGCCATGAAACGCTGGCCCGTGCGGTTTGGGCGGCCTGCGAGGCGTGGTCGGCGGAAGGCAGCCTGCGCTTCAACATCGAAGACCGCGCCCTGCGGAGCCATGCCGTCACCGCGCTGCGGCTGCAAGCGCCCCATGCGACCGAGTTACGCGACTGGGTGCAGGGCAATCTGGGGCTGACACTGGGCGTGGGGCTGGGCATGGCCCTGCCGGGGGAGCCTGCGTGGCACGGGTTCTTCCGCCTTGGCCATATGGGCCATGTGAACGGCCATATGATCATGGGGCTGCTTGGCGGGATCGAAGCCGGGCTTTCGGCGCTGAAGATCGACCACGGCCCGGGCGCCTTGCAAGCGGCGGCGGAGGTGATCGGCGGGGCTTAAGCCCCGCGCGCGTCCGTTAAGGCCTTGGGCAAGGCGGCGGCGAAGTGATCCAGCTCCTCCGCCGTGCTGCAACTGATGCGGATGCAGCGGTTTTGCGGGGCGGCAAAGGGCATGCGCACGAAGATCCCCCGCGCCACCAGCGCGTCGAGCACCGCCTTGGCGAAGGCGCCATCGCGGCCACAGTCGACCGCAACGAAATTGGCGGCAGAGGGGAGGGTGCTCAGCCCGTTTTCTTCAGCGATTTGGACGATCCGGCGGCGCGCCTCGGCGATCTTGGTCTGAACCTCTTTCAGGTAGCTCTGATCCTGCACCGCCGCCAAGGCCCCCGCCTGCGCTGCGCGGTTCAGGCCAAAGTGATTGCGGACCTTGTGAAAGGCGGTGATCAACGCGGGCGCGGCAATGGCATAGCCGATCCGCGCCCCGGCAAGGCCGTAGGCTTTGGAGAAGGTGCGCATCCGGATCACCCGTGGGTCATCGGCGGAAAGTTCGGGCGCGGTGCCCTCGGGGGCGCATTCGATATAGGCTTCATCCAGCAAAAGCAGGCTGCCTTGGGGCAGGTCGTCGAGCGCGCGTGCCAGTGCCGCGCCCTCATGCCAAGTGCCCATCGGGTTGTCGGGGTTCGCGAGGTAGACGAGCTTGGCATCCACCTCCGCCGCCTTGGCGAAAAGCGCCGCCGGGTCTTCGTGATCGTCGCGGTAGGGCACCTTGTGCAGCACGCCGCCAAAGCCCGTGACGTGGTAGTTGAAGGTTGGGTAAGCGCCTTCGGAGGTCACCACCGCATCGCCTTCGCCCACCAGCAGGCGCACGAGGTAGCCCAGCAGCCCGTCAATGCCTTCGCCGACGATGATGTTCTCGGGCGCGATGCCGTGCAATTCGGCCAGCGCCGCGCGCAGTTCCACGCTTTCAGAATCGCCATATTTCCACATCTCGGTCTTTGCCATGGCCGCGATGGCGCGGGGCGAGGGGCCAAAGACGTTTTCATTGGCGCCAAGCCGGGCTTTGAAGGGGCGGCCAAGGACGCGCTCCTGCGCTTCGGGGCCCACGAAGGGGACATTGGCGGGCAGACGTTGGGCGAGGGGGGTAAGGCGTGCATATGTCATGCGCCAAGGTGTAGGGGCGGGCCCGTGAGAGGGCAAGTGCCGCAGCACCTGCCGCCACGTTTTGCTGGTGCCGCGCGGTGATCTGCGCTGAACTGCGCCAAACATTCAGGAGAACAGCCATGCCCCGCGTCACCACCCGGATCGAAGACCATATCGCCCATGTGACCCTCACCCGCGCCGACAAGATGAACGCGGTGGATGATGAGATGATCAAGGCGATCATCGCGGCAGGGCAGGAGGTTGCGGCTTCGGACGCCCGGGTGGTGTTGCTCTCGGGCGAGGGCAAAGGCTTTTGCGCGGGCATTGATATCGGCGGGCTCTCGGGGATGCTGGGGCAGGATGTCGAGGCGTTGATCATGCCCCGCAGCCATGGCGAAGGCACGACGAACAAATGGCAAGAGGTGTCGATGGTTTGGCACCGTTTGGAAATCCCGGTCATCGCGGCGCTGCATGGGGTGGTTTTTGGCGCCGGGATGCAGCTGGCGCTTGGGGCGGATATTCGGATTGCCGCGCCGGATACGAAGCTCGCGGTGATGGAGATGAAATGGGGCATCGTGCCGGATATGGGCGGCATGGTGCTGCTGCCGCGTCTGGTGCGCTCGGACGTGTTGCGGCGGTTGACCTATACCGCCGCGCCGGTGGACGCCGCGCAGGCCGAGCGTTGGGGGTTGGTGACGGAAGTCGCCGATGATCCGCAGGCGGCCGCGCTGGAACTGGCGCAGGTGATCGCGGGCAAAGGGCCGAATGCGATCCGCACGGCGAAGCGGTTGATCGGATATGCGGAGACGGGCGCATCGGATGCGGATGTGCTCTTGGCCGAGTCGCGTGAGCAGGCGGCGCTGCTGGGCAAACCCGAGCAGATGGAGGTGATCGCGGCGGAATTCGGCAAGCGGCCCGCGGTGTTCAAGTAAGCCGGCCTGCAAACCGGTCACATTGAACGAACCAGCCCGGGATCAAGGCCGCAGGCCGCCGGGCAGCGCCAGACCGCCCCCCGGGCTGGCGCTTTTGCAATCGAAGTGCATTCCTGTCAGCTTGGCATAAACGCGGCAGAGATAAACTGCCCAACTGCCCCGTATGCAGCGCCACCCCGCGGTCTGGCGCTGCCCGGCTTTGTTGGTCTCAGCCCAGTTCCGCCAGCCGGTCCAGTGCGGCCTGCAATTGGTCCGCCTCTTCCTGACGTGCCGCGAGATTCGCCTGCGCTTCGGCCACGACCTCTTCCGGCGCAGAGGCGGCGAATTTAGGGTTATTCAAACGCCCCTTCAGCCCACCGATCTCCTTGCCCAGCTTGTCGAGCGACTTCTGCAGGCGCGCCTTCTCAGCATCGATGTCGATGAGACCGGCCAAGGGCAGGCCGAAGCTCGCCCCCGGGGCGGCGATCGAGACGGTGCCTTTCGGGAAGCTGTCGGCTTTCTCAAGGCTCTCGACCCGCGCCAGGCGCTTGATCATCACCTCGTTGCGGTCCCAAGCGCCTTGTGCCGCCTCGTCCATCTCGGTCACCAGCATCGGCACCTTCAGCCCAGCGGGCACATGCATCTGCTGACGGGCCGAGCGGATGCTCTCGATGAGGCCGATCACCCAGTTGAGCTCCCGGTCCGCGTCGGCATCGAGCAGATCGGCAGTGGTGTAGGCGGGCCAATCGGTGAGGGCCAGAAGCTCATCACGCTTGGCGGTGGTCTGCCAAAGTTCCTCGGTGATGAAGGGCATGATCGGATGCAGCAGGATCAGGCATTGCTCCAGCACCCAGGCCATGGTGGCGCGGGTTTCCTCGGCCTCGGGCGCGTCGTCCTGCATCAGCGGCTTCGACAGCTCCACATACCAGTCGCAGACCTTGCCCCAGACAAAGGCGTAAAGCGCATTGGCCGCGTCGTTGAAGCGGAAGTTGCCGAGTGCGGCGTCAACCTCCTCGCGCACGCGGGCGGTCTCGCCCACGATCCATTTGTTCAGCGTCGCGGTGGGCTGGGGCATCCCAGCGGGCATGGCCTCAAACACGCCGTTCATCTCGGCGAAGCGATGGGCGTTCCAGAGCTTGGTGCCGAAGTTGCGATAGCCGGCGATGCGCTGTGTCGAGAGCTTCAGATCACGCCCCATGGCGGCCATGGAGGTCAGGGTGAAGCGCACGGCGTCGGCGCCGTAGTCGTCGATCAGCTCCAGCGGGTCGAGCACATTGCCCAAGCTCTTCGACATCTTCTTGCCCTTCTCATCGCGCACCAGCGCGTGGACATAGACGGTGTCGAAAGGTTTCTGATCGACCACGGCATATTGCATCATCATCATCCGGGCGACCCAGAAGAAGATGATGTCAAAACCGGTGACCAGAACGGAGGTGGGGAAGTACTTTTCCAGTTCCGCGGTTTGCTCGGGCCAACCCAGCGTGCCGATGGGCCAAAGGCCGGAGGAAAACCACGTGTCGAGCACATCGGGATCGCGGCGCAGGGTCTTGCCGGGGGCCATGGCCTGCGCCTCAGCCTCGGTCGGCGCGCAATACTCGTTGCCCTCGTCGTCGAACCACACCGGGATCTGATGGCCCCACCAGAGCTGGCGCGAGATGCACCACGGCTCGATGTTCTCCAACCAGTGGAAGTACACTTTGCGGTCCTGCTCGGGCAGGATCGTCACTTCGCCCGAGCGCACGGCGTCGATGGCGGGCTGCACGATCTTGTCGGTGGCGACGAACCACTGGTCGGTCAGCATCGGCTCGATCACCACCTTGGAGCGGTCGCCGAAGGGCTGCATGATCTTCTTAGCCTCGACCAGCGGCACGAGGTTCTCTTCCTCGGTGCGCATCTCACCGCCTTCACCGGGCTCGACGGGGGCTTTCTTGGCGGCGCGGCCAAGGCGCGGGTCGGTCGCCTCGGTCATCACGGCGAGGCCCTCGGCGGTCACGTCCGCGACCACGCGCTTGCGGGCCTCAAAACGGTCGAGGCCGCGGTAGGCTTCCGGCACGAGGTTGATCTCGGTCGCATCCTCGGGCGCGGCTTCGGAACCATCGGCGATGGCCTGCGCGCGCGCGGCGGCCTGATCGTAGGGCAGGCCATCGGCGCGCATCCGGCCTTGGGTGTCCATCAGCGCGTAAAGCGGGATGTTGTTGCGCTTGGCCACGCCGTAGTCGTTGAAGTCATGCGCGCCGGTGATCTTCACCGCGCCCGAGCCGAAGTTCTTGTCCGGATATTCGTCGGTGATGATCGGAATGAGGCGGCGCTGCTCTTTCGGGCCAACGGGAATTTCACAGAGTTTCCCGATGATTGAGGCGTAACGCTCATCCGATGGATGAACTGCAACGGCACCGTCGCCGAGCATGGTCTCGGGCCGGGTGGTGGCGATGGAGATATAATCGCGCTGCTCTTCGAATACCACGTTACCGTCATCGTCACGCTCGACGTAGGTATAGGTCTCGCCCCCCGCCAACGGATATTTGAAGTGCCACATATGTCCATCGACCTCGGTGCTCTCGACCTCGAGGTCGGAGATCGCGGTCTCGAAATGCGGGTCCCAGTTGACCAGCCGCTTGCCGCGGTAGATCAGCCCCTTGTTGTACATGTCCACGAAGACCTTGATCACGGCATCGTGGAAATTGCCTTCCTCGCCCGCAGGCGCACCGGGCGCGCCGGACATGGTGAAGGCGTTGCGCGACCAGTCGCAAGAGGCGCCCAGACGGCGCAGCTGATCGATGATCGTGCCGCCGGATTTCTGCTTTTGCTCCCAAACCTTGGCGGTGAAGGCCTCGCGGCCCAGCTCGCGACGGCCCGGCTGGCCGGTGGCGGCCAACTCGCGTTCCACCACCATCTGCGTGGCGATGCCCGCGTGGTCTTGGCCGGGCTGCCAGAGGGTGTCGAAACCCTGCATCCGGTGCCAGCGCACGAGGATGTCCTGCAGCGTGTTGTTGAAGGCATGGCCCATGTGCAGCGAGCCTGTGACATTCGGCGGCGGGATCATCACCGAGAAATGCTCATCCCGCTGCGCATTCGCGCCCGCTTTGAACGCGCCCTTGGTCTCCCAATCGACGTAGATGCGGCTTTCCGCCTCGGCGGCGTTGAAGGTCTTTTCGAGTGCCATGGTCATGATCCCTTTTGTTGCGCCCCGTTTAGCGCTCTGGCGCGGTAAGGGAAAGACCCCTGACAGGGGGTGAGGCGCGGGGGCAGGGCTTAGCCGCTGCGGTCGATCTTGGTGCTGAGGTGGATCAGGCTCTCGCTCCCCTTGACGCCGCGTGTCTCGCCGATGCGGTCAAGGGTCTCGTCCAACTCCTGCGTGGTCTGCGCCGCGATCTGCACCAGCAGGTCAAAGCGGCCCGAGGTGGTGTGCACCACCTGCACCGCCGGAAGGCTGCGCAGCCGCGCCAATACGGCGGGGCCAGCACGCAGCTCGATATTGACCAGTGCCGTGGCATGCAGCGGCGCGCGGGCCGTCTCGCCTAAACGCAGCGTATAGCCGAGGATGGCGCCGCAGCGT
This sequence comes from Sulfitobacter sp. 1A13679, assembly GCF_043557115.1. NCBI lineage: Bacteria > Pseudomonadati > Pseudomonadota > Alphaproteobacteria > Rhodobacterales > Roseobacteraceae > Sulfitobacter > Sulfitobacter sp. 1A13679. The sequence goes on from NZ_JBIFFO010000018.1 coordinate 32,169, forward strand.
TCCAACCGTTCTAGCCGGGCTTGAACGGTGGTGCGGGCAAGGCCCAGACCGCGCGCCAGATCGGCGACCGGCTGGCGGGCATTGGATTGCAGCGCCGCGATCAAAGCGCGGTCGGTATCGTCAAGTTGTGCTGTCATGTCGTCACTTCGCCCAAAGTTCGCATCACTTTAGGCGGTATGACACGATGAATCGACCGAAATCCGCGCTTCACTGGGGAAAAGCAGTGAAGAGGCCCCCATGCAGCATATCGCCCCCCTTTCCGACACGCCCGCAGCCTATCTAGCGAAACACAGCCCCGATGCGCCGGTGTTGTTTCTGGCCCCATCGGTGCTGCAAGCCACCGCGCGGCGGTTTCAGGCGGATTTCGACGGGCTGGTGACCTATGCGGTCAAGGCCAACGACCGGGCCGAGGTGCTGTCGAACCTTGTCGCGGCGGGGATCACCACCTTCGATGTCGCCTCTCCGGCTGAGATGGCAGCGGTGCGGGCGGTCTGTCCGCGGGCGGTTTTGCATTACAATAACCCCGTGCGCTCGCCTTCTGAGGTCGAGGCAGGGATCGCGGCGGGGGTCTATAGCTGGTCGATCGATGACATGTCGGAACTGGCCAAGCTGCGCGACGTGCCGCGCGGCAATGAGGTGGCGGTGCGCTTCGCCTTGCCGGTGAAGGGCGCGGCCTATGACTTCGGCTCGAAATTCGGCGCGGTCCCTGAAGAGGCGGCGGTGCTGTTGCGCGCTGTGGTCGAGATGGGGTTCACGCCGTCCATGTGTTTCCACCCCGGCACGCAGTGCAACGATCCGCAGGCTTGGGTGCAATATGTCCATGCGGCGGCGGATATTCTGCGCATGGCCGGTGTTTCGATCGACCGGTTGAACATCGGCGGGGGCTTCGCCGTGGACCGCGGATTTGACGCGCCGGACCACCGGGCTGTCTTCGCCGCCGTCAAAGCGGCGCTGGCCGAGAGCTTTGGCGCGGATGCGCCTGCGCTGCTCTGCGAGCCGGGCCGGGCGATGGCGGCCGATGCCGCCGTGTTGGCCACCCGCATCAAAGGGATGCGCAACGACGGGCGCACTGTCTTTCTGAACGATGGTATCTATGGCGGGCTGCCCGATCTGCGCGACATGGGGCTTTCGGGGCTCGTCGATGTGGTCGGCCCCGATGGCATGCGGCGTCAGGGGGCGGCCAAGCCGCGTGTGGTTTTCGGTCCGACCTGCGATTCGCTGGACCGTCTGCCCGATGGTCTGCCGCTGCCCGAAGATGCGCAAACCGGGGATTACCTCCTGTTCGGGGGCATGGGGGCCTATTCCATCGCCATGTCGACCGCCTTTAATGGCTATGGGTTGGCAGGGGTGACACTGGTTTCAAGCCTTGAAGGCGCGCTTACCCGCAAGGCGGCCTGAGCCTCTGGACACTGGCGGCGCGCCCGCTACTGTTGCGCTGAAAGAGGCAGGGCAGCAAGGGCGGTGTCAGATGGAAAAGTTCGGGAAAAGCCAACCGGTCAAACGGGTGGAAGACCACCGCTTCCTGACCGGTGCGGGCCGCTATGTTGATGATATCGCCCCCGCCGAGGCGCTGCATGGCGTCTTTTTCCGCGCGCCTGTCGCCCATGGGGTGATCACTGAGTTGGACGTAGATGAGGCCCGCGCGGCGGATGGCGTGCATCTGGTGCTGACCTGCGCCGATCTGGAAGCGGCGGGAATGAATATCGCTCTGCCGCATACGGTCGTCGACAACCGCGATGGCAGCAAAGGGGCGGCGCCGCTGCGCCCGTTGCTGGCCAAGGACCGCGTGCGCTATGTGGGCGAGCCGGTGGCGCTGGTGGTGGCCGAAAGTTTGCAGCAGGCCCGCGACGCGGCGGAGATGATCCTTTTCGACGCTGACGATCTGCCCGCCAAGATAGATATCGCCCCGGGCGGTGAGACACTGCACGCAGAGGCCCCCGACAACCGCGCCTTTGACTGGCATATGGGCGATGAGGCCAAGGTCGAGGCGGCTTTTGCCAAGGCCGCCCATCGCGTCAAGCTGGAGGTGGGGGATAATCGCATCATCGTCAACTCCATGGAGCCGCGCGGCTGCTATGCCGAATGGACCGAGGGCCGCTTGCATGTGGCGCTTGGCGGGCAGGGCGTCTGGGCGCATAAGGGGTTCCTGACCAAAGCCTTCGGCCTGCCCGAGGACGCGGTGCGCGTGACCAATCCCGATGTAGGCGGTGGGTTCGGCATGAAGGCGATGACCTACCCGGAGTATTTTTGCGTGGCCCAAGCCGCGCGGGCCTTGGGCCGTCCGGTGCGCTGGATGTCGGAGCGGACCGAAGCCATGCTCACTGACAATGGCGGGCGCGATCTGGTGTCTTGGGCCGAGTTTGCCTTTGACGAAAACCACAAGATTACCGCCTACCGTGTCGATACACGCTGCAACCTTGGGGCTTATAACAGCCAGTTCGGCCAGCCGATCCAGTCGCAGCTCTTCTCCAAGGTCTTGATGGGCGTCTATGACGTGCAAGACACCTATCTGCATGTCGAAGGGTTCTACACCAACACCGTGCAGGTCGACGCCTATCGCGGGGCCGGAAGGCCCGAGGCGATCTATGTGCTGGAGCGGCTAATGGACCGCGCGGCGCGAGAGTTGGGCGTCGATCCGTGGGAGTTGCGGCGGATCAACTTCATCAAGCCTGAGCAATTCCCCTATACCACTGCCACGGGCGAGCTCTACGACGTGGGCGATTTCGCGCGGCTGCTGGCCCGGGTGGGGCAAGAGGCCGACCGCGACGGCTTTGCCGCGCGCCGTAGCGCGGATGCCAAGCGTGGCCTGCTGCGCGGGCAGGGCCTGTGCTACTATATCGAGAGCATTCTGGGCGACCCCTCCGAAGGGGCCAAAGTGGTTTTCGAGGGCGATGGCCGGGTGACGATCTATGTCGGCACCCAAAGCAATGGGCAGGGGCATGAGACGGTCTATGCGCAGTTCCTCTCGGACCAGACCGGCATCCCCGCCGAGCGGATCGACGTGGTGCAGGGCGACAGTGATCTGATCAAGAAAGGTGGCGGCACCGGCGGCTCACGCTCGGTCACCACGCAGAACACGGCGACCTTGGCCACCGTGGCCACGATCACCGAAGTCTTCACCGCCTTTCTGGCCGAAGAGTTAGGCGTCGCTGCTGCGGATATCACTTTTGACGACGAACGCTTCCGCGCGGAAGGGTCGAACATCAGCCCGACCATGCTGGAGGTGGCCGAGATGGCCCGCGCCAAGGGCCGGGACGATCTGCTCAGCCACCACGAACGCGCCAGCCTGCCGGGGCGCAGCTATCCCAACGGGGCGCATGTGGCCGAGGTGGTGATCGACCCCGAGACCGGGGTGGTGACGCTCGACCGTTACACGGTGGTCGATGATTTCGGCAATCTGATCAACCCGATGCTGGCGGAGGGGCAGGTCCACGGAGGCGTGGCCCAGGGCATCGGACAGGCGGTGCAGGAGCGCGTGGTATACGACGAGGACGGCCAGCTTCTGACCGCCACCTTTATGGACTACGCCATGCCCCGCGCGGCGGACATGCCGATGATCTCTTTCACCTCCGAACCGGTGCCCTCCACGGCCAATGTCATGGGCATGAAGGGCTGCGGGGAGGCGGGCACCGTCGGTGCCTTGGCGGCGGTGTCGAATGCGGTGCAGGATGCCCTGTGGGAACGCGGCGTGCGGCAGGCGGATATGCCGTTCACCCCGCACCGGGTCTGGGAGATGCTGCAAGGTGCCGCAATCGCAGCCGAGTAAAACCCTGTTCCAACGGCTCTTCGGGCGGTTCTGGCGGCGGCCTGAGAGCGATTTCGGCCCGCGCCGGGGGGCGGTGACCCATGTCATCATCCTTGACGGGACCATGTCCTCGCTCGACCTAGGGCGCGAGACCAACGCGGGCATCGCCTATGGCCTCTGCCGCGAGATGGGCAGCGCCCTGTCGATCTATTACGAGCCGGGGCTGCAATGGCGCGATTGGCGCAGCGCGTTGGATGTGATCCTTGGGCGCGGGATCAACCGGCAAATTCGGCGCGCCTATGGCTATCTCGCCTCGCGCTACCGTCCCGGAGATCGGATTTTCCTGATGGGCTATTCGCGCGGTGGCTATGCGGTGCGTTCGCTCGCCGGGGTGATCGAGCGTGTGGGGCTTCTGCGCGCCGAGGTGGCGACGGAGCGCAACATCCGCGATGTCTACCGCCATTACGAGGCGCATCATCTGAATAAGGCGGGCGAACTCTTTGCACGGGCCAACTGCCACCCCGAGGTGGAGATCGAGGCAATCGGCGTTTGGGACACGGTCAAATCGCTGGGCCTCAACGCGCCGTTGTTCTGGCGGTTCTCGCAGCCGCTGCACATGTTTCACAACCATGACCTGAGCCGTAACGTGAAGAACGGCTTTCAGGCGCTGGCCCTGAACGAGACCCGCGTCGCCTATGCCCCGGTGCTATGGACCACGCCCGCGGGCTATGACGGGCGGCTTGAGCAGGTCTGGTTCCCCGGCACCCATGGCGACGTGGGTGGCCAGTTGGGCGGGCATGAGGCCGCGCGCCCCTTGGCCAATATCCCGCTGGTCTGGCTGCTATCGCGGATGGAGGACAGCGGCCTGCCGCTGCCCGCAGGCTGGGCCACGCGGTTCGATCAAGACCCCGCCGCGCCCTCCATCGGGCGCTGGCGCGGCTATGGCAAGATGCTGGTGACCCGCCGCCGTCGGGTGGTGGGCGCGGACCCGTCCGAGCGACTGCACGAAAGCGTGGAGCAGCGCCGCGAACAGGCTCAGCCGCAGCCGGGGCTGCTGGCCCGGATGCAGGGTGTGATCTCCGGCCTTCAGCCGGGGTCGCGGTCCGAGGGGTGATTGATGCCATCGCTATAGGGCAGCGGCTCCATCTCCCACGGCAAGACCCCTTCGATCGCACCAAGGTTCACGCCGCATTCATCGGGGTTCGAGCGGCGGCGGTGGTGGGTGTAGATGCCGCAGGTCTTACAGAAGTAGTGCTGTGCGGTATGCGTGCCCCATGTGTAGCGCGTAAGGTTCTCGACCCCTTTCAGCACGGTCACCGTCTCGGCAAGCGCGGTCACCGTGGCGGCGGCACGGCGGCGACAAAAGGAGCAGGTACAGCGCGCGGCCGAGGCTAGCCCACGCGGAAACAGCGCTTCGATCACCACGGCCCCGCAGTGGCACGAGGCGCGGCGGGTTTCGGAGGTTTCGGTCATTTGCGTCTCACTTTCGGAATGCGACTTTCGCTCAGGTCATAATCGGCGGCGGCATGGGGCGGATGGCCGTGGGTTTGCCGCCAAAAGGCGAAACCGCCCCGCCTCAGCCAGAGTGGCAGGGTCAGCACCAGCCCCGCGATGAACCCGCCCGCATGGGCCCAGTAGGCCACACCGCCAGTGCCGGGCGTGGCCCCGATCCCGCCGATGAACTGCATCCCGAACCACAGGCCCAGCATGATCCACGCGGGGATCGCGAAGATGCGGAAAAACACGATGAAGATCACCAGAATGTCGACCTTGGCACGGGGGAAGAGCAGCAGGTAGCCCCCCATCACCCCCGCGATCGCGCCTGAGGCTCCGACCATGGGGACCCATGAGAGCGGTTCTGTCACGACTTGGCCCAGACCCGCGGCGATGCCGCAGGCAAGGTAGAACAGCAGATAGCGACCATGGCCCATCTCATCTTCGACATTGTCGCCGAATATCCACAAAAACAGCATGTTACCCGACAAATGCATCCAGCCGCCATGCAGGAATTGCGAGGTGATGAGGCCGAAATACCCCTCCCCATGGCTCAGCCGCGCGGGTAGCAGGGCGTAGCTATAGTAAAACTCGGCCAAGGCGCGCTCATCCGCCATCAGCGATAGGGAAGACAGGAACACCCCGATGTTGAGCGCCATCAGCGCATAGGTGACGAAGGGCGTTCGGCCCGAGGGGTTGTGATCGCGGATCGGGAACATGCGGGCCAGCCTTTGCCAAGTCGTCCGCAGCGTCAAGCGGCGGAGGGATCAGCGCAGTTAGCTGCGCCCGCCGGGGCATCTGTCAAGCGGAACCGAGCAAATCCCGCGCGATCCGCTCAAAAATACCGGCGCCCACGGGGATCAGATCATCGGGGAAATCGTAATCGGGGTTGTGCAGGGCGGCATAGCCCTCGCCGGGGCCGAGGCAGAGCATCGCGGCCTTGGCATCGCGCCCGAACAGGCCGAAATCCTCGGAGGCGCGCATCGGCAGGTGTATTTGCCCATGCGACACGCCGAGCGCATCCATCGCCGCGGCGGCGATCTCGTAAGCCTCGGGGTGGTTGATGGAGGCGGCGAAATGATCGGACTCGGCGAATGTCGCCGTCAAACCATGGGCGTTGGAGGCACGAGCGACCTCTGCGCGCAGGGCGGCTTCGATCTCAGCCAAAGCATCGTCGCGGGTGCTGCGCAGGGTTGCGTAAAGCGCCGCTTCGCCCGGGGCGACGCCAAAGGTCGGCTCGCCCATGCGCAGGTGGGTGAGGGTAACGAGGCGGAAGTCATCGTCCAGCGCCCCGCCGGGGCCGAGCGCTTGCAGCGTCGGGATCAACTCGGCCAGCGCGAGGGCGGGGGAGGTGCCGTCCTCGGGGCTGGCGGCATGGGCGGTCTTGCCGTGCAGGGTGACGGAGATGCCTTTCGAGGCGCAGTTGATCAGCGCGGGCGCGGTGTCGACATGGCCAAAGGGGCGGCCCGGCTCGACATGGATGGCAAAGGCGTAATCGGCAGCGATCTCGGCATAGCTGGGGTCGTTCACCACCGCCCGCGCGCCGCTGCCGTCTTCCTCGGCCGGTTGGAACATCAGCACCACGCGGCCCTTCGCGACGGGGCGGCGCGCGATCATCCGACCGAGCGCCAAGAGCATGGTCATATGGCCGTCGTGGCCGCAGACGTGGGACTTGCCCGGCACTTTGGAGACCCAAGGAATGTCATGTTCCTCGGGGATCGGCAGGGCGTCGAGTTCCGCGCGGAAGAGCACCGTGGGGCCGGGGCTGCCGCTGTCGAAAACCGCCGCTACCCCATGCCCGCCAAGGCCGGTGAGGATGCGCGTAGGGGGGAGCTTTTCCAGTTCCGCCGCGATGGTCCGGGCGGTTTCCACTTCCTCGCCCGAGATCTCGGGGTATTGGTGGAGCGCCCTGCGAAACTGCGTCAACTCTTCGATATCGCGGTTCGTCAGCATGGCGCTCCCCCTAATTGCGCGGCCCGTTCAGGCCATCATTCCCAAGAGCTGTGCATTGCCGCCCGAGGCGGTGGTGTCAACACAGACATGGCGCTCGGCGCGGACGCGCGCGGTGTCGGGCTTGCCGCGCAGAAGCGGGATGATCGCCCCCTCGCGGGCCGCCAGCGACTTGTCGATTTGCCGCGCCGTCTCCTCATCGCCCCACCAGAGCACGCCGCCATAGGCCGGGCCGGTGGTGAGCGATTCGGGGTCGATGGGGCCTGTGGCCTCAACCGCGACACCGCCGAGGGCGCGCACCGCCTTGGCCTGTGCGGTGGCCGCCTCGGCCCCCGGACCCATGCAGAGAAGCGCAGGCCGGGGCAGGGTCGACAGGCGGTTGCTCTCGCCGGTCGGCCCGGGCATCGTCTGGGTCTCCAGCACGGTCGGGGTATGCGCGGGCAGGGCGGGCAGCGTGGTCTGTTCGCTGTCCCATGTGCCCGAGGCCTCCTGATGGTCGGGCGCGGCGAAACGCGGCAGGTAGTTCGGCCCGCCCGCCTTCGGCCCGGTGCCCGAAAGCCCCTCGCCGCCGAAGGGCTGGCTGCCGACGATGGCGCCGATCTGGTTGCGGTTCACGTAGATGTTGCCCGCCTCGATCCGCTCGGACACATGCTGCACCCGGTCGTCGATCCGCGTGTGCAGGCCGAAGGTGAGGCCGTTGCCGGTGGCATTGATCGCGTCGATCACGGCGTCGAGTTCATGGCTCTTGAAGGTTGCCACATGCAGTACCGGGCCGAAGATTTCCCGCTTCATGTCGCTGATCCCGTTCACCCGCAGGATCGCGGGGCCGACGAAGGTGCCGCCTTCGGGGGCCTTCATCTCGGCGATCAGCCGGCCCTCCGCGCGGGCGGCCTCGACATGATCGACGATGGTCTGGCGCGCGGCATCATCGATCACCGGACCCACGTCGGTCGACAGATGCCACGGATCGCCAATGCGCAGCGCCTGCATCGCGCCCTTGAGCATGGTGATCAGGTCCTCGGCGATGTCCTCTTGCACATATAGGCAACGCACGGCGGAGCAGCGCTGGCCCGCGGATTGGAAGGCGCTTTCGACGATGGCCTGCACGGCCTGCTCGGGCAGGGCAGTGCTGTCGACGATCATGGCGTTAAGGCCACCGGTCTCGGCAATCAGCGGGGTGCCGGGGGCGCAGTGTTCGGCCATGTTGGCGCGGATACGCAGGGCGGTGGCGGTGGAGCCGGTGAAGGCCACGCCGTTGACGCGGGCGTCGCCGGTCAGCGCCGCGCCCACCTCGCCGCCGCCCGGCAGCAGTTGCAGCGCCGCGCGCGGCACGCCGGCTTCATGCAGCACCTTGACGGCAAGCTGCGCGATGAGCGGGGTCTGCTCGGCAGGTTTGGCCAGTACGGCATTGCCAGCGGCCAGTGCTGCCGTGACCTGCCCACAGAAGATGGCGAGCGGGAAGTTCCACGGCGAGATGCAGGTGAAGATGCCCGCGGGGGGCTCGTTGGTGGCCTGTCCGGCGTAGTAGCGCAGGAAATCCACCGCCTCGCGCAGCTCGGCCACGCAGTCGGGCAGACCCTTGCCAGCCTCGCGGGCGAGGATGGCGAAGATCTCGCCGTAGCGGTCCTCAAGCATGTCAGCGGCGCGCAAAAGCGTGGCGCGGCGAGTGTTGAGAGGCGCGTCCCAAGGCGCGGCAGTGTCGAGCGCCGTGGCCACATCGGCCTTGGAGGCAGGGCGCACGGTCCCGGGGGAGGTGCCCCCGGTGGGATTGGCGACGGTTTCAGCCGCCTCCGGCGCAGCTTCGCCCGCGAGCAGCGGTGCGGCTTCCCATGTTGCCTCCGCAAAGGGCGCACGGGCTTCTTCGATCGCAGCGAGGGTTGGGGTATGCGCCAGATCGAAGCCGCGCGCATTGGCGCGCTGCGGCTGGAACACCTCCGGCCCTTTCGGGATCGTTGGGGCGTTGTCCTGAAGTTGGTCGAAGGGATCGGCGGCCACGACTTCGGGCGGCACGTCCTCGTCAACGATCTGGTTCACGAAGCTGGAGTTCGCGCCGTTCTCCAAGAGACGCCGGACAAGATAGGCCAGCAGATCGCGGTGCGCGCCGACGGGGGCGTAGATGCGGCAGCGGGTGCCGTGGTGGCGCATGACGATGTCATGCAGGGTCTCGCCCATGCCGTGCAGGCGCTGGAACTCGTAAGCCTCGGGGTCGTCGGCCATATGCAGCACGGCGGCGACTGTATGGGCGTTATGGGTGGCGAACTGCGGGTAGATGCGGTCGGTCATGCCCAAGAGCTTACGGGCATTGGCGATGTAGCTCACATCCGTCGCGGCCTTGCGGGTGAAGACCGGGAATCCGTCGATCCCCTCGACCTGCGCTTGCTTGATCTCGGTGTCCCAATAAGCGCCTTTCACCAACCGCACCATGATGCGGCGGTCATGACGCTGCGCCATGTCGTAGAGCGTGTCGATTACCACGCCGGCGCGGGGGCCGTAGGCCTGCACGACCACGCCGAAGCCGTCCCAGCCGGCCAAGGCAGGCTCGCCCATCACCGTGTCGATCACCTCGAGCGAGAGTGCCAAACGGTCGGCCTCCTCGGCATCGATGTTGAGGCCCATTCCGGCGGATTTTGCCAAGAGCGCCAGCGCCCGAAGGCGCGGCACCAGATCGCGCATCACGGCCTCTTCCTGCGCCAGCTCGTAACGCGGGTGCAGGGCCGAGAGCTTGACCGAAATGCCGGGGTTCTTGCGGATGTCGTCATGGGTGCAGGAATCTGCAATGGCCGAGATCGCGCGGGAGTAGCTGAGATGATAGCGCTTGGCATCGGCCTCGGTCCGTGCGGCTTCGCCCAGCATGTCGTAGCTATAGGTGAAGCCCTTCTTTTCCATGCCGCGGGCACGCTTCATCGCGGCCTGAATGTCTTCGCCCAGAACGAACTGGCGGCCCATCTCGCGCATGGCGCGGCTGACGGCGGTGCGGATCACCGGCTCCCCCAGACGTTTGATCGCCGCGCGCAGGTGGCGCACCGGGCCGGGCTGGTCGTCGTCCAGCACGCGGCCCGTCAGCATCAGCGCCCATGTCGACGCGTTGACGAGGCTGGAGGTCGAATGCCCCATATGACGGCCCCAGTCCGAGGGGGCGATCTTATCCTCGATCAGCGCGTCGATGGTCTCGGCATCCGGCACGCGCAGCAGCGCTTCGGCCAGACACATGAGCGCCACGCCTTCCTCGGTGCTGAGCCCGTATTCGGCGAGGAAGACCTCCATCATGCCGGGGGCCGAGGTGCCGCGGATGTCACGCACCAGACCCGCCGCATCGGCGGTGATCTTGGCGCGGTCCTCGGGCGAAAGATCGGCCTGTGCCTTGAGCTCGGTCAGCAGCGCGTCAGGCTCGGCATAGGTGCGCGCGTCGATGGTTTGGCGAAGGGCGGGGGCGTGATCGAGGGCCATGGCAAGCTCCAGTTGATGTTTGGACCAGAATACCGCATGTTGAGAAGGCTAATCGACTTAATATGTATTGCATTATAGTCGTTATGACCGAACTACCGGGGTATCACATGCCAAATGAACTTTTCAATCTGGACCGGTTCGACAGCGCGATTCTATCGGTGTTGGCCGAAGACGGGCGCATCAGCATCACCGATCTTGCCCGCCGCATCGGCCTGTCGAAATCCCCCACCCAAGCGCGTCTGCGCCGGTTGGAGGAAAGCGGCGTTATCCTTGGCTATCGTGCCCTGTTGGACCCGATCCGGCTGGGGCTGGATCACGTCGCCTTTGTCGAGGTGCGCCTGAACGACACGCGCGAGGCCGCCTTGCGGGCTTTTAACCTCGCCGTGGCCAAGGTGCCTGAGATCGAACAGGCCCATATGATCGCGAGCCATTTCGACTATCTGATTAAGGTGCGGACGCGGAACATGTCGGAATATCGCCGCTTTCTGGGGGAGGTCATCTCAACCCTGCCGCATGTGGCCAGCACCTCGACCTATGTGGCGATGGAGGCGGTGAAGGAAACCATGCTGGCCGATACGGCCTGAAGCATCGTGTTAGAACCATGGGGCCGGGGGCATTCGCCCATTTACACCGCCCGCGTGATGCTTATTGTGCGCCCCGATGCGGGCGTGATGGAATGGTAGACATACCAGACTTAAAATCTGTTGGGGCGTAGCCCCGTGTGGGTTCGAGTCCCACCGCCCGCACCACTGTTTTCAAAGACTTAGCTTGCCTTCGCCAGCGTCGCAGGCTCTGCCAATTGCGTGGCGCCGGGGATAAACACGGTAAAGGTCGTGCCCTGACCGAGCGTGCTTTTGACCGTAATGTCGCCGCCATGGGCAAGGGCCAGTTTCTTGCAGATCGCGAGCCCCAGCCCGGTGCCGCCCTCGGCGCGGTCATCGGCATCTTCGATCTGGGTGAAAGCTTCGAAAATGCGGTCCAGATCCTGTGCGGCGATGCCAACGCCATTGTCTTCGACCTCGAGAACAAACCCGCCCGCGTGCAGGCGCGCACGCAGATAGATGTCCCGCGCCTTGGAGAATTTCAGCGCATTGCCGACGATATGGCCCAGCAGTTGCAGGCTGCGGCGGCGGTCAGCGGTGACGGTAAGCGGCGGGGTGTCGATATGCAGCGTGGCGGTCTTGTCATGCGCGGCGCCGTGGTGCTCTTCGACCACTTCCTCCAAAAGCGTGCGGGTGTCGAAGGCGGTCTTGTCGAGCGCGAGGTCGTTCAACTCCATATTCGTATAGTCGAGGATGTCGTTGATAATGGTCAACAATTGCCCGCCCGCGAATTTGATGCGCTGGCCGTAGAGTTCCGCCTGATCGCCCATCTTGGTGAAATGCTCGGTCTCCGGTTTTTCATCCGGGCCGAGCTTGGCGAGGTTGTGGCGTTTGAGTTCCGATAGGAAGCTGGCGTAGCCGATCACGATGGTCAGCGGGGTGCGCAATTCGTGGCTCAGCACGCTCATGAATTCCGATTTCGCCCGGCTGGCGCTTTCGGCGGCATCGCGGGCCTTTCGCAGTTCCTGGACGCTTTCGTTGCGGGTGCGGTTTTCGACAACATAGCTAAAGAGCGCGGCCAGCGCGATGATGGCGGCGGTGCCGGCGATGATCAGCGCGATTAATCTATATTCAACCGGGTTGGCATAGAGCGGCTGCGCGGCGACCGGGGTGACCTGAAAGGCAGCCATGCCGGTGAAATGGAGCAGGATGATCGCCAGCGCCAAAAGCGCGGTCATCCACAGCACGCTGCCCTTGCCCCCACGGCCAGCTGCGCCAAGCGCGAGGGTTGCAAGGACAACCGCGATGATGACAGAGGCGGTCAGATAGCCCATGTCCCAATGGATCGCGCCCTGCACGCGATAGGCCACCATGCCGGTATAATGCATGGCCGAAATCGCCAGCCCAAAGATCGTCCCGCCCAGAACTGTGGCCCGCCGGGATTTGAGCAGCCCGGCGATGACGACGCCCAGAATCGAGCCGACGATGGCGATGATCAGCGACAGGAAGGTGAGCGAGAAATGGAACGTCGCCGGCGCGTCGAGTTGATAGGCAAGGATCGCGATGAAATGGGTGCACCAGATCGTCACCCCCGCTGTCATCGCGGTCAGATAGCACCAAATCAACGCTTGGCGACGCGGCTGTTCAAGCACATGCCGATAGAGCCGTGCCACCACCCAGCTGCCGAAGATACAAAGAAGTGCTGCAAGCAGCACGAGCCCGAGGTCGTGATCGTGATGAATTGTATGGGCGACCCGGAACATCTTTATCCTATCTGATATTAACACTTGGTTAATTGCTGTCGGAATAGGGCGAAAATAAGTCTCTCGCAAGTTCACACTGTGCCTACATTTTTTAACTCCGTGGTAAGACCTTGCCGCTAATCCTCCCCCAAGGTCGGCAGTGGGGCGGGATGAAGCAGAGGCGGCAGATGGCAGGTTCAGGGAAAGGAGGGCGATCGTTTAACCTCTTACGGCGCATGGTTTTTTGCCTGCGGGGCTATGTTGCTCGGATGCTGGGCTCCGCTGTGCGGTGCGGCGCGTCGGGGCCCAACGGGCCGCGTGAGAGGGGGAGGATGTCAGACGGAGATACCACTGCTGGGGAGGACAGCCTTACCTCAGGGCAACTCCCGCTCATCTCCATCGTTTTCGCGGCAGAGCGGCGCATGTTTAGGCGGAACCTTGATGGTCGGCCCAAGGGAGGGCTTCGCGGGGCGCTTATGCCCTCTCCCGGCCTCGCGGGCGGGAAGGGGGCCGCGGGTGAGGCCATCCTATCCCCCGTGAAAGCCGATATGGCCGAAATCGACGTGGTATTCACTCCCGATGGGCGCGTTTGCCATGCCAATGAGGCGGCCTGCGGTGTCACCTATGGGCTGGGGGATTGTCTGATCGGGCAGCATATCAGCGATCTGTTCGGGCCGCGGCTCTGCGATGGGGCTGAGATCGGCACGCTTTGGGCGCAGGCGCTTGAGGGGCTGGTGCCGCAGGGCGGCTTTCAGATGCACCCGGGGGAGGAGACGGCCCGGATTGTCCACGGTTGGCTCACGGCGGAGCGGGATCCCGAGGGGCGGGGGCATGGCGTCCGGTTTCGGGGTGTGGAGGCGGCGGCGAATGGCGTGGGACCGGTGCGCGCGGTCTCAGTGGGAAAGCGCGCGCGGCGCGGTTAGCGCAATGCCCGTGCCGCAAAGTGAACCAGCGGCGCATAACACGCGCCGCTGTTCCTAGATTTCTGATCAGCCGCGCTTACCGGCGAAACGTTCCGCCCAGCTTTCGCGGTCCTCATCGCTGATCTTGGCAAAAAGCACCTCGGGCACTTCAAAGCCGTGGCCTTGGGCAAGCTTGCCCAAGGCCGCGGGCACATCGTCGGGCCAAGGCATGTCTTCGACTTTCATCGCCTCCAGCATCGAGGCCGAGGCCGTGGGGATGAAGGGTGCGGAAAGCACGGCGTAGAGCGGGATCAGGTTCAGCGCCAGCCGCACCTGCGCCGCCGCGCGGTCGGGGTCGGTCTTGAAGGTGGTCCAAGGCGCTTGGGCTTGCAGATATTCGTTGCCCGCCGCCCAAATGCCGCGCAGTTCGGCGGCGGATTTGCGGACCTCCATCGCCTCCATCAACGTCTCGTAACGGGCGACGCGGGCGGTGATGTCTTCGATCAGCGCCTGCTCCGCCTCGCCGTATTCACCGGCCTCGGGCACCGCTTCGCCGAACTTCGAGCGGCAGAATTTGGTGATCCGGCTGACGAAGTTGCCCAGCACGTCGGCCAAGTCCTTGTTCACCGAGGCTTGAAAGTTTTCCCAAGTGAATTCAGCATCCGAGGTCTCGGGCGCGTGGCTCAAGAGCCACCAGCGCCAGTAATCCGCCGGCAGGATTTCCAACGCCTGATCCATGAAGACGCCGCGCCCGCGCGAGGTGGAGAACTGACCGCCGTCATAATTGAGGTAATTGAAGGACTTGATGTAATCCACCAGCTTCCACGGCTCGCCCGAGCCCTTGATCGTGGCGGGGAAGCTGAGCGTGTGGAAGGGGACATTGTCCTTGCCCATGAACTGGGTGTAGCGCACGTCTTCAGCGCCCTTGTCGGTGCGCCACCAGCTTTCCCAATCGGTGCCCTTGCCCGCATCGACCCATTCCTGCGCGCAGGCGATGTATTCGATGGGCGCGTCGAACCAGACGTAGAAGACCTTGCCCTCCATGCCCGGCCAGTCCTGATCGCCGCGTTTCACCGGCACGCCCCAGCTCAGGTCACGAGTGATGCCGCGGTCTTGCAGCCCGTGTCCGTCATGCAGCCATTTCTTGGCGATGGAGGTGGTCAGCACGGGCCAGTCTGTCTTGCTGTCGATCCAAGCGTCGAGCTCGTCCTTGAGCTGGCTTTGCTTGAGGAACAGGTGCTTCGTCTCGCGCATCTCCAGATCAGTAGCGCCCGAGATGGTCGAGCGCGGGTTGATCAGGTCTTCGGGGTCAAGCTGCTTGGTGCAATTGTCGCACTGATCGCCGCGTGCATCCTCGAAGCCGCAGTTGGGGCAGGTGCCCTCGACATAGCGGTCGGGGAGGAAGCGCCCGTCGGTCGGCGAGTAAATCTGCCGTTGGGAGACCTCTTCGATCAGCCCGCGGTCGGCCAGCGCGCCCGCGAAATGCTGCGTGAGCTTGCGGTTCTGCGGGCTGGACGAGCGGCCAAAGTGATCGAAGGACAGGCCGAACCCTTCGGCGATGCGGGCCTGTGTTTCATACATCTCGGCGCAATATTCATCGACCGGTTTGCCTGCCTTTGCGGCGGCAAGCTCGGCGGGGGTGCCGTGCTCGTCCGTGGCGCAGAGGAACAGAACATCCTGCCCCCGGCCACGCTGATAGCGCGCGTAGAGGTCCGCAGGCAGCTGACTGCCCACGAGGTTACCCAGATGTTTGATCCCGTTGATATAGGGGATGGCGGAAGTGATGAGGTGGCGTGTCATATAAATATTCCCGTGCTTGGCGCAGCCTTATCGCAAGGGCTGCGCCAGTTCCAGCAAAAGACGGGACCGGTCAGTCGCGGTCCCGCGCGCGGCCCAGGAGCCGCCCGATGAGAAAGCTGGTCCGGGGCGCATAGACATAGGGCGTCCGCTCGGCCAGAGTGGGCCGGGCGCGCATCCGGGCGAGGCCAAAAAGCACGAGCCCTCCGTGGGCCGCCGCGATCATCGCAAAGAGCGCCGCGGCGCCGAAATTGTCGATCAGGACCGAGGCGAGGTAGGGCGCGCCGATGGCCCCCACGGCAAAGAAGAACATTAAAGCGGCCGACAGCTCCACCCGCTCGTCCGAACTGGCGAAGTCATGGGCGTGGGCGGCGGAGACCGAGTAGATCGGAAAAGTTGTGGCCCCAAAAAGCCCGGCGGAGAGCATGATCCCCGCCGTGCCATAGCCCGCCCCCATCACCGTGACGGCACAGCCGCCCATCGCAGCGACCGAGAGCCAGATCAGCACCCAGCGGCGGTCGAACTTATCGGCCAGCATCCCCATGGGATATTGCGCAAGCGCGCCGCCCAAGACGAAGGCGGCAAGGAACCACGCGATCTGAGGCGCGCTGAGGCCGACTTCTTGGCCGTAGATCGGCCCGACCATGCGGAAAGATGCGCTGGAGACGGCGGCCACGATGACCCCCGCCGCCGCCAGCGGCGAGCGGTCAAAGGCAAGGCGCGGGCGCAGCCGTGGCTGGCTAGGTGTTTCGGGCGGGCGGACCTTGGTGAGCGTCAGCGGCAAGAGGGCGGCACAGCAGCCGATGGCCAGCAGGTTGTAAGAGACGTAAGACGCCGGGGCGAGCACGCCCACGATCAACTGCGCGGCGAGCGAGCCGCTCATGTCCACCACCCGGTAAACGCCCATGGTGCGCCCGCGGGTCTCATTGGTGACCTTGGCCTGCATCCATGCTTCGATCACCGTATAGCAGCCCGCCACGCACATGCCTGACGCGACACGCATCAGCCCCCATGCGTAGGGGTCCACCACCATCATATGCGCCATCAGGCCGATTGATCCGGCGGCGGTGAAGGCCGCAAAGGCGCGGCTGTGGCCGACGCTGCCCATCAACCGAGGCGCCCACCAGCAGCCGATGAAGAACCCCAGAAAATGGGCCGAGCCGAGCATACCGATTTCCTGTCGGCTGAACCCAAGCTGCGCGCCTGACAGCACGTCGATCGGCCCCACGCCTCCGGTGGAGAGTTGCAGAAGGATGACCGAGAAGAACAGGGCGGCGAAGGATATGAGCAGGCGCATGGGCGCAGATTGCGTCCATTGCTCCCCAAACGGAAGGCCGAAAGCACCGGGGCTGCGCTTTTGTCGGGGTGCTAGGATCGGCGCGGGGCAATTGCCCTTGCGAAGGCCGGGCAGGCGGCTAGGTTGCGGGCAAATCACAAGCGAGGACCAAAAGATGAAGATGAAAAAGCTCGGCTCAAGCGATATCGAGGTCTCGCATTTCTGTTTGGG
Organism: Sulfitobacter sp. 1A13679; assembly: GCF_043557115.1. Classification (NCBI taxonomy): domain Bacteria; kingdom Pseudomonadati; phylum Pseudomonadota; class Alphaproteobacteria; order Rhodobacterales; family Roseobacteraceae; genus Sulfitobacter; species Sulfitobacter sp. 1A13679. The sequence continues at coordinate 49,295 of NZ_JBIFFO010000018.1, forward strand.
CTCCATGACATGGGGCACCCAGAACACCGCCGAGGAGGGCCATGCGCAGATCGACCGCGCGCTGGAGGCCGGGATCAACTTCATCGACACTGCCGAGATGTACCCCGTGAACCCGATCAGCGCCGAGACGATTGGCCGGACGGAAGAGATCATCGGCCAATGGTTCGCCAGCGACAAGCGCCGGGACGAGGTGGTTCTGGCCAGCAAACACTCCGGCGAGGGGATGCAGCACGCCCGCGACGGCGCGCCGATTTCCTCCGACACGATCCCCGGCGCCATTGAAGGCTCGCTTAAGCGCTTGCAGACGGATTACATCGACCTTTACCAATTCCACTGGCCGAACCGCGGTAGCTATATGTTCCGCAAGAATTGGCACTACGACCCGTCGAGCCAAAACCGGGCCGAGACCATTGCGCATATGGAGGACACGCTCGGCGCGCTGCAACGTGAGGTCGAACGCGGGACAATCCGCGCCTTTGGCCTCAGCAACGAAAGCGCTTGGGGGTTGACCCAATGGGCTGCCGTGGCCGAACGGGTGGGCGGGCCGCGGCCGATCTCGGTGCAGAACGAATATTCGCTGATGTGCCGACTGGCCGATACCGATGTGTCCGAGACCTGCATCAATGAGCAGATTGACATGCTGGCCTTCTCTCCGCTGGCCGCGGGCTTGCTGACCGGGAAATATCAGGGCGGGAAAGTTCCTGCTGGGTCGCGCCTGTCGCTGAACGAAGACCTCGGCGGTCGGGTCACCCCCCGCGCCTTTGAAGCAGTCGCGGCCTATCTTGACGTGGCCGAGAAACACGGGCTCGACCCGGGGCGGATGGCGCTGGCATGGTGTGCGACACGGCCCTTCATGGGCTCGGTCATCTTTGGCGCGACCAGTCTTGAGCAGCTTGACGTGGCGCTTGGCGGGGCGGAGCTGACCTTGAGCGATGAGGTGATGGCCGACCTTGACGCGGCGCATAAAGCCCATCCGATGCCCTATTGATGGGCCGCCTCGGGATGCATTTGGCGCGGCGGGGGGGCATGTTGCTGCTCTTGGGCGCCCTCGCGGCGTGTAGCGGCGGCGAAGCGCCGCCCGCGCAGACTGGGTTTCGCGATGCGGAGGCTTTGATCGGGGCCACCAGCCGCTATGACGCGGCGCGCTTTGGCGGCGATTGGCAGGTCCGGGCCGCATTCCCCGGTGACGCCGACCTGCAAGCCGTGACCTTTGCGCCGGAAGGGCCGACCCTGATCGAACAGCGCCAGACCTGCGACAGCGCCGGATGCCGCAACACCCGTACCCTTTGGGCGCTAAGCGCAGAGGGGCCGGGCCGTTACACGATGCGCGCCGCCGTCGGCGGGGCCGAGCGGCCTTTCTGGGTGCTCTGGGTCGACGAAGGCTTCCGCACGGCGGTCATCGGCAGCCCCGATGGCGGATATGGCTGGATCCTTGACCATCAGGCGACAGGCGGGGCGGACCGGATCGCCGCCGCGCAGGAGATCTTGGCCTTCAACGGCTATGACCTCGGCGCCCTAGAGATGAGACCCTAAGACACTGGCCCTGCCGCCCGCCTTCGGCCTATAGGCTGTTATGGACAGTGCTTTCGCCCCCGATCTGTGGATCCTCGTCACCCTCGCCGCCGCCGTCTTTCAGACCGGGCGCTTCATGCTGCAAAAACATCTGGCGACTGATACGCTTTCGGCAGGCGGGGCGACCTTTTCGCGGTTTCTCTATTCCGCGCCCTTCGTGGCGCTGTTGCTGCCGCTCTATCTGGCGCTGAGCGGGCAGGGAGTGCCGCCGCTTGAGGCGGGCTTCTGGCTGTACGGGGCGATGGGTGGCACGGCGCAGATCATGGCGACGGTCTGCGTGGTGCTGTTGTTCAAGCAGCGCAACTTTGCCGTGGGCATCACCTTCAAGAAAACCGAAGTCATCCAGACTGTTCTGATGGGCTGGATCGTGCTGGGCGAGGGCGTCTCGGGCGCGGGGTTTGGGGCCATCGCCCTTGGCGTGCTGGGGCTGCTGCTTCTGTCCGGCGGGGCCGAAGCGACGGGGCTACGTCTTGCCGATCTGCGCAACCGCGCGGCGGGGCTGGGGATCGCTTCGGGCTTTCTCTTCGCGATCTCGGCAGTCTGTTATCGCGGCGCTTCGCTCGCCGTGGCCTCGGGCGATCCGCTGTTGCGTGCGGGCGTGACGCTGGCGGCGGTGGTGCTGATGCAGACGCTGATCATGGCCCTTTGGCTGCGCCTGCGCGAACCGGGGCAGATGCGCCGGGTCTGGGCCGCGCGGCGGGTTGCGGTTTGGATTGGGCTGACCTCGATGGGCGGGTCGCTCTGTTGGTTCATCGCCTTCACCCTGCAAAACGCGGCCTATGTGAAAGCCTTGGGGCAGGTCGAACTGATGCTGAGCATTGCGGCCACGACCCTGTTCTTTCGCGAGCGGATTTCGCGCCGGGAGTGGGCGGGCATGGCGGTGCTGGCGGTCTCGATCCTGATGCTGGTTTTGGTGACCTAACCCGTCATCGGGCGGCCATGCAGGCGCAGGAACAGGCTTTCTTCGTCGCTGTTCTTGAAAAACGGGACCGAGGCAGGCGGGCTGGTGTCGCGCGCGCGGGCGGCGACCTCGGCCAATACGACCTCGGTGATGAAGGGCATGTCGAAAGACCGCGCCCGGCTTAGCGGCACCCATTGCAGATGTGACAGCTCATCACAGGCGGCGTCGAAATCATCGGGGTCGCTGGCGATGTCGTCGGCATCCACCAGGAAGAAACGCGCGTCGAAACGGCGCGGGCGGCCCGGCGGGGTCAGGGCGCGAAACACGAATTGCAGGGCGGAGGCATCGGGCAAATGGCCCGTGGCGGCAAAGCTCTGCCAGTCGGGCGGCACATCCCCCTGCCATGCGCCCTTGCGGCCCAGCACCAGACCGGTCTCTTCCCAAAGCTCACGAATGGCGGCAACGGCGATGGCATGGGCGAGGGACGGCTCGGCATCATCACAAAGCCTGCCGTGGCAAAGCGCGTTCACCGGGGCGGCAAGGGGTACATGGGCATCGCCCGCGTCCACCGCCCCGCCGGGAAAGACGAATTTATTCGGCATGAAGGCCGCCTTGGCCCCGCGTTGCCCCATCAGGATATGCGGGGTCTCATGGCGGTCACGCAGCACGATCACCGTGGCGGCGTTGCGGATTTTGGTCTTGTCGATGGTCATGCAGTAGCGCTCCGGCGGTCAGGGGCCGAAGGGCAGGCCGCCTTAGTTTGACCGGCCGAAGCCGCCCATCCTTTTGGCCCATTGAAAGCCGATCATGGCCCCCTTCAGTCTGGGCAGAAGGTAAAGCGACAGCGCCGTGCAGCCAACCGCAAAAATGGTGAACAGGGTCAGAGGTTCGGGCCGCCAGACCACATAGGCGATGTGCAGCCCCGGTGCCAAAAGGTGACCGACCAGCAGAATGGTCAGATAGGCCGGGCCGTCATCGGCGCGGTGGTGGTGGAACTCCTGACGGCAAACCGCGCAGTCGTCGTTTACTTTCAGATAGCCATGCAGCAGCTCTCCGCCCCCGCAGGAGGGGCATTTGCCACGCCAGCCGCGCAGCATGGCAGGCAGGCGGGGCCGCTCTTCGCTGGCGTCGGTCTCTGCGGTGTCGGGGGACAAGTGCTGGGTCTGTGACATGGGGCGATCCTCTGGTTGAGGGATAGATGCAGTCTGGGGCGTCAAATGAAAAGACCGGAGGTTGCCGTTGCGGCGCCATGTCGCGCAGGGCGGGGCTTTGCCAATTCTTCGAAAAAAAGTTTGAAAACCTGCGACGGAAGTTTCGGGCTCCGCCGTTTGACCCTGTGATCGCGGCGCAAAAGCGTGAGACGATCTTTAAAAAAACGAGGAGTATCAGGATGACCATTCGTACCAATATGAAGATCGCAGCCCTCAGCGGATTGTTGGCCGTAGGTGCCGTGGCCGCCGCCGCCCAGCAAAGCGGGCAGGACCGGTTCCAGCAGCTTGACGCAGATGGCAACGGTGCGATCACGCAGGCAGAGTTTCAGGCCCATGCCGAGGCGCGTTTTGCCAAGGTTGATGCCGATGGCGACGGTTTCGTGACCGGCGAAGAGCTGAAGGCCGCAGGCGATGCACGCCGCGCCGATCGCGCCGCCAAGATGGTTGAGCGTTTCGACACTAATGGCAACGGCAGCCTCGACGCCTCCGAATTGGAAGCCATGGGTGACAAACACGGTGGCAAGCGCGGCGGCAAAGAGGGCGGCAAGCACGGTCATAAGGGCGGTGATAAGGGCGCCCGCATGATCGAGCGTATGGACGTCAATGACGACGGCAAACTCTCGATGGAAGAGATGACACAGCGCCACGATCCGGCCAAGATGTTCGAGCGTCTGGACAAAGACGGTAACGGCAGCGTCAGCGCCGAAGAGTTCGAAGCGGCGAAAATGCATGGCAAGCGGCACCACAAGGGCCACAAAATGCACCATGACAAGCCGCAGCAGGACTAAATGAAGCTTTGGGCGCGCTTGATCATGGCGCGCCCGGACCTTAGCCATGGACGGGATGCAGGATTTGCCCAACGCGCAGCAAGATGCGGATGCCGAGTTGTTGCAACGCTATGCCAATGGCGATGCGGCGGCGGCGCGGTTGCTTACCGCGCGGCTGGTGCCGCGCCTCCACGGCCATGCGCTGCGGGTGCTCGGTGACCGGGCCGAGGCCGAGGATGTGGCCCAAGAGGCGATGCTGCGGCTCTGGCGTCAGGCGCCGAAGTGGCGCAGGGGCGAGGCCAAGGTGACCACTTGGCTCTACCGTGTCGTGGCCAACCTCTGCACCGACCGGCTCCGCCGCCGTGGGGCGGGCGTGGCCGGGCTCGATGATGTGGCAGAACCTGCCGATCCGACCCCCGGTGCCGCGCAGCAGATGCAGCAGGCCGCCCGTGTGGACGCGCTGCAACAGGCGCTGGCCACTTTGCCCGACCGCCAGCGCCAAGCGGTGGTATTGCGCCATATCGACGGTATGGCCAATCCCGAGATCGCAGAGGTGCTGGGCATCGGGGTCGAAGCGGTGGAAAGCCTGACCGCGCGGGGCAAACGGGCATTGGCCGCGCAACTGTCGGCACAACGGGACGCATTGGGGTTTGAAAATGAGTGACGTCGACGATCTGGAAGATTTCTTTGCCGCGGCCCGGGCCAATCCGCCACAGGTCTCGGCCGATTTGCAGGCCCGCGTTCTGGCTGATGCCGAAGCGCATATGCCCAAAGCACCGCGCCAGCCATGGCATCAAGCGCTCTGGCAACTCTTGGGCGGTGCGGCGGGGCTGAGCGGTCTTGCCACTGCCGCGGCTGTCGGGGTTTGGGTCGGCGTGGCACCGCCCGAGGGCATGCCGGATTTGGCCGGGCAGTTCGTGACCGGCACATGGGAGACCGAGACTTCGGACCTCACGGCGGCTGACACAGGCAGCGAATTCGGTGGATTTGGCTGGGACATGGAGGAAAGTTGAGATGACACAGGATCCCACAACACGGCGCAGGCGCCTCATGCGATTGGCGCTTGGTCTGTCGCTGGCGTTGAACGTGATGATCCTCGGCGCGCTTGGCGGGGCGATGTGGCGTCATGGCGGGCCCGGGCCGCGTGGCGCTGGCGATTTGCCGGGGCTGCGTAGCTATGCCTCGCCCTACGTACAGACACTGCCGCCCGAGACGCGGCACGAACTGCACAGCAAAATGCGCGCCAGCGGCAAGGCGCATCACCTTGATCGGGATGCGCGCCGCGCGCTTTATGACGAAATGCTCGCCGCGCTTCGGGCCGAGCCGTTTGAGGCCGATGTCGCCGCGGCGGTGCTCGCCGCCCAAGGCGACGCCGCAGCAAGTGTTCAGCAGGTCGCCCATGAGGCGTGGTTGGCCGAGGTCAGCGCGATGGATACTGCCGCCCGCAAGGACTATGCCGACAAGCTGCAAGAGCGGTTGGAAGCCGGACCGCCCCGCAAAAAAGCCAAGCGCGAGAACAAGCCCGAGCGTTGAGCAGGCCGGGGGCCGCCCGGGCGCGCGGTCTTGCCCTTTGCGGGATGGCGGGCTAGGCCGAGGGCTAATGAACCCGGCAGGCGGCGGCGATGAGCGGCCCCTTCGCCCCTGAGAAAGCCCGGCCAATGACCGATACCATCCAGACGATGCACAGCGGCACGGAGACCGTGCTGGCCACGGCCAAGGCGTCACCCGCGCGGCGCGGGGTGGGGCTTTTGTCATTGGCGGGGCTAGGGCTGTTGCTGATCTATTCCGCACTGACCCGCTCGCCCGATCCCGTCTGGCAGAGCGTTCTGGTGCTGGTGGGGCTTGGTTTTATCGCGATTGCCGAGGTGATGCGCCGCGCCACCGCCAGCGCGGTGGAACTGACCGAAGAGGCGCTGCGCGATGCCGATGGCCGGGTGATCGTCCGCATGGACGAGATCGCGCGCATCGATCAGGGCGCTTTCGCGGTCAAACCCTCGAACGGTTTCCTGCTCAAGACCAACCGCCGCGTGGCGCGGGGCTGGCGTTTGGGCCTGTGGTGGAGCCTTGGCCGCCGGATCGGTGTGGGCGGCATGACCCCGGCCAATGAAACCAAGCTGATTGCCGAGATCATCCGCGCCAAACTGGCCGAGCGTGAAGCCGCTTAACCGTCCGACCAGACCGTGCGTGGCGCATAGCGCGGGCGGGTGAAGACGAAGTTGTGGATGTCGCGCCGCTCCAACCCGGTTTTGAACAGCGGCTCGAAGTCGCGCCATGTCTCAACCAGCGTGACGCGTTCGTTATTGGGCATAACGGGCAGCTTGTCATGCCAATTGCGCACATCGTCGCTGGTCAACGGCTGGACCGTTCCGCGCACTTGTGACCAATCCGCATGGTAACGGTCGTTCGCCTGATCATACCAGATCGAACTGACCCGAAGGGCCGTTTGCCCGGTGCCGCGGGTGAGATACTCGAAAAGCTGTTGCATCCCGCGCAGATAATCCGCGTCAATCGCCTGCGTCTCGCGCGAGATGGCATCGCCCACGGTATAGGCCGCCGTCTGGTTAAGGTTGTACATCCGGAAGGTGTCAAAGGTCGAATACATGGCCAGATAGGCCCAGAACATCAGCGGCAACATGATCACCGTCTCGACGGCGATGGAGCCGTCCTCGCGCCCTTTGAACCGGGCCAGTAGATTGCGGAAAACGCGCATCAATTCGGCTCCTGTACGAAGGCCGCGCTTGAGACCATGGAAACACGGCCCGCGCCGTCTTTCTCAAGGGCATAGCCAAGGCCGGTGGTCGGAAAGAAGGGCTCAAACCGCGCGCAGGCGCGCAGCAGCATCAACTGATGCTCGACCCCAAGGGTCCAGCCGCGCACCGGTCTGGGGTCTTCGGAAGTGTCGACGCAATCGGGCGACTGGTCGAAGCTGGCGAAATTGCGCGGGTCCACGCGGATCATCTCAAGGCGCAGGGTCTCTTCGCAGTCATCCAAAAAGATCGCGGCCTCGCAGATTTTGTCCTTGATGGTCTGATGCGTCATCGGGGTATTGGTGTTCAGCCGGATGTAGCGCACCGTCATGTCGAGCCCCCGGTCAAGGAACATGTGGCGGATGGCGTAAAAGCTCATTTCGACGGACATGAGCAGGCAGCCGAAGAGCAGCGGCGACAGGATGGCGAATTCCATCAACATGGCCGAGCCATCCTCATCGCCGCGAAACCGGCGCCATGCCTTGATGCAGCGCTGTATCATTGCGTCAGCCTCAACTGGTTGATCTGGCGGGCGATGGCCTCGAATGCGCTGACGATTTCCACCCCTTCGACGCGGAAGAAATGGCTGTCGGAGGAGGCGCAGTTCTTCATCACCGATGCGCCATGGTCGGTCACTTCAAAGCCGATCGACCAGATTACGATGCCCTTGGCCTTGGCCGCGTCGCAGATGTTGTCGAGCAGGGCGTCGGCCTGCGATGCGCTGTATTTCGTCCAGTACCAGCGGTGACGCTCGCTTGAACGGACATTGCGGTTCAGCCACCAGTAGAAGGGGTAATCGCTCCAATGGCGGTAGTGGTCCCGGTTGGCGTAGACTTGGCGGTTGATCCGGCGGGTGGTCACGTTCACCCCGTCAGTCATCAGGATCACCGTTTTCAGCGTGTCGATATCGCTGTAGTCAGCCGGGCGCCCTTGGAAGGCCGCATCGCCACCGATGGCTTGATTGATCGCGCGGAAGGACGGGTCGAGCAGGGCCACGCCCCATTTCATGCCCAGATGAATGGCGGTGTTTGCGCGGGGCTGGAAATTGGAAATCCGGGCTTTCAGCGCGGCGGCGTTCTGCGAATAGGGCGCGACTTCTTCGTAATCCTGCTTCGGGCAGCCGGGGTTGTAGATGTTGTCATAACGGCCTGTGTTGTCGCGGTGATAGCCGTTCCAGCTATAGCCCGCCTCGAAATGTTGCATGTGCTCATAGCTGCGGGTCTGGCTGATGGCGGTGAGGTCAAACTCGCTGTCGTCGAAATCAACGCAATGGGAGAAAGAATGCAGCTGGGTGACGTTCAACTCATCCATGATGTCCTTCCCGACGTTCACCTGCGCGGTATAGGGCACGACGGAGATTGAGATCAGGTCCGCGTTCTCAGGTTTCAGCACGGTGTCGATGAAGGCATCGCTCGCGTCATGGAGGTTGGCCATCTTGCCGTTCTCCCGCATGGAGCCGGAGATATCGAGCACCATGGAAATCTCGACCTTGTTCACCTTTTCCTCCGCCGTGGATTTGGCAGGGACATGCAGCCGGTCTTGGCCGAATTTACTCATGAACATCGTGTTGAGCGTGCGCGAGGCATCGACGGTGACGCGGCGGTAGTTCAGCCCTTCGTCGACCGTCACGCTGGAAACATATTCGGCCAGCCCCGCTTTGTCGAAATAGTCGCGGGCCACGGCCTCGGGGCTGAGCGTCTGGTCGAGATCGGCTGCCGCCAGCACGGCCCGGTCGGCCACGGCCTGCACCCTTGCGCGTTCGCGCTCATGGCGCATCAGGTCCACGCCGATGCCGCCTATGAGGATCATCAGCAAGATCATCAGAATGGCAAAGACCGTGACCAGCCCGTCTTCTTCGCGCGCGAAGCGGCGCAGCAGCGCGGGCAGGGGCTGCGGGGGATTTCCCGAACTGTGAGTGCTATCGCGCATCGTCATCAACCTCTCTTCCTGTGGCGTCCTGCGGGCGCCAAAGGGAATGGGCGGCATTTGCCTTGCCCTGTTGTGCTGCGGGAAAGTGTCCAGAGTTTGGCGCCTCTGGGGCAATAGGCGGCGCTTGGGGCCGGTTTTCGGGGGCGTTTTGGGCCGATTTCCACCGGGCGGGGAGGGTGGCGCGGGTTGCTCCTACCCACGGTTGATAAAGTTTCGCAAATCGCGAGGAATTGGGTCGCGCCCCGCCATGAGGCGTCCTACGGTGCGACTGCATGCCCCTAGGGCAGCCAGATGAGTCGCGCCCGCAAACAAAGGGACCGTGACCGGACAAGAAGAGGAGAGACCGATGAATCCAGCCAATGAGCCGAGTTTCCGCGACAGTGTGGACCTGATGTTCAATCGCGCGGTCGCGCTGATGGATTTGCCGCCCGGTCTCGAAGAGAAAATTCGCGTTTGCAACGCCACCTACACGGTGCGTTTCGGCGTGCGTCTGCGGGGCCGGATGCATACGTTCACCGGCTACCGTTCGGTCCATTCCGAACATATGGAGCCCGTGAAGGGCGGTATCCGCTATTCCATGGCCGTCAACCAGAACGAGGTCGAAGCGCTGGCCGCGCTGATGACCTATAAATGCGCGCTGGTGGAGGCGCCCTTTGGCGGCTCCAAAGGCGGGCTCTGCATCGATCCGCGCGAATACGATGAACATGAGCTTGAACTGATCACCCGGCGTTTCGCCTATGAGTTGATCAAGCGCGACATGATCCACCCCGCGCAGAACGTGCCCGCCCCCGACATGGGCACCGGCGAGCGTGAGATGGCTTGGATCGCGGACCAGTACAAACGCATGAACACCACCGACATCAACGGTGTGGCCTGTGTCACCGGCAAGCCGATCAACGCGGGCGGCATCCAAGGCCGGACCGAGGCGACAGGCCGGGGTGTGCAATATGCGCTGCAAGCCTTCTTCCGTGATCCCGAGGGGCTGAAGAAAGCGGGCCTTTCCGGCAAGCTCGACGGCAAGCGGGTCATCATTCAGGGTCTCGGCAACGTGGGCTATCACGCCGCCAAGTTCCTCAGCGAAGAAGATGGCGCGAAGATCACCGCGATCATCGAACGCGACGGCGCGCTGCACAGCGAAGACGGGCTGAACGTCGAGGCGGTGCACAAGTGGATCGAAAAACACGGCACGATCAAAGGCTATGCCGATGCGAAGTTCGAAGAGGATGGCGCCAAGTTTTTGGAAGCGGAGTGCGATATCCTGATCCCCGCCGCGCTAGAAGGGGTGATCAACCTCACCAATGCCGAACGTATCAAGGCACCATTGATCATCGAGGCCGCGAACGGTCCGGTGACCGCCGGGGCGGATGAGGTGCTGCGCAAGAAGGGGACGGTGATCGTGCCTGATATGTATGCCAACGCGGGCGGTGTGACGGTCTCTTACTTCGAGTGGGTCAAGAACCTCAGCCACATCCGCTTTGGCCGCATGCAGCGCCGCGCCGAGGAATCGCGCCACCAACTGGTGGTGGATGAGCTTGAGCGGCTGAGCGCGGATAAGGACCTCGGCTGGACGCTGAGCCCCGACTTCAAAGAGAAGTACCTGCGCGGTGCGGGGGAGTTGGAACTGGTCCGCTCCGGTCTCGATGACACGATGCGCACGGCCTATGAGGCGATGGCCCATGTCTGGCACAGCCGCGACGATGTCGATGATCTGCGCACGGCGGCCTATCTCGTCTCGATCGAAAAGGTCGCGGCGAGCTATCACGCTAAGGGGCTTTGAAGGGGCGTAACCCTCTCGCAAGTGATCGAAAAAGGGGCGCGTGGCGCCCCTTTTTGCCGTCTGGGGCCGGGATGGGGGCGAGAGGCGTTTTCGGTCATTGATACTTCCGCCCCAAGTTGCTTGACTGCGCCAAGACCGGGGGAGGCGAATGATGCGATTTTCAGGACTGCGGGTGTTGCGCGAAGGCTTGACCGGCAATCGGGGTTGGACGGCGCAATGGCGCGATCCAGAGCCGCAGGCGGAATATGACGCGGTGATCATCGGCGGCGGCGGGCATGGGCTGAGCACGGCTTACTACCTCGCCAAGAACCACGGCATGACGAATATCGCGGTGCTCGAAAAAGGCTATCTCGGCGGGGGAAACGTGGGGCGCAACACGACCGTCGTGCGCGGCAATTACTTTCTGCCCGGCAATTCCGAGTTCTACAGCCATTCGCTCAAACTCTGGGAGGGGCTGTCGGAGGAGTTGAACTACAACGTGATGTTCAGCCAGCGCGGGGTGATCACCCTGTTCCACTCCGATGCGCAGCGCGATGCCTCGGCCCGGCGCGGCAATGCGATGATCAATCAGGGCGACGATGCGGAACTGCTCGACCGCGACGGCTTGCGCAAGTTGCTGCCCTATCTGGACTATGACAACGGGCGCTTTCCGATCCACGGCGGGTTGCTGCACCGACGCGGCGGCACGGCGCGCCATGATGCGGTGGCTTGGGGCTATGCCCGCGGCGCGGACCAGCGCGGCGTCGATCTGATCCAGCAATGCGAAGTCACCGGTATCGACATCGAGAACGGCCGCGTGCGCGGCGTGCAGACCACGCGCGGGGCGATCCGTGCCAAGAAGGTGGCGATCGTGACGGCAGGGCGCTCGGGCCAAGTTGCCGCCATGGCCGGAATGCGCCTGCCGATTGAGAGCCATGTGTTGCAGGCTTTTGTCTCCGAAGGGTTAAAGCCCGTCATCGACCATGTGATCAGCTTTGGCATGGGGCATTTCTATATCAGCCAGTCCGACAAGGGCGGGTTGGTCTTTGGCGGCGATCTGGATTTCTATGCCTCCTACGCGCAGCGCGGCAACCTGCCGATGATGGAACATGTGATGGAGGCGGGGATGACCCTGATGCCGATGATCGGCAAGGCCCGCGTGCTGCGCTCTTGGGGTGGGATCATGGACATGACACCCGATGGCAGCCCGATCATCGACAAGACCGAGACGGAGGGTTTGTTCGTCGATTGCGGCTGGTGCTACGGCGGCTTCAAGGCGGTGCCCGCCTCGGGCTATGCGCTGGCGCATTTGATGGCCACCGGCCAGCCCCATGAGACGGCGGCGGGCTTCAGGCTCGACCGGTTCCGTTCGGGCGAAGGTCTGATGGATGAAGAGGCCACCGGGTCTCAGCACAACTTGCACTGAGGGAGGGCCAATATGCGGACCGAATGCCCCATCTGCGGCAGCCGGGATCGGCGGGAGTTCTATTATCGCGGCGATGCCATTGCCTTGGCCCGGCCTGCGCCCGATGCCTCGGATGAGGACTGGGACGCCTATCTGCATCTGCGCGACAACCCTGCGGGAGAGACCCGCGACCTGTGGCAGCATGAGACCGGCTGCGGCGCCTGGCTCGTCGTCACCCGCGATACGGTGACCCATGCGGTGCGGGCGGTGGAATTGGCGTCGGATGTGGAAAGGGCCATGGCATGAGGATTGCAGGGCGCGGATTGATTGACCGAGAGACGCCGGTCAGCTTTACCTTCGACGGGCGGCGCTACGACGGCTTTGCGGGCGATACGGTTGCCTCGGCCATGCTGGCGAACGGGCAGCGGTTGATGGGGCGGTCGTTCAAATATCACCGCCCGCGCGGGGTGTTGAGCGCGGGCAGCGAAGAGCCGAACGCGTTGGTGACCACCGGCGTCGGCCCCGCGTCAGAGCCCAACGTTCGCGCCACCATGCAAGAGATTTACGAAGGTTTGCAGGTGCGCAGCCAAAACGCTTGGCCGAGCCTCGAACTCGACCTCATGGCGGTGAATGATCTGGCGTCGCCCTTTCTGGGGGCGGGGTTCTATTACAAGACCTTCATGTGGCCGCGCAATTTTTGGCGGCGCGTCTATGAGCCGGTGATCCGCCGCGCCGCGGGTCTGGGGCGGCTGAGCGGCCAGCCCAATGCGGACGCCTATGAGAAAGCCTATGCCTTTTGCGATCTCTTGGTGATCGGTGCAGGCCCGACGGGTTTGATGGCGGCGCTGGTGGCGGCGCGGGCGGGGGCGGATGTGATCCTCGCCGACGAAGATGCGCTGATGGGCGGGCGGCTGAATGCTGAGAGTGAGCGTGTCGATGGTGAGCCGGGTCATGTCTGGGCAGCAGGCTTGGTGGCGGAACTCGCGGCAATGGACAACGTCCGCCTGATGCCCCGCACGACGGTGACCGGGGCCTATGACGGCGGCATGTTCGGCGCGCTCGAACGGGTCAACCAACACCGCGCGCGGCGGGGCGAGGGCGCACCGCTTGAGTGTTTCTGGCGCATCGCAGCCAAGCAATCCATCCTCGCGGCAGGTGCTTTGGAGCGTCCCGTGGCCTTCGCCAACAACGACCGCCCGGGCATCATGACCGCAGGCGCGGTGCGCGCCTATCTCAACCGCTGGGGCGTGGCCCCGGGCAAGCAGGTCGCAGTCTTTGGCAATAACGACGACGCCCACCGCACGGCCCGCGATCTGGCGGCAGCAGGTGTGCATGTGGCCGCGCTGATCGACAGCCGCGAGGGGGTCAGCCGCGATGGCGCGGATTTCCCGGTGCTGAGCGGGGCGGTGGTCTGCAACACCTCGGGGGGCAAGGAGTTGGAGGCGGTGTCGATCCGCACCGCCGGGGGCGTGCATAAGATACAAGCTGATTGTCTGGCCATGTCGGGCGGTTGGAACCCATCGCTGCATCTCACCTGTCATATGAACGGGCGACCGACATGGTCGCCCGAGATCCATGCCTTTGTGCCCACCCCCGGCGCGGTGCCGGGGATGCATGTGGCGGGGGCCTGTAACGGCAGCTTCTCGACCCACGGCTGCCTTATGGCAGGTGTGGCGGTGGCAGGGGACGCGTTGGCGGCTTTGGGCCGCAAGCCAGTGCCCATCGATCTGCCGCAGGCCGATGACGCGCCCTACCGCCTTGCCCCGCTTTGGGCAGTGCCGGGCAAGGGCCGGGCGTGGCTGGATTTCCAGAACGATGTCTGCGTGAAGGACGTGCAGCAGGCAGCGGCAGAGAGCTTCCGCTCGGTCGAGCATATGAAGCGCTACACGACCCAAGGCATGGCCCCCGATCAGGGTAAAAACTCAAACGTTGCGGCGCTGGCGGTGCTGGCCGATGCCACGGGGCGCGGCATTGCCGAGACGGGCACGACCACCTTCCGCCCGCCCTATACTCCGGTTGCGATTGCAGCGATGGGCGCGGGCGGGCAGGGCAAGGGCTTTGCGCCCGAACGGCTGACCACCAGCCACGCGGCCAGCCTTGCCATGAACGCCCCGATGGCGGAGGCGGGGCTGTGGTATCGCCCCAGTTATTTCCCGCGCGGGCAGGAGCGCAACTGGCGTCAGTCCTGCGACCGCGAGGTTGGCTTTGTCCGCAAGACGGTGGGCATCTGCGATGTCTCGACCCTAGGCAAGATCGACATTCAGGGGCCGGATGCGGCCAAGCTGCTCGATCTGGTTTATACGAACAAGCTCAATACCTTGAAGGTCGGTAAGGTGCGCTATGGGCTGATGCTGCGCGAAGACGGTTTCGTCATGGACGATGGCACCTGCGCGCGCTTGAGCGAGACGCATTACCTGATGACCACCACCACCGGCGCTGCCGGAGAGGTGATGCGCCATCTGGAATTCGTCACGCAATGCCTCCATCCCGAATGGCAGGTGCATCTGTCTTCGGTCACCGAACAATGGGCGCAATTCGCCGTGGCGGGGCCGAAGTCTCGTGAATTGCTGAACGGGCTGCTGAAGCAGCCGATCGACAATGACAGCTTCCCCTTCATGGCCTGTGGTGACGTGTGGCTCGGCGGGGTCGCGGCGCGGCTGTTCCGCATCTCCTTCTCGGGCGAACATGCCTATGAGATCGCCGTGCCCGCGCGCTATGGCGCGGCGCTGTTCGACCTGCTGGTCGCGCGGGCCGAGGCGTTGGAGGGCGGCGCCTATGGGATGGAGGCGCTCAACGTGCTGCGCTTGGAAAAGGGCCATATCACCCATGCAGAGATCGACGGCCGCGCCACGGCAGAGGATATCGGCATGGGGCGGATGCTGTCGGACGCCAAGGATTGCATCGGCAAGACCATGTCGGAACGCCCCGGCCTGCGCGACCCAAACCGCGCGCAACTGGTCGGGCTGCGGCCCGTCGGCGCGGTGAAACAACTTACGGCAGGGGCGTTTCTGTTCGAGGCCGGGGCCGAGGCCAGCCGCGAGAATGCGCAAGGCCATACAACCTCGGTCGGATTTTCGCCGGATGTCGGCACCTTCATCGGGCTGGGCTTTGTCACCCGGGGCCGCGCACGGCATGGGGAAGTGATGCGCATGGTCGACCATCTGCGCGAAATCGAGGCGGAGGTAGAGATCTGCGCCCCGGTCTTTGTGGACCCTGAAGGAGGGCGCGCCCGTGGTTGAATTGAAAGCGCAAACACCGTTCGGTGATCTGCTCCCGCTGCATATCGGTGAGATGACGGTAGAGGCCCGCGATCTGGGCCAGTTGACCGTGCTGGGCGTGTTCGATCCGGCGGGCCTCACCAAGGCGCTGGAGGCCGCCCATGGGGTTGCCCTGCCGGAGCCGCTTCAGAGCACCGCCAAGGGCGATGCGCGCTGCCTGTGGTTTGGCCGGGACGAAGCGCTGCTTGCCGGCCCCGCACCAGATGAGGCGCTTGCGAAACATGCAGCCCTTGTCGATGTCTCGGACGGATGGGCGGTGGCAGAGTTGCAGGGGCCGGGGGCCGAAGATGTGCTGGCGCGGCTGGCCCCGGTTGACCTGCGTGCGGCGGCGTTCAAACCCGGTCAGACTCTGCGCAGCCCCTTGCGCGAAATGCCCGCCGCGATCACCCGCACCGATACCGGCTTTTTGCTGATGGTCTATAGGTCGATGGCCGCCACTTTTGTGCAGGAGTTGCGCCGCGCTATGGAAGCGGTGGCATCGCGGCGCTAGGTTGTGCGGCAGGGGCCCGAATCCCCGTTAGGCAAACAACGGAGCATAGACATGAACAAAACAATTTTCGCCGCATTGGCCGCGATCAGCATGGCGGTCTCGGGCCCGGCGCTGGCGGCCTCGAAGAAAGAGACGAGCTGCATGCATCAGGCCGCCGTGGTCGCCGCCGTGCAGCAGGCCCGCCTCGACCGGGTGAAGGAACGCCAAGTCCCCGCCGCCGTGAAGGCCAAGGCGACATGGCCCGAAAGCTTCAACACCGCGATCCCGCTGGTGACCCCTTGGGTCTACGAGATGAAAATGCGCGACGTTAAAAAGAACGATCTCGCCGCCGCGTGGAAAGAAATGTGCCTCGCCCAATAGGCTGAACAACGCCGTGCCGGGCAGGGGGCGCTGCCCGGCAAATGGGGCGTTTTACCGCCCGCTGCCGCTCTGCCTCCTCTGGACTCTGAACTGCCCCAGCCGGTATATGAAGCCATGAGCCTGCCCCCCGGATTTTTGGAAGAACTGCGTGACCGCGCCAGCCTGTCTCAGGTGGTGGGGCGCAAGGTTGTTTGGGACAACCGAAAGTCCAATCAGGGCAAGGGCGACATGTGGGCGCCATGCCCCTTCCATCAGGAAAAATCCGCCAGCTTTCACGTCGATGATCGTAAAGGGTTCTACTACTGCTTTGGCTGCCACGCGAAGGGGGATGCGATCTCTTTCGTGCGCGAGACCGAGAATGTGAGCTTCATGGAAGCGGTGGAAATCATCGCCCGCGAAGTCGGCATGCCGATCCCCAAGCAAGACCCCCGCGCGCAGGCCAAGGCCGACAAACGCACGCAACTGGCCGAGGTGATGGAGCAGGCGGTGCAGTGGTTTCGCCTGCAACTGCGCACCGGGGCTGCGGGCGCGGCGCGCGACTATCTGACTAAGCGCGGGTTGTCGGAACAGGCGCAGGCCCATTGGGAAATTGGCTTTGCTCCGAACAGTTGGCAGGGGCTTTGGGATGCGCTGAAAGCCAAGGGCGTCGCGGATGAGTTGATTCTCGGCGCGGGGCTGGCGAAACCCTCGTCCAAGGGCGGAAAACCCTATGACACGTTCCGGGGGCGCATCATGTTCCCGATCCGTGACGCGCGGGGCCGGGCGATTGCCTTTGGCGGTCGCGCGATGGACCCGGAGGATAAGGCGAAATACCTCAACTCGCCCGAGACCGAACTCTTCGACAAGGGCCGGAGCCTTTATAACGTCAAAGAGGCCCGGGCCGCCGCTGGTCGGGGACAACCGTTGATCGTTGCCGAAGGCTATATGGATGTGATCGCCCTGCATGGGGTGGGGTTCGAAGGGGCCGTGGCCCCCTTGGGCACTGCGATCACCGAGAACCAATTGCAGATGTTGTGGCGTATCGCGCCTGAGCCGATCATCACGCTGGATGGCGATGCGGCGGGCCAACGCGCCGCGCTCCGATTGATTGATCTGGCGCTTCCGCTGTTGGAGGCCGGGCAAAGCCTGCGTTTCGCCGTGATGCCCGAGGGGCAGGACCCCGACGATCTGCTGCGCGCGCAGGGGGCGGGGGCCTTGCAAAAGCTCTTGGACAATGCCCTGCCCATGGTGCGCCTGCTGTGGCAGCGTGAGACCGAAGGCAAGGTTTTCGACAGCCCCGAACGCAAGGCGGCGCTGGACAAAAGCCTGCGCGAAAAGATCAAGTTGATCCGCGACCCGTCGATCCGCAGCCATTATGGGCAAGAGATCAAGGATCTGCGGTGGGAGCTGTTCCGTCCGCAAAAGAAACGGCCCGAATTTCGCCCCGGCGGGGGCAAAGCGCCGGGCAAGGGCAAAGGCGGCAAGGGTGCTGCTTGGGGCGCGCCGCTGGCCCCGCTGGCCAGCACCAAAGCCTCCGCCCTCGTGGCGATGAGCGATGAGCAGGTGGGCATGCATCTGCGCGAGGCGGTGATCCTTGTGGCCCTTGTCGATTGCCCGCAGTTGGTCGAGACCTTTGAGACCGGGTTAGAGGCGATGCGCTGCGATGATCCCGATCACGCGCGGCTGCGCGATCTGCTGCTGCGCTTTGGCCATGCGGGCGAAGAGACGCTGCGCGAGGAGATTTCCTATTCCCTCGGCTGGGAGACACTTGAAAATATGAAGGGGCAACGCCACGTTGCCATCACGCCCTGCATCCGCAATCCCGGCAACGTGGACATGACCCGCCTGACCGTGGCCGAGGAACTGGCCAAACTGGATGCTGCCCGTGGGCTGAACGAAGAGATCGCCGAAGCCGTCGAAGACCTCAGCGGCCCGGCGGATGAGGGGGTCACCTGGCGTTTGAGCGAAGCGGCCCGTGCTGCCGATCTTGCCCGCCGCAGCGCACAGGAAGAAAGCAACGGGGAATTCGACGTGGGCGACAACGGCATGACGATGGACCGCGATGAGCGCAGCGCATTGGACGCGCTGTTGGGAACGATTAAATATGACAAGTCAAAGGGCCGCGGATGAGCATCGGCGTGGCCCATTTGCAGGACTTTTTGAAAATGCTGGGCAACGGGTTTAAGAATCACCCATAACCCCGCATGATTCGGAAAACCGAATCGTCTGCGGATGATTCGCGCTGACGCGCTGAAGGAGCATGAGATGGCTGCCAAAGATACGAATGACGACGCAAAGAGCAACGATTCAGAGGCCGGCCACTCGCTCGACATGAGCCAAGCCGCCGTGAAGAAGATGATCGGTGAGGCCCGCGAGAAGGGCTATATCACCTATGATCAGCTGAACACGGTGCTGCCGCCCGATCAGGTCAGCTCGGAACAGATCGAAGACGTGATGTCGATGCTCTCGGAAATGGGCATCAACATCATCGAAGACGAGGAAGCCGAAGAGGAAGAGAACAAAGGCTCGACCGAGGTTGCGACCACTGAGTCCAACCGCGATGTGGCGCTGTCTTCGGGCACCTCCGAGAAGCTCGACCGCACCGATGACCCGGTGCGCATGTACCTGCGCGAGATGGGCAGTGTCGAACTGCTGAGCCGCGAGGGCGAGATCGCCATTGCCAAGCGGATCGAAGCTGGCCGCAACACCATGATCGCGGGACTTTGCGAAAGCCCGCTGACCTTCCAGGCGATCACCATCTGGCGTGACGAACTTCTGTCTGAAGACATTCTGCTGCGCGATGTGATCGACCTTGAGGCGACCTTTGGCACACAGATGGGCGATGAGGAGGAGACCTCTCCGGTCGTCGCCCCCGCCGCCGGGGCCGAGAGCAAGACCGAAGAGTCCAAGCCCGAATATGACGCCGACGGCAATCCGATCTCGTCGGATGACGACGACGACGAGGACGAACAGGCCAACATGAGCCTTGCGGCCATGGAAGCGGCGCTGAAGCCTCAGGTTCTCGAAGCGCTCGACATCATCGCGGATGACTATGAAAAGCTCAGCGCGATGCAGGACAGCCGCATCTCGGCCACGCTGAACGAAGACGGCTCTTTCACCAAGGAACAGGAAGAGACCTATCAGAAGCTGCGGTCGGAAATCGTGCTTTTGGTGAACGACCTCCACCTGCACAACAACCGTATCGAAGCGCTGATCGACCAGCTTTACGGCATCAACCGCCGCATTATGCAGATCGACAGCGCCATGGTGAAGCTCGCCGATCAGGCGCGCATCAACCGCAAGGAATTCGTCGACAACTATCGCGGCTATGAGCTTGATCCCAACTGGATGGAGCGGATGGCCGAGAAGTCCGGTCGTGGCTGGCAGATGTTCATCGAACGCTCCTCCGAAAAGGTCGAAGAACTGCGCGCCGACATGGCGCAGGTTGGCCAATACGTCGGCCTCGACATCTCGGAATTCCGCCGCATCGTGCAGCAGGTCCAGAAGGGTGAGAAAGAAGCCCGTCAGGCCAAGAAAGAGATGGTCGAAGCGAACCTGCGCCTCGTCATCTCCATCGCCAAGAAGTACACGAACCGGGGTCTGCAATTCCTTGATCTTATTCAGGAAGGCAACATCGGCCTGATGAAGGCCGTAGACAAGTTCGAGTATCGTCGCGGCTACAAATTCAGCACCTACGCGACTTGGTGGATCCGTCAGGCGATCACCCGCTCGATCGCGGATCAGGCCCGCACGATCCGTATTCCGGTCCATATGATCGAGACGATCAACAAGCTGGTGCGCACCGGTCGCCAGATGCTGCACGAGATTGGCCGCGAGCCGACGCCGGAGGAACTGGCCGAGAAGCTGCAAATGCCGCTCGAAAAGGTCCGCAAGGTGATGAAGATCGCCAAGGAGCCGATCAGCCTTGAGACGCCCATCGGCGACGAGGAAGACAGCCAGCTGGGTGACTTCATTGAGGACAAGAATGCCGTGCTGCCGCTCGACAGTGCCATTCAGGAAAACCTCAAGGAGACCACGACGCGGGTGCTGTCCTCGCTCACGCCCCGCGAGGAACGTGTGCTACGGATGCGTTTCGGTATCGGCATGAACACCGACCACACGCTCGAAGAGGTCGGCCAGCAATTCTCGGTCACGCGCGAACGTATTCGCCAGATCGAAGCCAAGGCACTGCGCAAGCTCAAACATCCGAGCCGCTCGCGCAAGCTGCGCAGCTTCTTGGACCAATAAGCCAAAACGCGGCCCCGGTGGCCGCGTTTTCTTTTGCGGGACGGGTCTTTGACCTGCCGCCCGCGCCGCTTACATCAAGGGGGTATCCCAAGAAGGTTCCCATGATGCGCAAAACTGTCCTTACCCTTCTTTGTCTTATGCTGCCGCTGCAAGCCGCCGCACAGGCCTACCGGGCCGAGAACCGGCTGATCGTCGTGCCCCTCACCGCGCAGGAGTTCGAGGTGATCGAAGACCACGGAGCGGGTGCGCGTCACATCTGGTGCGCCGCGGCGGAGTTTGCGCAGGACGTGCTGGGCCTTCCGCGCGGGGAGCGGCTTTATATCAAAACCCCCCGCGGCCCGTCGGTGAGCGGTGTGGGCCGTACCGGCGTGGTTTACACCACCAATCCTGAGCGGGCGAGCGGCGATATGGGGAAGTCCTATTCTGTCACCATCAACCGCGCGGGAGAGAACTTGCCCAGCCACCATGCGCGGCAGTTCTGTCTGGATCGCATAATTGAGTTGCGGGATTTCTGAACCGGGCAAGCCGTTGTTTTTACGCGGTGGCGGGCTTATTCTGCGTATATTGTTACGACGGATTGATCTCATGCGTTTTCTACTCGCCAGCCTGTTTCTGACCCTTGGCATCAGCCAAGCCCATGCCCACTGCCACCAGCGCAGCGCCACGGTTCTGACCTGTACGATTGACCAAGGGGCAAAGCAGTTGGAGGTCTGCCTCGACGGGGAAGAGGTGATCTACCGCTTCGGCCCGGCTGACGCGCCCGGTCTGACCCTGAGCGCCCCGATTACGGAGGTGGCGCATCAGCCTTGGCCGGGCATAGGTCGCGCCATTTGGGAAAGCACGACCTTTCGGAATGGCGCTTTTACATATGAGGTCCATAGCTCTTTCGACAAACTCGATCAGGTCAGCGATGGCGGGGTGACGGTGCGCGAGAATGGGCGCGAGATCGCCTCGCTTTCCTGCGACAGGGGGTCAGCGGAACTGGGCCTCTTTGCCATAAGCGACGCGAAAGAGGCGGCAGGCCAATGTTGGGACATCGACGCGCAGCGGTGGGGAGGTTGCTGAAATGCAGACAGCCTTTACCATTCAAACCCGCGGTCAGGCGCTCTACGAGTTCACGGATGACGTGGCCCGATGGCTTGCGGGGCAGAGGGATGGATTGCTAACGCTACTGGTCCGACACACCTCGGCATCGCTGCTGATCCAAGAGAACGCGGACCCGGACGTGCAGCGCGATCTCTTGGCCTATTTCGCGCGGCTGGTGCCGCCTGCAAATGCGCCGGAGATGCGCTATCTCACGCATCTGCTGGAAGGGCCGGATGACATGCCCGCGCATATCAAAGCCTCAGTCCTGCCGGTGAGCCTTAGCATCCCCGTCGCGCGGGGCCAAATGATGTTGGGCACATGGCAGGGCATCTATCTGTTCGAGCACCGCGACGCCCCGCATCAGCGGCGCATCGCGGCACATTTCCGGCCCGACTGACGCCGGACCGGGCAGGGGTCACCCCGTCGGCATCAGATGAATTTCCCGCACCGCCGCCCGCGCGGGCGCTTCGAGCGCATGCATCACCGCATCTGCCACGTCCTCAGGTTGCAGCTTGTCGGGTTTGGCCTCGTCGAAAAAGGCGGTGTCGACCATGCCGGGTGAGACCACCATGCAGCGGCCACCCCATTCGGCCATCTCATCCGCCAGGTTACCTGCGTAGCCGTGGATAAACCACTTGGTCGCCCCGTAGATCGACCCTTGGATATGACGCCGTCCGGCAGCAGAACCGGTCACGATATATTGCCCCGTGGTCTTGCGCAGATGCGGCATGGCGGCATGGGCGGTATAGAGCGCGCCCATGATGTTGAGCTCGACCATCGCTTTCCAATCCTGCGGGTCGCCATTCTCTGTCCCCGCCGGGCTGGTGCCGCGCCCGGCGTTGGCAAAGGCGGCGTCAACCTGTCCGAAGTGGTCGGCCAGTTTGTCGATTGCCTGTTTCTGCCCGTCGTAATCGGTGGCGTCGCCCACCAGCACCAACGCCTGATCGCCGATCTCATCGGCGAGGGCGTTCAATTTCTCTTCGCTTCGGGCGAAAAGGCCGATGTTCCAGCCCGCCTTGGCGGCGGCGCGGGCGGTGGCGGCGCCGATCCCGCTGGAAGCGCCGGTCAGGAAAAGTGTCTTGGTCATGGTATGCTCCGTTTATAGCCTTCGCTGACCAACGCAGGGGCATGGCGTTGGGTCCATGACACATTTTTGAACGCAAGATATAGCTGTGGAAATCTTCTCTACCCAAAACCTCGCGGCTCCCCTATAAGTTTTGACAAGAGGGCCGCGCGCCCCACAAGTGAGGCAGGATGAAGAGGGGGACGGCCGATGCGCTGCCCGTTTTGCGGAAATATCGACACCCAAGTGAAAGACAGCCGCCCGGCCGAGGATCACGTCTCGATCCGGCGCAGACGGTTCTGCCCGGCCTGCGGGGGCCGCTTCACCACCTACGAACGGGTGCAACTGCGCGACCTTGTGGTCATCAAAACCTCCGGCAAGCGCGAGGATTTTGACCGCGACAAGCTGGAACGCTCGATCCGCATCTCCATGCAGAAACGCCCCATTGATCCCGAACGTATCGATCAGATGATCTCGGGCATCGTGCGCCGGTTGGAAAGCATGGGCGAGACCGACATCAGTTCGAAACATATCGGTGAGATCGTGATGGAGGCGCTGGCCCGGATCGACACCGTGGCCTATGTGCGTTTCGCCTCTGTTTACAAGAACTTCCAAGCCGCGGACGATTTCGACAAATTCGTTCAAGAACTGCGGCCCGACGCCCTGCCGGAAGAGTGACCGGCGAGAGGGTGAGCGACGCGCGGTATATGGCGCTGGCGCTGTCCTTGGGGCGGCGCGGGCAGGGCAATGTCTGGCCCAATCCGGCGGTGGGCTGCGTCATCGTGCAAGGCACGCGGATCGTCGGGCGCGGTTGGACCCAGCCGGGCGGGCGCCCCCATGCCGAGCCGCAGGCGCTGGCGCAGGCGGGTGCGGCGGCGCGGGGGGCGACGGTCTATGTCACGCTTGAACCCTGCTCCCACCACGGCAAAACGCCGCCCTGTGCGCAGGCGCTGATCGACGCAGGCGTGGCGCGGGTGGTGATCGCGACGCAGGATGACGACGCGCGGGTCAACGGGCGCGGCATCGCGATGTTGCAAGATGCCGGGATCGAGGTCTCAGTCGGGCTGCACGAGGATGCGGCCCGCGCGGATAACGCCGGTTTCTTCTGCCGCACCGATCTGGGCCGCCCGATGCTGACGCTGAAGCTGGCCAATTCCTTTGATGGGCGCATCGCCACCGGCACGGGGGAAAGCCAGTGGATCACCGACGCTCCCGCGCGGCGGCTGACCCATGCCATGCGCAGTCGTCATGACGCGGTGATGGTCGGGGCGGGCACCGCCCGCAAGGATGACCCAAGCCTGACGGTGCGCGGTCTCGGGCTTGCCCAGCAACCGGCGCGCGTTGTCGTCTCTCGCAGGCTCGACCTGCCGTTGATGGGGCAACTGGCCCGCACGGCGGCTCAGGTGCCCTTGATCCTTTGCCATGGGGCGGATGCCGATCCGACTTTGGTCAAAGCCTGGACCGATCTGGGGGCGACGCTGTTGCCCTGTGCCGCACGCGGGGCGCAGTTGGACCCGCAGGATGTGATGCGGCAATTGGCGGCGCATGGTCTCACAAGGATTTTCTGCGAGGGGGGGAGCGCCTTGGCCGCCTCGCTCATCGAGGCGGATTTGGTCGACCGGCTGGTGGGGTTCACCGCCGGGCTGGTGATCGGGGCCGAAGGTCTGCCCGGCATCGGGGCGCTTGGCCTGTCGCGGCTGGCCGAGGCCCCGCGCTTTGCGCTGCAATCCAGCCAGCAGATCGGGCCGGACCTCCTGCACATTTGGCGGCGCAACGCAGCCGATTGAGCGCTATCGCCGCCAGAGGTGGCTCTGGCTGGCAAAGACCCCTTGGAGCTTCGATAGCATCCGGTTGCCCAACTCGGCGCGGGGCAGGCGGCCCGCGGCCAGCCGTTCGACCACCACTTCGACAGGGCAGGGCAAGCCGCTGACCGGGTCGCGGTAGCGCGGGTAATCGATGAGCGCGGCATGAACAAGCCCTTCGAGCGTCGGTGTCGCGCGGCGGCGGGGGGGCACATCGCCCCTGTCTTCGGTCAGCCCCCAGCCCGCGTAGAAAGGCGCGCCCAAGGTCACCACCGGCACCCGGCGCAGGAGCGCTTCGAACCCCAAGAGGGAGGTCATGGTCCAAACCGCGTCGACTTGGCCCAGAAGCGCCACCGGGTCGGCCCGGTGCAGGATCAGATCGGCCTCGCGCGCCTCGGTTGGGCCTTTGCGCAGGCCCGCTTCGACATCAGGGTGGGGTTTGTAGAGGATCACGGCATCCGGGTTTGCGGCGCGTGCGGCGGCCAGCAGGGCCGCGTTGCTGCACACATCGCCCGTGCCGGTGAGGATGGAGGCGTCGTCTTCGACCTGTCCCGGGACGAGGATGCGCCGCCCCGGCGGTAGGTCGGGCGCGGCACCGCCGAGGTTGTATTTGCTGAGGCCCGCCCCGGTGAGCGCCGCGATCAGCGCGCGGGCGCGGGCCAGTTGATCGGGGCGCAGGTCGGCGCGTTTCTCGATCCATTTTTCCAACCGGCTCGGCCCTTGGGGATCGTAGTAAATGCCCAGATCGTCACAGACCAGCGACAGGGGCGGGACCAGTTCGGCCCCCAGCCCGCGCGAGCGCAGAAACCCGTCCTCGACCCGCATGGCGCCTTGTGGCGCTACGTCAGCCTTGCTGGCCCAAACCATGGCGCGGCGGGGCGGTTCGGGGGCCTCTGCCGCGCCTTTGCGAAAGCGGATGGGCGTGGCCGTACCGAAGAACTGTTGCAGCGGGCGGCGCTTCCACAGGCGCATGCCCCATGCGTCCCAGCCGCGATGATCCTCTCGCCACGCGCGGGCCTGCGCGGCGAGGGCGGTGAAGGCCGTCTCGAAACTGCCGAGCTGGTCGCGATAGGGATCGTACCACGTCGGATAGAGGATCATCGCGGCGGCGAAGAGTTGCGCGCGGCTGAGGCGGCGCTGGCGGCGTTGGACGGGGAACTCATCATCCGTCAGCCCCCAACCGGCATAGAAGGGCTGGCCGAAGACGCGCGGCCTGTGGCCGGCAAAGATCGCCTCGAACCCCATTTGCGATGAGACGGTGTAGACACCCACCGCCCCTTCGAACAGCGCCCAAGGGCTGATGGGATCGGTCAGCAGGCTGATCCGCTCGTTGGTATCCTCGGGGCCGTAATGCCCGGCGCGGTAGCCCTGTGCCGTCTCGGGGTGGCTCTTGATGATGACCCGCGCGCCGGGGTGTTCCTCTTGCGCGAAGACGAGCATTTCCAGAAACCGCGCGCGATCCGCGTTCGAGGCGGTGACGGAGGCGTCGCCGCGGGTCTGGTCGATCACCAACACATAGCCCGGCTCCGGCGCGGGCATGTCGGGGTCAAAGCCCGCATATTTTGTCAGATGCGCCTCGGCCATCTGCGCCATGCCGCCCCGGGCACGGTCCAGAAGGGCGGTATCGTCCAGCGGGTGATGGGCGAGCAGCTCTTCGAGGTCTGAGGGCTGGGCAGGGTCGAAATGCGCCCCCCGGCTGTCGATCAGCAGGCCCAAGGGCGGCTCGCCCGCGCGACCGGGGTGGAGCGAGCGCAGCCATGCGTCCTCCACCCGGATCACCGGCACGCCGCGTTTGGCCGCCACGGCCAGTCCGCGATGCGCGGTGGGGGAGTTGCCCCAGACCGCCACCGCATCATCCGGCCCGGGCAGGCCGAGGCGCAGGGAATGGCCCGAGAGTTGCAGGATGCGCCGCAGACGGCGCTGCGTCAGAAAGCCGCCGTTATATACGAAAAGCCGCCGGCTCCTTTCGGGACCGGCGGCGGGGTATTGGTATGGGTCAGCTTCGAATGCCACCGGGGTGGCTCATTCGGTCAGCGAGGTGATACTATCCGCCGAACCCGCCGTGCCAGTGATGGCCGAGATTACCTTGCTCCACTGGGTGAAGGGCGCTTCGGTCACATAGATCGTATCGCCGTCACGGATCACGAAATCGCGGGCCATGAACATGCCGTTGGGTTTGGTCAGGTCGGTGACATAGACCATGCGCTGCGCGCCGGTCAGATCGCTGCGCCCCAGCACCTGTTCGGCGACTTCCTCAGGCTCATTGCGGAACACGAAAACGCCGGTGGGGTCGGCCGAGAGGGGGCTGAGCCCGCCCACCTGCGCGATGCCTTCCAAGAGCGAGAGGTTTTGCGATTCAAAGGGCACGCGGGCCTGTCCGCCGGTGGCGCCAAGCGCGGTGAAGGAACGGGTGTCTTCCTCGACCAAAATCCGGTCGCCCGGCCGCAGGGCGATGTCGAGTTCGGGGTGGTCATAGAGGTCTTGGAACCAAATCTTACCGCGCTGCCCGCCGCGGATCACGGTGACCTGCGCAATTTCGGGGATGATGGTCACACCGCCCGCGCGTGCCAGCATGGCGGCCAACGTGCGGGTCGGCCGTTCGATCGGGTAGACGCCCTGCGCCCCGATGGAACCAATGAGCGAGACGGTCGAGCCGTCACCGGCGGCGCGGCGCACTTCGACCTGCGGGTCAGGGGTCTGCTCGCCGAGCTTGTTGGTGATGATGCGGCGGATCGCCTCGGGCGTGTTGCCCGCAGCGCGAATGCGGCCCGCGTAGGGGATAAAGATAAAGCCCGCGCCGTCGACCTGCACCTCTTCCAGCATGGTGGCCGGGGCGCCTTCGACGCCGAGAAGCGGATCGTCCACGTTCTCATAAACCGTGATGCCAAGGATGTCGCCCGGCTGGATCGTGTCGGAACCGACCCGGCCCGCATTCTTGAAGCTTTCCGAAAAGCCGAGCGCGGGGGCTACGGCGGTGGCGCGGGTCACACGGTCATTCACGCTGACGACAAAAGCATCGCCCTCGCGCTGAACAGAGCCTGCATAGATTTGCCGTTTGTTCGGTCCGACCTGTGGCAAGCCACATGATGAGATGACGGCCACCGCCGCCAGCGCTGCGATGGGGCGCGCCCACCGGAAAGATACGGATTTCACTGCCCGGTCTCCTCGACCTGAAATATCTGCCTCGAAATCGCCAATTGTCATGACGTATTACTTTGCAACTTAGCGCAGCCTAGCGAAAAAATCTACAGGGCGGAATGGGTTAACTCAGGTGACGACCCGCAACTGTTGCCGAGGGGCCGCGGTGCCCTGTTCCAGCGCGTCATATGGATCATCGGGTGCGAGCATCATATCGACCACTTGGCGCAGCAATTGCCGCCGCCCGCGTGCGGCATAGAAACCGCCGGGAACCTGAGAGGTTTCAAGCAGATAGCGGCGGTAGTCCTTATAGGCGCGGTTGTCGGGGCGGTTGGCGGCGGCAAAGAAATCCGGCAGCGACTGGTCCGAGACAAACTCGGGCTGGGAGTAGACCGCGCGGCCAAAGACCTTGAGAGGGATGCCGCGCCAAAGCACCTGTTGTCCGGCGGTGGAATTCACCGTCACCGCACTGCGGGTGTCGTTCAAGAGCTGCGCCAGCTTGCCGCCGCGCACGAAATGCACGCGGTCTAAGACGCCATGCAGCCGGGCCACCCGTTTGACATCGCGCCGCACCGGCACGCGGCCATCCTCTAAAGGATGCGCCTTGATGACGAGGTGGTGATGCTGCGGCGCGCCCTTGGCGAAACCTTCGATCACCAGTTCAAGGAAATCGGCCATCGTGTTGAAGGGCGAATGTTTCTGGAAAGAGGAATCATGCTCCAGTTGCAGCAGCGCGAGATGATAGGGAAAGCCGCCCAGCCGAATTTTCAGCGTGGCCAGCAGGCGGTCGGCGGCCAGCACCGGCATCAGCAAGAGCCGCTTGAGGTAGAGACGGAATTCCTTGGTGACCGGCAGGCTGCGATGCGGTTTGAAATTGCGGTAATCGCCGTTCCGGAACATCACGAACCAATGGTAAAGTGCGCCGTAAAAGATGTGGTGGCGCATGTCGCCCCAATGGCCCGGCGGCAGGGGGGCTTCCATGTCTGAGCGGGCGAGGGCGGCCTGCATCTGGGGAATTGTCATCTCCATCAGCCGCGAATTGCCGTTCGAGCCGCCGCGCTCATAGGTGACCCAATAGGGCCGCATATAGCCCTCCTCGAAGACATGGACGGTGATGCCACGGCGCTTGGCCTCGGCTACGGCTTCGGCGTGGATGGGCCGGGTGTCGCCGTAAAGCACGATGTCGGTGACCTGCTTGTCGTCCAGCAGGCTGGCAAAGACGCCCGGCCAATCCTCGACCCTGCCGCGATAGGGGATGTAGGTCGACGGATGAAACCAAAAGGCCCGGTCGCCCGCGTTGAAGCCCACGCGCCAGACCTCGGCCCCCGCGCGGCGCAGCATCTTGCCCAGACTGTTAAAGAAAGGGCCATGCGGTCCTTGCAGGAACAGGAAGGTTCTGGTCGGGGCGGCGGTCACGGTCATTCTGGTCCTTTGGTGGGGCTTTGCCCTCTTAACCACCATATAATAGGGGCGACAATGTGGCGTCACCCGCTCTTGCCTGTGGCGGTGACCGGGTTTACCACTGCGCGGAACCAGCAAAGGAGCCTACCCCATGTTCACCGGCATTATTACAGACGTTGGCACCGTGACCAAGCTGGAGCAGGAAGGCGACCTGCGCGCGCGCATCCAGACCGGCTATGACACCAGCGGCATCGACATGGGCGCCTCCATCGCCAGCGACGGGGTCTGCCTGACCGTCGTGGGGCTGGGCGAGGATTGGTATGAGGTGCAGATCAGCGCCGAGACCGTGGCCAAGACCAACCTCGGCCAGCATTGGCGCGAGGGCAAACGCGTGAACCTTGAACGCGCCTTGAAGGTGGGTGACGAGTTGGGCGGGCATATCGTCTCGGGCCATGTCGATGGCGTGGCCGAGATCATTGAGATGAAAGACGAGGGCGACAGCACCCGCGTGACCCTGCGCGCGCCCGAGGATCTGGCGCGGTTCATCGCGCCCAAAGGTTCCGTGGCGCTGAATGGCACCTCGCTGACGGTGAATGATGTCGATGGCTGTGATTTCGGCATCAACTTCATCCCGCATACCAAGGAGGTGACGACTTGGGGCGATGCAGGCGTCGGCGATCTGGTGAACCTCGAAATCGACACGCTGGCCCGTTACGTGGCGCGTTTGAACGAGATGTGACGCCGCGCCCTTCGGGGCGCGCTCTGGCCAAGCGGTGCGGGTCAGGCTAAGAGCCGGGCAACAGATAGATGGAAGCAGCCGATGCAATTTGACAAACCCGGACCGGTCGAGACAGGGCTGAGCGATGCGATCTCGCCCATCGAAGAGATCATCGAAGACGCGCGCCAAGGCCGTATGTTCATTCTTGTGGACCATGAGGACCGCGAGAACGAAGGCGATCTGGTGATCCCGGCGCAGTTTGCCGATGCTGCGGCGATCAACTTCATGGCGACCCACGGGCGCGGGCTGATATGTCTGCCGATGACGGCAGAGCGGGTCGATCACCTTGGCCTGCCGATGATGGCGGTGAACAATTCCTCGCGGCATGAGACGGCCTTTACCGTCAGCATTGAGGCGCGGGAGGGTGTCAGCACCGGCATCTCTGCCGCCGACCGTGCGCTGACCGTGGCCGTGGCGATCTCGGAACAATCCGGTTCGGCAGATATTGCCACCCCCGGTCACGTTTTCCCCCTGCGCGCCCGCGATGGTGGCGTGCTGGTGCGGGCGGGCCATACCGAAGCGGCAGTCGATATTTCGCGCCTCGCGGGGCTGCATCCTTCGGGCGTGATCTGCGAGATCATGAAGGACGATGGCGAGATGGCCCGTCTGCCCGATCTGGTGGAATTCGCCGCCGCGCATGGGCTCAAGATCGGCACGATCAGCGATCTCATCACCTACCGCCACAAGCACGACAATCTGTTGGTGGAGCGCGACAGCCGCACCGTGACCTCCGCCTATGGCGGCGATTGGCAGATGCGGGTGTTCTCCGACCAGATCACGGGCACCGACCATGTGGTGCTGACCAAGGGCGACATCTCAACGCCCGAGCCGGTGCTGATCCGCACCCATGCCATCAACGCGCTTGAAGATATCCTCGGCCTCGGCCCAAGTCCGGCGGATGAGTTGCCGCGTGCCATGCAGATCATCGCCGAAGAGGGCCGCGGCGCCGTTGTGCTGTTCCGCGATCCTTACCCGCGTCTGAAGCTCGACCCCGAGGAGGACGACCGCCCGCGCACGATCAAACGTACCGGTCTGGGCGCGCAGATCCTCTCGTCGATGGGGCTGCACGAACTTATCCTGCTGACCGACAATCCCGACACGCGCTATCTGGGCCTCGACGCCTATGCGCTGGAAATCGTGGGCACCCGGCCCATCACTACGGAGTAATCGCCATGGCATCCGCCGAAGAGCATACCATCCTGCCGCGCCCCAGCTTTGACGAACCGGTGAAACTGCTGATCGTCGTCTCGCCCTATTACTCGGACATTGCGAATGGCCTGTTGACCGGCGCCAAGGCCGAGTTGGAGGCTGCGGGCGCCAGTTATGAGGTGATCGAAATGCCCGGCGCGCTGGAGATTCCCACCGCCATCGGCATTTCCGACCGGGGCAGCAATTTCGACGGCTATGTCGCGCTTGGCTGCGTCATCCGGGGCGAGACCACCCATTACGAGACCGTCTGCAATGACAGCAGCCGCGCCTTGCAACTGCTTGGCTTGCAAGGGCTTTGCATCGGCAATGGCATTCTGACGGTCGAGAACAAACAGCAGGCCGAGGTGCGCGCCGACCCCGAGGGGCAAAACAAAGGCGGCGGCGCGGCCGCTGCGGCCTTGCATCTTATCGCGCTCGCTCGTAAATGGGGCCGCCAGAGCAAGGGCATCGGGTTCAAGCCATTCGGGCAGGACACTTTGATGGCCGGCGACACGGATGGATCAAACATCGCATGACCAGCAACGGGCCTTCGGGCAACCAGAAACGTAAGATGAAGTCGGCCTCGCGGCTCTATGCCGTGCAGGCGCTGTTCCAGATGGAGCATTCTGCGCAGACGGTCGATGTCGTGCGTCACGAATTCATCGACCACCGTTTCGGTTCGGTCTATGAGGGCGACGAGATGCAGGAGGGGGATGTTGATCACTTCTCTCGCGTGCTCGAAGATGCGGTGAACTATCAAGCGCCGATCGACCAGATGGCCAACCGCGCCATCGTCGCCAAATGGGCCATTGCCCGGATCGACCCGACCCTGCGCGCGCTGTTCCGCGCCGCCGGGGCCGAGTTCCGCCATGACGACACGCCGCCGCGCGTGGTGATCAAGGAATATGTCGACGTGGCCCATGCCTTCTTCCCCGATGGGCGCGAGCCGAGCTTTGTGAACGCCGTGCTTGACCATATGGCCCGCGAGGCGCGCCCCGAAGCGTTTTAAACGCGCGGGAAAGTGGCCCCGAGGGGGCCATCTACCACATTGATGTCTTGGGAAAGTGACGGGAACCGCGCCTGCCGCTGCTGTTTTATATTCCCGAGGACCTGTATGTACAGGTGGGCGCCAGGTAACCGAACCAGGGCTCGGACAGAGCCAGCTCCCTCGGATTTGCTTAAGGCCACTGGAATGTAACGTTCACGAACAGGGCAGAACCCGTCGACCCCCGATGTAGGGGCCAAGTGGGGCTGCGGCAAGGGGGCGGAAGTGGATTTGCAAAACTTCTCTGCCGCGCTCAATCTTCGGCGGGGATAAAGCCATAGCGGCGCAATTCTTCGGGCAGCAGCACATAGATTTCATCGGGTGGCGTGACCAGCGCGTGCTGCATCACCATCGGATCAATGCCCATATCATCAAGGTATCGCATCACCTCACCTTGGCCGCGCTGGATGTCCTCCACAGCGACAAAGGCGGGCAGGATCGTGCTTTCGCCAAAGTAATGCTGATGCACCCCGACCGAGGCGCTCTCGGGCACCGTCCGTGCCGCGCCGGCGGCCAGCAGATAGGGGCAGGCGGAATAGCAGATGTCCCCCTCTCGCAGTGCGGTGTCTAGCCCTTCGCGCCGCAGGAAGCGGCCCAGTTCCAAAGCGTCGCGGACCGATCCGCCGGGGGAATTGAGGTAGATTTCCTCGGGCGTGGGGGTCAGTTCGCTTAACTGCTTAACGATCCGCTCGGCGTCGCCAGCTTCGATGGCCCCTTCCAGCAGCGCCGCCCGCCCGCCCGAGACGGGGGTGAGCACCAGCCGGTCGGGCAGGGCGGTCTCGGGCATCGGCTGGCCCGGGGTTGGCGCGCGCTCGGGGCGGAAGCGGCGGGTCTGGTCGCCGGGGCGGATCGGCTCGGTCAGTTCCGGGGCGCGCGGGCCGAAGCCCGGCAGGCGCAGCCCTTCCCCTAGGTCCCCCCAGAACAGCAGCACCGCAAGGCCAAGTTGAAAGATCAGCACGCCGATCAGCACCCGCCCGACAATTGGCTTCCGGTGGGGGGCGTCGGCTTCTGGTGGGGTCTCTTCGCTCATGTGCTTTTGATCGATGCGACTGGGCCGGGGGCCGGTTCTTCGGGCGCATCAGCGGCGGGCGGCGCTTTGGCGGCGGGGCGTTTGTGGGCGGGGCTTTCCTGCATCGCCACATCGACATCACGCACGGCAGCAAGCGCGGCACGCAGTTCTGCAAGGGTCAGCGTGTCTTCGACCGCGGCCCCCTCCCGGCCCGAGCGGATCGCCCCTTGGGTGATGGAGAGGATCAGCACCAGCACAGCGGGCAACAGGTCAATCGCGATGGCCCCGGCCCAAGAGGGCACGAAATTGCGCGCATAGAGGATCACCGCATCGGCGCTGGAAATCGGCGTATAGGTCGTATCGGCGGCGGGCGGCATGGCTTGCACATCCTGCGCCGCGCGCTCCAATGTCGCTGCACGCTGGGCCAGCACCTCCAGAACCGAGGTGATCGTCGCCCCTTGCGCGCCGCGTTGTTCTTCGTTGCTGCCGTCAAGCTCAGGCAGCACGACGGAGGCCGCCAAATCCTGCGCTGCGCGTTCCACCAGCGGGGCCACGGACAGCTGTCGTAGCCGGGTGATCAGACCTGCAAGCCGCACGGCCTGTTCGGAAAACTCGACCGAGCGCGCTTGAACCGGGCCGGGCTCCACCGTCAGGGCGCGCATGCGGCTGAGGATCTGGTTCCCCTCGGCGAAGGCGTCATTCACCAGCGGGGTCTGGGTGGCGATCTGCGCCTCCAGCGCGCCCAGTTCCGCCGACTTCTGCCGCAGCACCCGGAACACCGCGCCGCGCCCGGCAAGGCCCGACAGGCTGCCAGCCGCCTCTTGCTCGCTGAGGTCTTCGAAGCTCTGTCTGACCCGCGCCACGTCCCGCTCAAGCCCTTGGGCCGACAGGGCAATCTCATGGGTGCGCTCCAACGCGCCTTGGTAGTCCTGCACCGTCTCGGCCAGATGCTGTTCCACCGCCGCCGATCCGGCGAGCGCGGCGGCGTTCAGCCAGCTCGACATCGCGATGATCGCGACGGAGCCGAGCCCCATCGCCCCCAAAAGCCCCATCCGCGCACGGGTCGTGCGCACAGCGGGGAAGAGCCGCAGCAGATAGGACCAGAAGACAAAAATCCCTACCGAGACCGCCACCGAATAGGCGATCGCGGCAAAGGCCGACATGGCGCCATTGTCATCCAGCAGCGACGAGACGCCAAGATAGGTGTAAATGCCCGAGGCCACTGCCAAAACGCCAAGCGCCGTGCCGGAGAATGTATCGAGCCATGTCAGGTGGCCCTCCAATTCACGGGCGTAACGCACCCCGCGCGCCTGCGTCTCACTCATCGGTTCGCGTTGTGCCATGGGCCTCCCTCGCTTTGCTGGGGTGAAGATAGGGGGTCGCGGGGGAATTACCAAACTTTCCGGTGCTGCCCCTTGTGGATGTTCATCAAATGTTCATATTTGTCGCCATGATGGAGAATGACATACGACAACTCCAACCCGGCCAATTATTGGCGCGGGGGGTGATGCGGCATCTGGCCGATCGTGGGTTCGCCTCGGTGGAGGAGCTTGTGCCGACGCGCGGTTTGCGGGTCGACGTGATGGCGCTTGGCCCGAAGGGGGAGATTTGGATCGTCGAATGCAAATCCAGTCGCGCCGATTTCATGGGCGATGCAAAATGGGAGGGCTATTTGGATTGGGCCGACCGGTTCTTTTGGGCCGTGGACAGTAATTTCCCCGTAGAACTGCTGCCCGAGGAAAGCGGCCTCATCATCGGTGACGCCTATGGGGCCGAGATTGTGAGGATGTGCGATGAGACCAAGCTTGCGCCCGCCCGGCGCAAGGTGATGGTGCAGAAATTCGCGACCCATGCCGCCCGGCGCCTGCATCGCCTACGCGATCCTGACATGGCGCCGAACTGGTCTTGAAAGGGGGGGGAGGTCGTTCGCCCATATCCCTAAGGCGGGGCGAACCCGCGTTTAGGCGGCTTAGCGCCCTTTTTTGCCTGCGCGGTTTGCGGCGGCCATGATCTCTTCCGCGATTTCGCGGGCTTCTTCCGGGGTGAAATCCATCGGAATTTCAACGCCGCCGCCTTCGACGAAAAGGCGGACCATGCCCTTGTCTGTCGGGCCGATTTGCAGGTTTGCTTCGATGTCGCGTTCGGTGTCGATGCCCATGGGAGCCTCCGGTTTGGTGGGGCTTATCGCTAGCGCGGCATGGGCGGAAAGGCAAGATATCATGGTGAGTTGCGTGGAAGGGCAGGGGGCTCGTTGGCCTTAGGTGACGGCTGCATCATCACCGTTCTGGAAGAGGGTGGGGTGCCGTTCTGGCAGATCGGGAGATTGCCGCGACGCGCAGCTTGGAGACCTAGGGCGGAATCGCCGCGTCATCCACCCGCGTTTCCCGCATGAGTGCCGATGACACAGGGCGCGCGAAAAATCTGACGGAAACCGGCATTTCTTCTGACTTTGAGGTCTTGCATTCCTCCGCCACGGGCGCTAAATCCGCCCCAGTGCCGCCTTAGCTCAGTTGGTTAGAGCGCTTGATTGTGGATCAAGAGGTCCCTGGTTCGAGACCAGGAGGTGGTACCACCCCCCCCTATTTCACTCTATCTGCGCTTTGGGGCGAACTGCCTTTTTGCGGCGCGCGGCATGATGCTGCCAACGCGCTGGCACCCTAACCCATGGTAAATTTTAGATTTTCTGGAACGTTCTGTCCGAGCTTTCGTTGTGACCATAGAGAATAACGAAGAGGAGAGAGACATGAAAACGCTTACAGCCAGCACCCTTGCCCTGACACTCGCAGGCACCGCCGCTTTCGCTGAAACGCATATGACCGACTATTCCAACGTCGACAGCATGCAGATGAACGAAATGCGCGGCGATCTGATCCGGTCGCGCGACATCACCGGCGGTGAGATCTACACCCTCAACGAAGCCGGCGACGAATGGAGCCCCAACACGGCCTATAACGAAATCGGCGCCGATTGGAACGAAATTGGTGAGATCGAAGACATCGTTCTGTCCAAAAACGGCCAGATGGTCGGCATTGTGGCCGAAGTGGGCGGCTTCCTCGATATCGGTGACAAACACGTCATGATCTCGACACCCGATGTGAACCTCGTGGCCGTCGACGACCAGACCTACGCTTATGTCACGCGTCTGAGTGAAGAAGAACTCGAAGCGCTGCCCGGCGTTGACGAAGGCTTCTGGGACTAATTTAAGCGGTAAACGCTTTAGCTAAATTTTCAGACCCCGGCGTGGAGCCTTCCGCACCGGGGTTCTTTCTGAATGGGCTTAGGCCAGCTTCATCACGATGCAAGTGGTGGAGCCTGTGGCATAAAGCTTGCCATCTTCGACGCCGCGAATCTCTCCGTGTGCGACACCGGTTGAACGGCCCACATGATCGGTCACCCCGATACAGTCAATTTCCGTCCCCAAAGGCAGGCCACGCAGGATATTAATCTTGTATTCCAAAGTGGTATAGACCGAGCCGCGGGGGATTTTCGTCATTACCGCGCAGGCCATCGCTGAATCGAGCAGCGTGCCGTACCAACCGCCGTGCACCGTGCCCATCGGGTTTGTCATGGCAAAGCTCGGCGCGCCGCGAAAGACGATGCGGCCCTCTTCAACCGAATGCAGCGCATAGCCCATGGTCTGGCCGATGGGCGGCCCGGGGTTCGCGCCGTCGAGAATGGCCTGCATGAACTCCAGCCCCGAAAGCTTGAGCGCTTCGGATTGGGACAAAAGGTCAGCAGGGCTTTGGGCGATGCGGGGCATGGTCTTCTCCGGCAAGTGATTTTTGCCGGAGGATACGCCCGCGCGGGGCAGGGGCAAGCCCCCCTGCCGGAGGGACAGCGCTTACGCGACGTCCGAGAGATCGACCTGCGGGGTCACACCGATGGCACGGCAGACATCGCGGGTGAGTTCCGCGCGGTTGAGCGTGTAGAAATGCAGCGCGTCCACGCCTTCGTCGATCAACTCGCTGCACAGTTCGGTGCACATGGCTTGGGCCAGCAGGTCGTGCCGGTCATCGCGGATCGCGGCCTCATAGGCTTGGTCGACCCATTCCGGGACCGGCGTGCCGCATTTGACGGCAAATTTACGGGCCGAGGTCCAGTTCACCACCGGCAGGATGCCCGGCGTGATCGGCTTGTCGATGCCCGCTTTCACGCAGGCGTCGCGGAAACGCAGGAAGGTCTCCGCCTCAAAGAAGAACTGGGTCAGCGCCTCATCCGCGCCTGCGTCGAACTTGCGCTTGAGCCAGTCGATATTCGCCTGCTGGTCCGCCGCTTCGGGGTGCGGGTCGGGGTAGGCGCCCACGCGGATTGTGAATTTGCCGGTTTTCGCCAGCGCCTCAATCAGCTCGCAGCTGTCGGCGAAGCCTTCGGGGTGGGGCACGAACTTGTCGGTGCCCGCTTGTGGGTCACCGCGCAGGGCGACGATGTCTTTGATGCCCGCTTCGGCGAATTTATCGGCCACGTCGAGTGTCTCTGCCCGGCTGGCGCCGACGCAGGTCAGGTGTCCTGCGACGGGCAGGCCCGAGGTGCGGTGCAGCACATGCGCCGAATCATGGGTGAGATCGCGGGTGGTGCCACCCGCGCCATAGGTGACGGAAAAGAAACGCGGGGCCAGCGGGGCCAATGCCTGCGCCGCATCCCACAGTTTGAACGCCGCGCCGACGGTGCGGGGCGGGAAGACTTCGAAGGAAACGGCAGGCGTGGTCATTGAGAGATCCTTTTGGCGGTTTCACGTCTTGTCTCACATCTAGCCTTGTGAGACAAACTCATAACATTCATCTTGAACATGAGTAATGCCTCAAATGCACATTGAGTTCCGTCACCTGCGCACAATCAAGGCCATCCACGAGGCGGGCGGCTTGGCCCGCGCGGCGGATCAGATGAATATCACGCAATCGGCGTTAAGTCATCAGGTGAAGGGGTTGGAGGATCAGGCGGGGGTCGAACTCTTTGTGCGGCGCTCGAAACCGTTGAAGCTGTCGCCCGCCGGGCAGCGGCTGTTGAAGCTTGCGCAGCAGGTCTTGCCGCAGGTCGAAGCCTTGCAGGACGAGTTTTCGGGCCTGCGGGCGGGCAGCACGGGGCGGATGCATATCGCGATCGAATGTCACGCCTGTTTCGAGTGGCTCTTCCCGGTGCTGGAACAGTTCCGCCGCCATTGGCCGGATGTGGATGTCGATATCCGCCCCGGTCTCGCCTTCGATGCGCTGCCTGCGCTTTTGCGGGAAGAGGTTGATTTGGTGGTCTCCTCGGACCCTGAGGAATTGCCGGGTGTCGAATTTGTCGAACTCTTTGATTATAATCCTGTTTTCGTGGCCTCGCAGAACCACCCTTTGGCCGAAAAGCCCTTTGTCGAGGCGGCCGATTTTCGCGGGGAGACGCTGATTACCTATCCAGTGGAGCGGACCCGGCTGGACGTGTTCAGCCAGTTGTTGATCCCCGCCAAGGTCGAGCCTGCGACGATCCGGCAGGTGGAGCTGACGGCGGTAATCCTGTTGCTGGTGGCATCCAACCGCGGGGTCTCGGTCCTGCCAGATTGGGTCGTGCGGGAGGTGAAATATTCCTCCGATTACGTCACGCGGCCTCTGACGGCCGAGGGGATCACGCGGCGGCTTTATGCGGCGGTGCGGCGGGATGATTTGGGCAAACCGTTTATGGATGAGTTGCTAAAGCTGGCCGGGCAGGAGGCGCGGAAGTTGCAGCGGGCCTGAGCGGGGTGCCGAGGGCCAGCGCCTGCCCGTGGGTGGGCGATCTGACCGTGGTTCATGCCGCTTTATGGTTCAGCCATGACGCACGGACGCGAAGTTGCACCAAGCCTTTCTAAATCGCCTACCCGGGGACGGGCAAGCGATGGCCCGGCCCTGCGGCTTGGCTCCGGGCGGGTGGGTGAACGCGCCGTTCCACAAGGCGGAACGACGCACTCCAACGTTTACTTCACCTTAACGATGGCCTTGCCCGTGTTCCCGCCATTCAGCATGTCGATGAAGGCCTGAGGTGCATTCTCCAGCCCTTCGGTGATGTCCTCTTTCACCTTCACGCGGCCATCGGCGACCATCGGCGCCACTTCGCGCTGGAACTTCGGCATCTGGTCCCAGTGGTTCGAGATGATGAAGCCGCGCACGGTGAGGAAGTTCACCAAAATCGTCCGCCACAGCCGCGGCGCGGTGAGGCCAGCGCCCTCGGCATCGGCACCCAGTCCGCCCGCGTTATACCATGCGATCATGCCGCAAAGCGGGATCCGGCCATGGGGGTTCATCAGCGGCAGCACCGCGTCCAGCACCTTGCCGCCGACGTTTTCGTAATAGATATCGATGCCATCCGGCGCAGCCTCTTTCAGGGCGGTGCGCAGGGATTTCGCATCGTCATAGGCGCGGTGATCAAGGCAGACGTCAAAGCCGAAATCGCGGGTGGCGATCTCGCATTTCTCGGCGCCGCCTGCGATGCCCACAGTGCGCAGCCCTTTGGCCTTGGCCAATTGCCCCACGATCGAGCCGACGGGGCCGGTGGCTGCGGCCACGACGAGGGTCTCGCCCTCTTTCGGTTGGCCGATGTCGTTCAAACCGTACCAGCCGGTCAGGCCGGGCATGCCCAGCACGCCGAGCGAGGCGGTGATCGGCACGCCTTCGGCATCGACCTTCTGACATTGTTTCGCCGGGGCGACGCCATGGGTGGCCCAGCCGAAGGCGCCAAAGGCAAAATCGCCTTCGGCAAAGCTGGGGTCATTCGAGGCGATCACCTTGCCCACGCTGCCGCCTTCCATCAGCCCGCCGATGGGCACAGGTTCGGCATAGGATTTCGCATCGTCCATCCGGCCCCGCATATAGGGGTCGAGCGACATGTAATGCACTTCGACCAGAATTTCGCCGTCGCCCGGCTGGGGGATATCCGCGCTTTCAAGGCGGAAGTTCTCGGGCGTCGGTGCGCCATCTGGGCGGGAGGCGAGAACGATTCTCTGCATCTGGTCGGACATGGGGTTTCCTTCGTGCTGGTTGCTACAGGGTCCAAGGTGTTCCCTCGCGCTCTGAATGCAACCCGTGAGGCGCGCAAGAATCAATAAGCGGTGCAGGTTTCTGCCCCCTTGGCAATTGCGCTCTTGCGCCCTATACGTCCCGCCTTATCCATCAAAGGGCGCGAACAATGATCGGCAGT
This sequence comes from Sulfitobacter sp. 1A13679, assembly GCF_043557115.1. Lineage (NCBI taxonomy): Bacteria > Pseudomonadati > Pseudomonadota > Alphaproteobacteria > Rhodobacterales > Roseobacteraceae > Sulfitobacter > Sulfitobacter sp. 1A13679. The sequence goes on from NZ_JBIFFO010000018.1 coordinate 89,594, forward strand.
GCGAATCTCAACATCATGATCAAGGCGGCACGCAAAGCGGGGCGTGCATTGGTCAAGGATTTCCGCGAGGTCGAGAATCTTCAGGTCTCGGTCAAGGGCGCGGGCGATTTCGTGACCAAGGCCGACATTGGCGCCGAGAAGATCATCAAAGACGACCTCATGGGCGCGCGCCCGACCTATGGCTGGCTGGCCGAAGAGGGCGGCGAGGAAGAGGGCCAAGACCCGACCCGTCGCTGGATCGTCGACCCGCTGGATGGCACGACGAACTTTCTGCACGGTTTGCCGCATTGGGCCATCTCTATCGCGCTGGAGCATAAGGGCGAGATCGTCGCCGGTGTGGTCTTTGACCCCGCCAAGGACGAAATGTTTTTTGCCGAGAAAGGCACCGGCGCTTGGATGAACGAAGGCCGCCTGCGGGTTTCTGGCCGTCACCGCATGATTGAGTCGATCTTTGCCACAGGTCTGCCTTTCGGGGGCCGTGCCGATCTGCCTGAAACGCTCAAGGATTTGGGCCGCCTGCTGCCCGTCTGCGCCGGTGTGCGCCGCTGGGGCGCGGCATCGCTCGACCTCGCCTATGTCGCCTCGGGCCGTTACGATGGCTTCTGGGAGCGTCGTCTGAAGCCATGGGATGTGGCCGCGGGCATGTTGATCGTCAAAGAGGCCGGTGGCCTTGTCGAGCCGATCCGCCCTGAGCGCAACATCCTGCAACATGGTGAGATCATCTGCGCGAACGAGCCGATCTATTCGACCTTTGCCAAGACGATCCGCGGCTGATCACTCGATCACGACCGTCTGGCGCAATGCGCCGGTCAGCTGGTCAAAGATCAGGATCTCATCCGCATCCGTCACCACCGCATACCAGCCGCGCCCCTGCGTAAACGCTTGGGCGCTGCTGCCATCGGGCAGGGTGATGCTGCGCGGCATGGTCGGGCCCTGATCGCTCAGGCGGGTGACAAGCACGAAGATCAGCACTAGAACCCCGCCAATCATCACGACGGTCAAGACCGTCACCATCCGCCGCAGAAACCGCAGGTTTGCCGGTTCATCAGGGTTGTCCGTGTCCATGTCTCACCGCCGCATTGATTTCATTCTGAACGATAGCCCGCCCGCCCGTCTTGATAAGGCGCTGGCCCGCGATGTGCCAGAGGAAGCGAACATGTCGCGCACCCGTTTGGGCCGTTTGATCACCGAAGGCGCCGTCACGCTGGACGGTGTCGTGGTCCAAGACCCCCGCGCCAAGGTGGCCGAAGGGCAGGCGGTGCAGATCACGGTCGAAGAGGCGGCGGAAAGCCATATCCTGCCCGAAGACATCCCCCTTTCGGTGGTCTTTGAGGATGACGACCTGATCGTGATCGACAAGCCCGCGGGCATGGTGGTGCACCCCGCGCCGGGATCGCCTTCCGGCACCCTCGTTAATGCATTGCTGGCGCATTGCGGTGATGACCTCTCTGGCGTGGGCGGAATGAAACGGCCCGGCATCGTGCACCGGATCGACAAGGATACCACCGGTCTGCTCGTCGTCGCGAAATCTGATGCGGCGCATCACGGGCTGGCGGCGCAGTTCGAGAAACATACCGTCGAGCGTTATTACCAGACCCTCGTTTACGGCGTGCCGGATGCCAATGACCCGCGCCTGCGGGGCGTCAAAGGCGCGTCTTTCGAGGCGGGGAATATCCTGCGGATGACCACCCAACTGGCGCGGCACAAGACCGACCGACAGCGGCAGGCGGTGCTGTTTCAAGGCGGGCGGCACGCGGTGACCCGCGCCCGCACGGTCGAGCGTTTCGGCACTCCGCCCGTGCTGGCGCTGCTGGAATGCTGGCTTGAGACGGGTCGCACGCACCAAATCCGCGTGCATATGTCCCACGCGGGCCATGGGCTGGTGGGGGATGCCACCTATGGCGGGCGGCGCAAGCTGGCCAAGACGGCCTTGCCTGAGGCCACCGCCGAAGCAATCCGTGCCTTCCCCCGCCAAGCGCTGCACGCCGCCGTTCTGGGGTTCGAACATCCGGTGACTGGTGAGAACCTGCGTTTCGAAGCACCCCTGCCGCCCGATATGGCCGCCCTGCTGGACCTGCTGCGCGACGGCCCCACCGCCCCATCGGCGTGACCCCGCCACCCGGCGGAACCGCCTAAGGATCGGTTACGTTTTGTTCACAGAAACTGTGCAGTCATGAACAAAAGCGTGAATGCTTCTGTCTTGAAAGCACGAAGGGGGCCGCCCATATTGCATGTTAAGCGAAATAACATAGGCCCCGATTAAACTGGGGAAAGGGACAAGACATGGCAAATTATGCAAATCTGCCCGCACCAACGCCCGAAGGCGGGCTGAACCGCTATATGCAAGAGATCCGCAAGTTCCCGCTGCTGGAGCCTGAGGAAGAATACATGTTGGCCAAACGCTGGGTCGAAGAGCAAGACACCGAAGCCGCGCATAAGATGGTCACCTCTCACCTGCGCCTCGCGGCGAAGATCGCGATGGGCTACCGCGGCTATGGATTGCCGCAGTCCGAGGTGATCTCGGAAGCGAACGTCGGCCTGATGCAGGCGGTGAAACGTTTCGATCCTGAGAAGGGCTTCCGCCTTGCCACTTATGCGATGTGGTGGATTCGCGCCTCGATTCAGGAATATATCCTGCGGTCGTGGTCGCTGGTTAAGCTCGGCACGACCTCAGGTCAGAAAAAGCTGTTCTTTAACCTGCGTAAGGCCAAGAACAAGATCGGTGCGCTGGAAGAGGGCGATTTGCGCCCCGAAAACGTGAAAGAGATCGCGACGCAACTTGGGGTGACCGAGGATGAGGTCGTCTCCATGAACCGGCGGATGTCGGGCGGGGATGCTTCGCTCAACGCCACCGTCGGGTCCGAAGGCGAAGGCACGATGCAGTGGCAAGATTGGTTGGAGGATGAAGACGCCGACCAAGCCGGCGACTATGCGGAGCGTGACGAGCTGGAGACCCGGCGTGAGATGCTGGCGGAGGCTTTGGACGTGCTGAACGAGCGCGAGAAGGACATTCTGACCCAGCGTCGCCTGTCGGATGAGACGGTCACGCTCGAAGATCTCTCGGCGCAATACGATGTCAGCCGCGAGCGGATTCGCCAGATCGAAGTGCGCGCCTTCGAGAAGCTGCAAAAGCGGATGCGCGACTTGGCGAAGGAAAAGGGCATGTTGGCGGCCAGCTAACGGCTGAACCAGATGATGCAGAGGGCCCCGCTTCTTTGACGCGGGGCTTTTCTTTATTAAATTCGGGGTTCGATGAGCTGGTTTTCGAGCCTTGCGACTTCTTCGAAACAGGCGGCGATCGTGCCCGACTGCATCGCCCGGGCAGCGGCTTGCAGCACCGCCCGCAGATGCACGATCTGAGGTTCCGGCGCGGTGTCGAAATCACGCAGGGACCATCTGATCAGCCGCCAATAGGCCGCGCGAAAGGCGTCGCTGAGGATCGGGTTCTCGATCATCTCCGATAGGGCGTTCAAAAGCCGGGCGCGGATGTCGAAAAACGTCTCGGCATTGTCCAGCGGGGCGAGGTCCATCATGCCCAGCATCCCGGCGAGCGACATGAAGTGCCCCGTTGGGGCGGGGGAGGGCGGTGCACATTTGGCGGCGGCTTCGATAATCGCCACAGCCGCGCGAATGTCATCCGCGCGCATGGGCGCGTCCAGAGGGGTCACGACAGACCCCACGCCGGATTTCACGGCGATCATGCGTTCATAGGCCAAGCGTTGCAACGCTTGCCGGATGGGCGTGCGGGACACACCGAAACGCTGAGCGAGGGCCACCTCATGCAGCATGCCGGCGGCGATATTGCGGTTCAGGCAGATGTCCGTCCGAAGCGCCTCTGCAATCGCCGCGCTGGATTTGACTTGGGTAGACATTGCCCGGCATCCTTCGTCTATTCGATTTTATCTATTTAACATGTATACAGGTGCTCCTGCCGTTACTCAAATTCTATGGATGTTTTTATGTCTCGTGATGGGCCTTTTTTCGATCCTGAAGCGACCTCGATACGCGCCGTTATCCCCACGCCCCGCGGCGGGCATCTGGCGATGACGGGCTTTCCGGGGCTGTTGACCCATGTCGATGGCAGCGCTTACCTCGATCCTCAACAGATGGGGGAAACCTTGGAAGGCCTGCGCGCGGCTGGGGCGCGTGAGTTGCTGGTTCTTACCGAGGAGGTCGAGCTTCCTGACGGAGCTTTTCCCTTGATTTTAAAGACTTCACAGTCTCTTGGCTTAAGGCTCTCTTTCGCGCCGATCGAAGATTTCAACGTCCCTTGCGATAGATTCTTAGCCGAATGGCCTCCACACCGGGTGCGTTTCGAGGCGGCGCTAGAGGCGGGAGAGACGGTTGCCCTTTCCTGCCAATACGGCGCGGGGCGCAGTGGGCTGATCGCGGCGTGGTTGCTGATCGGGGCCGGAATGCCCGCCGCGGAGGCCATCGCCTTGGTGCGCAGTCATTCCCCCGAAGCGATCGAAAACCAGCTTCAGGAGAACTGGCTGCTAGAGGTTGAAAAGGAGAGGTAGACCTCCCTTTCGCATAGGAGATGTGAAAAAAGTTTGGCGAATTATACGTTTTCCCCATTGTCGGCAAGTTCTTGCCCCATTTCTGCCACAATTGAGCCCGACAACATGTATACAGGTTGGGCAAAAGCGGCACCTCAGAGAACGCAAAGGCCCATAGAAAGGGAAGATAAGCGACCAGATCATTAGGAAGAGGATCAGACATGCCAAGCCGCTCCACCGCGCCAGAAACACCCGGTCCCATCACGTCCCTCAATGCAGGTGACATTCTCCGCCGCAAACGCAGCTATGATCCCGTCACCCTTGGTCACCCGTCCGATGAATGCCCCGTCACACTTACCATCTGCGACGCCCGATTTCACAGTGTACAGTATGCCCGCGACTTTGGCCGGGTCGAGGCTATGGTTGAGGTGACCTATACCTGCCATCCCGCCGCCATGCCGCAAAGGGTCTACCTGCGCACCAACGTTCCGCTGCGCCCTGCCGGCCAGCGACAAGAGCTTCGCCGACGGCTCATTCAAAGCGCCGTCACCGTGTCCACCCTGCTAAACTGCTTGAATGGAGGAGATACGACCCTGCGTGCTGCTTGACTCACAGCCCAATGCCTCGCAACTGCACCCCCTTTTAGGGGTGTTTTTTTATTTGCGCGACCCCATCTAGTGAGCCTTGGGGCGGGGGACATATCCCGGGTGAGGCCGTGACATGCTGCCGCTGCGGCCCATATCTATGAAGTGAACCGCATGAGGAGGGCGCAACATGGCAGGTGGATGGACACGCGATGGCGCGGTGAGCGAGCAGATCGAAGCCTCCATTTCCGACGAATTGGCGCGGCTAAAAGCGCGCCGCGCGCCAGTGGGCGAGAGCCGCACCCATTGCGCGGAATGCGAAGAGCCGATTCCAGAGGCGCGGCGCATGGCGCTGCCGGGGGTAAAGCTTTGTATCGACTGCGTGCGGGAACGAGACGAGCAGGCGCAGATGCGCGGCGGGATCAATCGGCGGGGCTCGAAAGACAGCCAGTTGAAGTGACCTCAAGGCCGCTCTGCCCGCCGTCTGCGGCGAAGGGAGCGCCAGCGTCGAAATAGCCGCACATCCATCGCCGCCACCATGAGGCCAAGCGGCAGCATCCAGAAGCCGAGGATCGGCAAGAACCCGAGGATGCCGCCACAGATGAGCAGCAGGCCGAGCGCAAATCTAAATCCGGGCGGCACCCGCCGTTGAATCCAGACAAAGAAGGGTGCGAACCTTTCTTTCATGCGCTCGGCGCGGGACATCAGTCCTCCATCGCTTCCAATTCATCGATCATGTCAGAGATCATCGACAGGCCCTTGTCCCAGAAAGCCGGGTCGCTGGCATCAAGGCCAAAGGGGGCGAGCAGTTCTTTGTGGTGCTTCGATCCGCCCGCTTTCAACATGTCGAAATACTTCTCTTCAAAGCCCTTTTCACCTTCCGCGTAGACGGCGTAGAGCGCGTTCACCAGACCGTCGCCAAAGGCATAGGCATAGACGTAGAAGGGCGAATGCACGAAATGCGGGATATAGGCCCAGAAGGTCTCGTAGCCCTCCATATACTCGAAGGCCGGCCCGAGGCTTTCGGCCTGAACGCTCATCCACAGCGCGTTGATGTCGTCGGGTGTCAGCTCCCCGCCGCGGCGCGCCTCGTGCAGTTTGCACTCGAAGTCATAAAAGGCGATCTGGCGCACGACCGTGTTGATCATATCCTCGACCTTGCCCGCCAGCAGCACCTTGCGCTCGGCCTGGGTCTGCGCCTTGTCGAGCATCTTGCGGAAGGTCAGCATCTCGCCGAAGACTGAGGCGGTCTCGGCCAATGTCAGCGGGGTGGAGGAGAGCATTTCGCCCTGATCGGCGGCCAGCACTTGGTGCACGCCGTGGCCCAGCTCATGCGCCAGTGTCATCACGTCGCGCGGTTTGCCGAGGTAGTTCAGCATCACGTAGGGGTGCACGTCTGTCACGGTGGGATGCGCGAAGGCCCCGGGCGCCTTGCCGGGTTTCACGCCCGCGTCGATCCAGCCCTTGGTGAAGAACGGCTTGGCCAGTTCGCCCATACGCGGATCGAAGGCGTTGTAGGCCTCCATCACGGTCGCTTCGGCCTGCGCCCAGTCGACGACCTTGGGGTCTTCCATCGGCAGCGGCGCGTTGCGGTCCCAGACCTGCATCACATCAAGGCCCAGCCATTTGCGCTTGAGCTCATAATAGCGGTGGCTCAGCTTCGGATAGGCTTCGACCACGGCGTTGCGCAGGGCCTCGACGACCTCCGGCTCCACGTGATTGCTGAGGTGACGGCCCGTCTGCGGCGTCTCCATGCCGCGCCAGCGGTCGATCACCTCTTTCTCCTTCACCTGTGTGTTGTGCACGCGGGCAAAGGTGCGGATGTTGCGGCCCAGCACATTGGCCAGTTCCCGCGCACCGGCCTCGCGTTTGGCGCGGTCGGGGTCGGTCAGCAGGTTCAGCGTGCCTTCGATGTTCAGCGTCTCACCGTCGACATCGAACTCCAGCCCGGCGATGGTTTCGTCGAACATCCGCTCCCATGCGTCGCCGACGACGCCGAGGTCATGCAGGAACTTCTCCATCTCGTCCGACAGTTGGTAGGGCTTCATCGCGCGGATGCGGTTGAAGACGGGCTTGTAGCGCGCAAGATCGGGGTTCTCGTCCAGCAATTTGGCGAGGTGATCGTCGGGCAGCTTGTTAAGCTCCAGCGTGAAGAAGACCAACGGCGTGGTGTAATCGGTGATTTTCTCCTGCATGTCGGACATAAACTTGGCCCGGCCCGCGTCGGTGGTCTGCTGGTAGTAGCGCAGGCCGGCGAAGGACATGATGCGCCCGGCGACCTGATTGATTTTCTCGTTGCGCAGCACGCAGTCGAGCAGACCCTTGGCATCGAGCGCGACCAGATTGCCTTCGTAATCGGCGGCGAAGCTGGCGCAGGCTTCCTCCAGCCAGTCGAGGTCGCGTTTCAATTCGGGCGCGTCCTCACTGGTATAGAGATCGCTCAGATCCCATTCCGGCAGATCGCCAAGGTCTTTGCCCCCGGCGCTGGCGTCGGCATCGTGAAGCGGGAAGGGAAGCTGAAACATCGGTGTACCTCATTTGCGTTTCGTCACATCTATGCCTCCGAGCGGGCCGGAACAACCTATCCGTAGATGCGCAGCATTTCTTTCAGATCGTCGAGGGTGTTGGCCTCTTGCAGCGGCTTGTCCTTGCGCCAGCGCAGCATCCGCGGAAAGCGCAGGGCGACGCCGGATTTGTGGCGCGGGCTGGGCTGGATGCCCTCGAAGGCGATCTCGAAAACATGGTGCGGCGTAACCTGCCGCACGGGGCCGAAGCGCTGCTGCGTGTTCTTGCGCACCCATGCGGTGATCTGGCGGAACTCGGCATCGGTGAGGCCGGAGTAGGCCTTGGTGAAGGGCACCAGATCGTTGCCGTTCCAGACCGCGAAGGTGAAATCGGTAAAGAGGTTCGCGCGGCGGCCCGAGCCCGATTGCGCGTAGATCATCACCGCGTCGATGGTCAGCGGGTCGAGCTTCCATTTCCACCAGTCGCCCTTCTTGCGGCCCGAAAGATAGGGGCTGTCCGCGCGTTTCAGCATCAGCCCCTCGGCCTGCGCCTCGCGCGCCGTTTCGCGCAGGGTGGCCAATTCGGCCCAATCAGTGAATTGGTGCTGTGGAGAAAGACGTACGGGCGCGTCGGCGGGAAGATCGGCGGCGGCTTCTTCCAAAAGCGCGCGGCGTTCGGCAAAGGGGCGGTGGCGGATGTCCTCGCCCTGCCATTCCAGCAGGTCATAGGCGTGCAGCACCACCGGCGCGTCCTTGAGCAGCTTCTTGGGGACCGTCTTGCGCCCGATCCGCGCTTGCAGAGCGTTGAAGGAAGACGGGAACTCCGCCCCCGGCTGCCAGACCAGCAATTCGCCATCCAGCACCGTGCCGGGGGGCAGGTGGTCGGCGGCACGGGCGAGTTCGGGGAAACGGTCGGTCATCAACTCTTCGCCGCGCGACCAGACGAAGTAATCCCCGTCGCGCAGGATCAACTGGCCGCGAATGCCGTCCCATTTCCACTCCGCCCGCCAGTCGGTCGGGTCGCCCAAGGCTTCTGGCCCGTCCTCCAGCGCATAGGCGAGGTAGAAGGGATAGGGGCGCGAGGCGTCGGCGCTGGCATCCTCGGCCTCGATCAGGCTGTGCCATGTGACGTCGTCGGGGTGCCAGTTGCCCATCAGGCGGTGCGCCATCTCCGCTTCGGGTCGGCCGGTGGCGCGCGAAAGGGCGCGGGTCATCAGCTTCTGGCTGATGCCAATGCGAAAGCCGCCGGTGATGAGCTTGTTGAAGAGAAACCGCTCGGTGCCGCCGAGTTGCTGCCACGCCGAAAGCAC
>NZ_JBIFFO010000019.1:0-94717 GCF_043557115.1 Sulfitobacter sp. 1A13679
TCTCATCCGCCGTCGTAGCTGGCGACGCCTGCCCCGTGTTCAAGACACAAAGCCCAAACCGAGCCTTGGCGAAAATCCTAAGCCATTGATTTCGTTTGGTTCCTACAGGAACCGGATTTCTCACCCGCCCGTAGCCGACGACGCCTGCCCCGTGCTCAAGACACAAAGCCCAAACCGAGCTTTGGCCAAAATGCTAAGTCATTGATTTTATTTGGTTCCTACAGGAACCGGATTCTCATCCGCCGTCGTAGCTGGCGACGCCTGCCCCGTGTTCAAGACACAAAGCCCAAACCGAGCCTTGGCGAAAATCTTAAGTTATTGATTTTATTTGGTTCCTATAGGAACCGGATTTAATTAGCTCACTATCCAGTCGCCAAAGGGCCGCTTAGGGCAGATCATCCCTTCTTCATCTAACGGATTGTGCATCACAGCACGCGGGCAATAGGGGATGCCCACACTGTCAAATCCTGGTCTGGAAGCTCGGATTCAGCATGCCGCCGAACTTCTGGTTCTCCCGATCTGTTAAATTTGGGCGTATATGTCCATATATAGACTACCTATAGGATTCAGGATCTATATGTTGTGCGTTAAACTTAATGCAGAAATATCCGGATCTTTTCGACGCCTTCGGGGGTGTTAAACTGGAAAGATCCAAATGAAATCTGTCCATGTGCGCTGGCTATTCTTCTCGATCATGATCGGGGCTCGGCGCCGTGTCATCTGTGCCACCGGTAGTCGGTCCGGAAAGATTCTATTTTTTGAATCTGTCGAACATGACCACCTTGTTCCTATCACCATAGGAGCCAAGCATTTTGACGAAGATTTCTGACACCGACACCACCATCTTCCACGCAGCGGACGCCGGAGGCCTGGTAAAGGCCACCCAAGAGACGATCTCTGCCCTGCACCGGCACGGTTTCACCGAACATGCGGCGGTGATCCGGCGCGCCACAGCGCAGTTCGTCGCGGGCCGTTCACTGGTGGAGGTCGGGACACTGCGCCGCTGGTGGGCTCTATTCGATCATGCGTGGGACCTTTTGGCCAATAGTCCGATTGACGATCCTTGCGTCGCTGACGAGACCGCTGACATTGCCGCCTCCTACATTTACTGCGAGCTCGTCGCTCTCGGGATCAATCCCAGTAAGGACGACGTGAATACAGTGCCTACATGGTCAATCACCTATGCTGACCTCAATGCTGACCTGAACAATGCTTATGAGATCCTGACTACCCTGCCCCGGCTGACCGACCCTGCACTTGAAGCGCGTGTCTGCGCAGGTGGCGGAGCTGCTGGACCAGCTTACCTACGATACCTGCGCAGACACACAGGAAGAGTTTGAGGGAGGAACCCTCGCGGCCGCTGTATTGGCGGCATGATGGCAATGGCGTATGTCGATCAGATATGACCTCCACCATTGATGAACTGTTCTCACCCGGCATCACTCACATCGAGGTTCGATGTTGGGAGTGCGGTCATACGGTGACCCGCAGGCTTGGCGATGTGCCCGACGGCATTACCCAACACGAGTTCGAGCGCCGGTCTGTCTGCAAGTGCGGCACAGGCTGGCCACAGGTGACCAGATATCCGCGCAAAGCCTTTACGTCGATGTAGGCCGTTTCGCGAGATCGGTGAGTTGTTCGGTGAAGCACAGACCGTGTGCGCTGCACTGCAGAAACTTTAATCATGTTGGTCCCGTTACTCCTACAGCAACGATGATGTCGCAATCACGCGACAGCCGTAAGATCAAAGGATCACAGTATGAAACTGATTATGACAACCGCCGCCGCCGCCTTGATTTCCACCGCCGCCTTGGCTGATACCTCGACTTATCGTCAGGACCTCTTCCTGGACACGTCGATCGGCGCTGAGATGACATACGGTGATGAGGCACGGATGCTCGCACCGCTCGAGTCGACCAAAGCGAATGACATTACCTTCAGCACGGCCGACAACAGCTACAACGACGACACAGTGATGAGCTCCCGCTCCGAAGCACGTAGCAGCGCCGGCGAAGGCTACATCTACGGTGGTTACGGCGCTGGCAACGACAGCCGGTAAGTAACAGTAGACCAGAGATCTCTGTTCTCCCTCAGTGCGCCAGATTTAGGTTCTGGCGCACTTGTGCAATCGAAGCAATTGCCCCGAAGTCCGGTGACATGTCACCGCTCGACAGATCCTCCCCAATGGTTGAAGAGACTAATATCTTCAGTTGGCGCTTTTCACATTTTGCAAGTGCGGCACAGGCTGGCCACAGGTGTCCCGGTTTCCCAGGAAGAAATCGACATCGATGTGATAAGCTTCACGCGAGGGAGGCAACATGAAACCCAAGGCGCCCAGATTTTCGTTCAAAGACCGCGCAGCTGAGAAAGCCGCCGCGCGTGCGCGCGATGAAGAACTACTTCGCTCTGGTCAGGTTTCACACGCTGATATGGCACGCGCTAACGGCGGTTCCCTCCGAGGGGCGCGTTACAAAGGCCCATCAAAGCGCATTCAGGCACTCGCTGCGTCCCAGCCGTCAGAGGACGACAGCGCCTGACCTGTGGTGTCATGACGATGAAGAGGAAGATGAAGATGCCGAGCTTAATACGCTCTGCCATGCGCGGCATGACACCCGCAATGAAACTGAAAACAGCCGCTTGAACTCTACGGCTGGACCCCATTAAAAATGGGGGGATTACCGGGATACGCGGTAGACTATCGCAGGCAGCTTGTTTTACTTGCGGTTTCTAACAGCGCGCCGCATTGCCCTGTAAGCTGGACTCGATAGTTCAAAATCCTCTGGCAAGCCCCATTTAGCGCGATATGCTTCCGGTGTCATGTCATGCTTCTGGCTAATATGGCGACGCAGAGTGTTCACCTTCTCGCCACATTCAAGACAGGTAATATGGCGGTAATCACTCTGCTCGTCGCCCTCCATCAGGTCGTTGTTCGCCAAGCGATGGGCTGTTGGGAGATAAATGGTAAACTGGGTTCCTTCATTGAGGCCACTGGACAGAGATATGGTGCCCCCCAGCAACTCGATCTCACGTTTGATGATGTTCATCCCAAGCCCGGTCCCTCCCCCTTCCCGGGCAGTTCTCGGATCATGGCCCTCAAACTCATCAAAAAGCCTGCTTTGCAGATTGGATCCCATACCGGCTCCGGTATCACTTACACAGATTATGACAGAATCCTCCTGCGAGGTTGTTTCTACTGTCACTTGGACTTCACCACCGGCTGTGAATTTGATCGCATTTGATACGAGTTGGTCCACTACGTTTGTGAGAATGGCGACATCGAACAAGAAGATCATATTGTCTATGGTCTGACTATTCGAAGTCAGAGCTATCCCCTTGGCGTGGGCGGCCTCGAGGTTTCGGGCGACGACATCTTCGATCACATCAGTAAGATCAAAAGATTCTGCTGTAATGGAAGCGGTAGCCGTGTCCAACTCTGCGATGCGCATCAGATCCTCTGTGAGGGCGCGCAGGCGAGACGTATTTCGCTCAATCACCTCGACCAAGCTTTTAGCTTTATCGTCCGTCGAAATAGCACTGAGAAGGCGCGCGGCTCCAGAAATTGCGCTTAAGGGGGTCCGGACCTCATGGTTTGCATGCGACAGAAAACTCGCTCGGGTCAACGCCGCTTTTTCCGCAAGAAGCTTAGCCCTTGCTCGATCTCTTACTGCTGAAGCCAGATAAAACTGGTCGTCCGCAATTGAAGCCAGGCGCATCAATAGCTCCACGTCTTGCTCAGACCACTCTCGTGGACGTTCATCTGAGCAGCAAAGCGCACCAATCGGCTTGCCGCGCTCGCCGTGAAACGGAACGCCGAGATAGCTAACGACGCCATAAGCCTCTATTGCGGGATTGTGCATGTGAAGTGGATGCTCTCGAGCATCGGTCAATAGCAACGTCGAACGGCTGTCTCGCACATGTTTGCAGAAGGAATGGCTCAGCGGCGTCGCACGGCTCTGATGCAGCTCATCCGGGACACCCACGGCTGATTTCAACAGCTGGCGCCCCCCTGCATCGTCGATGACCGTGAGAAGCGAAACCGGTGCATGTAAGAGCCGCGAAGCCAAGCTGGTGATCTTATCAAAGCGGATATCAAAATCAGAAAACGGCATACTGAGCCCCGACAGGGCCATCGCGTTATAATTCATGGAGGATGTCTTTCAGACAGAGTGAGCATTCAACCACATCGGCAATGTGAAAGAAAAAAGGTTGAAGTCCGCAGTTGGGGGCGAGGGGCTGTTTACACAACTCCGGATTCACTGCTCATGAATAAAACTGCTGCGGCGCGGCGAAAAAATGCTTAAACGAAGACTTGCTTTGAGCGAAAGTTGGCCTAATTTATTTCGCCCAAAAAATGGGCGTGATTAAGGCCGCAGATCTCGCCGACAGGGAGGCCGTCAGATGACGCACAAACGGCTGGCTTGGACGCCGCTCTCGGGAGATGAACCCGCCTCAAAGCTCCGCTTAGGCCGCTCTCTCCCGCGTGATTTCGGAGGTTACACCACACGGGCATCGCGCAACCTTCTACTCTGGCTGTAACGAAATCGCCGCAGCCTGGGTTGTGTTTCTCATCTCTTTTCCGCTTCTGGCCTTGCCGGCCTACGCCTTATTCGGCAGCGTTTCCCGCCTATCCTCACGGCGGGCTGGGCAGGATGTCCGGCCGTCGACGCAAACGGCTGTGGGCGGGCTGGACAGCCTCGTCAACTTGTCCACCGTAACCCCGGAGAAAGGCAATTCCGTCAAATTACTCATTGATGGGCAAGAAACTTTTGATGCGGTTTTCGCCGCGATCGACGCGGCGGAGGACGAAATTCTTATTCAGTTTTATATCATCCGCTCCGATGCCGTGGGTCTCAAGATGCAGGATCTCCTGATCCAGGCCGCACGCCGCGGCGTAAGGGTCCGTGTTCTTTGACATGCTCGGGTCCTTGTTTCTGGGCTTTCGCTATGTGCGCAAGATTCAGGACGAAGTATTGAGATACGTGGTATTCCCGGCCCACATCGTGCGTTTGGTCGTATCGGGGTGAATTTCCGCAACCACCGCAAAGCCGTGGTGATCGACGACACGGTCGGGTTTACCGGCGGGATCAATATCGGACAGGAATACATAAATGGCGGCAAGAAATTTGACTCTTGGCGCGACACGCATTTGCGCATCGAAGGGTCGAAGCCGCAGTTCGCGCGAGGTGCAGCATCAGTCAAAATGGGCTCGAAGCCGTCATCCGCTGCAGACATCACCAAGGCCGGCTAAGGGCCGTCCCCAACATGCGATGCTGATACTGCGAAAAGCTTCAAGCTCGGCGCGGTCAGTCAGGGCTCAAGGACCTGCCGTTCGTTGCGGCCGCGAAAGAAACCCACGCTGATCCAGACGACAAATGGCGGCAGAGCGGGAATGCAGCGGCAACCATAGCATATGCACTGGCACCATCAGAGCCACGGTGTCTGAGGTTGCATCACACGGGCATCGCGCAACCTTCTACTCTGGCTATGATTAAATCGCAGTTTAGAAACATCGCCTACTGGGCTCGTTTCCAATAGGGGCGATCGTCTCACAAGGCCTTTTGACGGTTCCGTTTGACGATGTCGGAGACGGTGTTTTTCGAGATACCAAGATCTCGGGCAATCCAGCGGTATGACCGGCCCTCTTCGATGGCCTGAAGCACCTTCGGAGCAAGCTTATCGGATTTTGGTCGTTGGCCTGGCTGTCGGCCAAGCTTCTTGCCTCGCGCCCGCGCGGCGGCAAGGCCAGATTTCACGCGCTCGCTGAGGATGTCTCGCTCGAACTGCGCGATCCCGGCGAGCATGGTGGCCATCATACGCCCGTGCGGTGTGTCAAGTTCGAAGGTCATACCATTCATGGCCACAACCGAGACTTTCCAGCCTGCGAGCCTGTTCAGAGTATCCAACAAGTCTTGTGTAGACCGCCCCCATCGAGAAAGTTCGCTGACCAGGATCGCGTCAATTTGTCGGGCTTGTGCAAGATCGAGCAATCGGTTGCGCGCGGTGCGATTAACGCTGGCTCCGGAGGCCGTTTCTTTGAAGACGCCGACGACGCCGTAACCGCCACGTTCCGCGAAGGCTGTCAGTTCGGTGACCTGTCGCTCGCACGACTGGTCCGAGGTCGAAACCCTCGCATAAATTGCTGCGCGCTGTCCCAGTTGAACCCCCTCGGATTTTGACCTCGCAAACCATTGATTTTGCTGGCGCGAATTTTGTCCATAATAGACTAATGACTAACAAGGACAATCTCGCATGCCAAGACGCTCTATTCTGACCGCGCACCAGAGGTCAGTGCTTTCGATCGGTCGACAGATAAAGTCACCATCCACTACTGGCGGACGAAGACCTCGAAGTCATTTGAACCCGTCGCTGATTAGAACAATTCGTCGATCCGTTTCTGGAACTTAGCGCCAGTTTGACAACGGGCATAACGAGAGAGTTACTGATTAGGACTGAGATCATCTCCAGCGACATGGATATAGGCTTCCAGCCCACATGCGAGATAGCAGAGTTCCACTCGATGCGGCGGAGGAAGGGCACCACGGCGCAGTAGCTGGGTGCCAAACCCCACATGCTCAGGCTTCGCCACCGGGGGGCCGCCGTGCTCCTTCCAGTGCAGCTCCAGCGTCCCATCTGCGGTGCTGTGCCAGCTTACATCGATACCGCCAGCCGGGACCGAAAGCGCGCCATGCTTGACGGCGTTGGTGGCAAGTTCATGGAGCGCCATGGCAAGGCCGGAAATCGCCTTGTTCGGAACGGGCACCGGCGAGCCCTCGATTCTGATTTTACAGGTCTCATCTTGGAAGGGAGCCAGAACATGATCGACAAGCTCCGAAACCGCGATAGCACGGGTTTCTTTTCCGAACATCAGATCGGTGGCTGCCGACATCGCGCGCAGACGCGCCATAAAGCTTTCGTAGTGCGCGTCCCGGGCCCAGGTTCGACCGGCGATCGCTCCCATCAATGCTGCCAGGTTCTTCAGCCGGTGGCGAAGTTCATCGGCGACAGTTGCGATGCGCTCCTCCTGTCTTGCCTGTTCCGTGATATCGAACACCACCCCGATAGCACGTTCCCGCCCGGTATGATCGACCGGCGCCAGCGCGGCCCTGAGCAGAAACACTCGTTCCGATCCATCAGGAAACACATGACGCACCTGTGTCTGAAGCTTGTTCTCACCACTTGCCCGCGCCTCCGCTCCTGCCTTTGCGAGGCGCTCGCCCTCGCCTGGAGCATAGCGCGCCCGGAAATCATCAGCAGCGGGCTTGGCATCGTCCGGGAAACCGTAGAGCCGGTTCAACTCTACCGAGGACGTGACGATATCGCTCTCGAGATCGATCTCCCAGACAGCCATCTGGGCGGCATCGAGTGCAATGCGCAGCCGTGCCTCGCTTTCAGCCAGGGCGCGCCGCATTTCCTCCCGCTCGGTGATATCCTCGAGCGAGCCGCTGTAATGCACGGCCTGAATCTTGCCCTCGACCTCGGCAAACCGCGCAACGCCATGAGCTCTCACCCACCGAAGTTCACCGGTGTCAGGACGCGTGATCCGGTAGACATAGTTCTCCTGTGAGCGGTTCTCCGGATCGAGGGCGCGCTCCAGCGCGGCAAGCATACCTGCAGCATCATCGGGATGGGTTAGCGCCCGCACTGTGGCGAACGTTGCTGGCTCATCTGGCGGAAGACCCTGAATCTCTCGCGCAAGGGAAGAAAAGTAGATCTCGTCCGACCGAAGATCCCAATCCCAAACACCTACTCCTGCGGCAAGGCAGGCAAGTTGATAGGGATCGCTGTCGCGGGGTTCCGACCTCTCTTCGTTTTGCATGTGTGGCATATCCTTATTTCCCGCCACCGGCCACTTTGAACAGGAAGCCAAGAATGGGCAAGCGAAACGCTTTGGTGACAACACTGACGTCTGCTTAACAGCCGCAGCCTATTCACGTTATGTCAAAAGACATAGTTGTCCCGCCTAAGTTGCTGGGCGGGCTTAAAGTTTTCGACTGAGGTTATGGCGGCGATCCGGCAGCGGACAGGTTTCAAGGAACAGCAGCACTATCGGAACACGCGCAGATAACACACACTCAATGTATGCTGGAAGAGTTATCCCCTTGGGTCATTGCCATTGGAGCGTCAGGGGCTGAAGGGCTCGATGATCTTCGATCCCTGCTTGCAGAATGGCAGGAGATCAATGCCATCGTAATGATCGTCCTGCACCGGCCTTGGGAGAAAGACACTCATCTACGGCAAATATTGCAACGTTCGACGCACATGCCAGTGCAGATCGCGGATCAAGGCCAGCAGTTGCGGCCCGGCTGTATCTATATTGGGGAGCCCTCCCGCCATCTGTGCCTTCTATCGGATAGCATTAGTATTTTGATATCCGATCCAAAACGGGCGCACCGAAATCGGACGGTTGATCTGCTGTTCAACTCCCTCGTCGTATTGGGAGGCCAGCGAACCATCGGGATTGTGCTATCCGGGTCACTTGACGACGGTTCACGGGGTCTTGCTGAGATCCATGATGCGGGAGGCTATACAATGGTCCTCAGAAGGGAAGGACAGCGTCGGCCCGGCATGCCGGAGAATGCGAGAGCATACGATGGTCCCGTCGATGTCATGGGCGATGTGTCTGCGATCGCCAAAGCGGTGAAGGGTCTTCTGACGAGCGCACCTCGGTCCTCTTGAGCCGTCCGAGCGCCGAGAGCTATCGGTCCGTCTGCTGGGCATCCATCCATCCGAGCGCAGCCCGCCGGAGCACGTCCTCATAGGTCCGGAGTTCGGGCCTTTTCATGCAGGTCCCGGTGCGCATGCGTCCGGCCTGCGGCTTGCGCGTCGCGGACCATGCGTTCGATGAGCGTGGCCCGCTCGCCCACAATACGCAGTGCCACGCGGACCGCCTCGTCGAGAGATCCTTCTTGCTCCTTGGCCAGCGCCTCGGCCGTGTAGCCGTGCCCCACCTGACAACGAAACCGCAATGGCGGTTCCTTGATCGCCGAAAGCACTCCAGCACAAGATGGGCAGGTGATCGGCACAGGGAGTGGCGATTTCGGCAATCGTCGGGCTTCGACATGGACGCCCGAGAGCAATGTCGACTTCGAGTTCAAGTGCTCTCGATGCCTGAACCTCCGGCCCAGGGGGCTGCTGTGCCAACATCGAGAGAAGTGGAGCGAGTTCGTCCGTTGGCGCTCTGTAATCGATGTCGCTCGCCTCCAGCGCACCAAATGGCATGTCTGGCGCCTCTGCATCAGATGGGTTCTGAACGACTGTGATACCCCCGCGCTGCCCGATAGCGGCCAGACCAGAGGCCCCGTCGTTTAGATGTCCGGTGATAACCAGTCCGATGGCCCGAGATCCGTAGGATAGAGCAACGGAGCGGAAGAGGGCGTCCACAGCGGGCCTGGCCATATTTTCGCGCGGGCCGCGCCCCAATCTTATCGCCCCGTCCATAACGAGAAGGTGTCGATCTGAGGGCGCAATGTAAACATGGCCGGGTTCGACCGTTTCTTCATCCTCGGCTGTCGTAACCGGAAACGGCCCACACCCTTCAAAAGACTTGGCAAGCAGATTGCGCCCCTGCGCACCGACATGGATCACGATAAACACGGGCGCAGGGAAGTCCGCCGGTAAGGCGGCAAGGATGCGCTTGAGGTCCTTCACCGCACCAGTGGAACCGCCGATTGCGATAGTTCGATGCTCAACAACCATATTGGCAAACCCCCGGCGTCAAGAAACGTTCCTAACCGACCGGCCAGCTTCCGCCGGACACTGCCGCACATGCTCGATATCGTCGGAGGCGGGTTGGCTCTCATTTTAGGCGCGAGGCTGATGGCACTCTTAAAGGCCGCCTCCGGCGTATCTCGTTCACAATGACCTCCAAAGCCGTAGCATGAGAAGTGAGGACAGCTTCTGGAGGACCTGATCATCTAATTTTCCAATCTTCCATTTTCTAAGTATCTGTTTTCATTTGGTTCCTACAGGAACCGGATTTCTCATCCGCCGTCGTAGCTGGCGACGCCTGCCCCGTGTTCAAGACACAAAGCCCAAACCGAGCCTTGGCGAAAAACTTAAGTTATTGATTTCATTTGGTTCCTATAGGAACCGGATTTAATTAGCTCACTATGCGGTCGCCAAAGGGCCGCTTAGAGGCAGATCATCCATCTTCTTCATCTAACGGATTGTGCATCACAGCACGCGGGCAATAGGGGATGCCCACACAAATCCTGTTCTGGAAGCTCGGATTCAGCATGCCGCTGAGCTTCTGGTTCTCCCGAGCTGTTAAACTTGGGCGTATATGTCCATATATAGACTATCTATAGGGTCCAAATCTATATGTTGTGCGTTAAGCTTAATACAGAATTATCCGGATCTTTTCGACGCCTTCGGGGGTGTTAAACTGGGAAGATCCAGAGGAATCCATCCATGTGCGTTGGCTATTCTTCCCGATCATGATCGGGGCTCGGAGCCGTGTCATCTTCGCCACCGGCAGTCGGCTCGGAGAGATTCTATTTTTTGAATCTGTCGAACATGACCACCTTGTTCCTATCACCATAGGAGCCAAGCATTTTGACGAAGATTTCCGACACCGACACCACCATCTTCCACGCAGCGGACGCCGGAGGCCTGGTAAAGGCCACCCAAGAGACGATCTCCGCCCCGCACCGGCACGGGTTCACCGAACATGCGGCAGTGATCCGGCGCGCCACAGCTCAGTTCGTCGCTGGTCGTTCACTGGTGGAGGTCGGGACACTGCGCCGCTGGTGGGCTCTATTTGATCATGCGTGGGACCTTTTGGCCAATAGCCCGATTGACGACCCTTGCATCGCTGACGAGACCGCTGAAATTGCCGCCTCCTACATTTACTGCGAGCTCGTCGCTCTGGGGATCAATCCCAGTCAGGACGACGTGAATACAGTGCCTACATGGTCAATCACCTATGCTGGCCTCAATGCTGACCTGAACAATGCTTATGAGGCGAATGTCAGCAAATCGTGTTGGTGGTCATCAGAAATCAGCGCGACCCCTCGCTTGGGACATTGGCGATCAAGGCCTGACTCGCATTGACAAAAATTGCAATAGTGCTCATCTTATGGGGATGGCTACTATGAACATCTCATTGCCCGATGACATGCGCTCCGCAGTGGACGCTCAGACGGTAGCGCGCGGCTACGGCACATCCAGTGAGTATGTGCGTGATCTAATCCGCCGGGATCTGGACCGGCAGGCGCTGCGAGCTCTGCTCGATGAGGGGCGCGTAAGCGCGCAAGGCGAGCCCATCACTGAGAAGACTTTCAAGGCTCTCAGGGCCAGGGCATCTCTGGCGGCCGGCGAGACAGCTTGACGGATCATGCTAAGCCCGTCGTCCCACGACTGGCCGCCAGTCACGATATCGAAGCAGCAGTCGACTACCTCGCCCGCGAGGCGGGTTACGAAACGGCCATGCGCTTCATCGATGCCTTCGAGGCGGCCTGCCTGCACATCTCGACGCACCCAGCATCCGGATCACCTCGGTTCGGCTGGGATCTCGGTCGGCCCGGTCTGAGGGTGTGGCCAGTGAAGGGCTTCGGCTACTTGGCATTCTACAGCGAGGAAGACGACTTCGTGGATCTCTGGCGCGTGCTGCACGGCGCGCGCGACATACCGGCCTCGCTGCGCGACGTCATTCCGGAATGACGATACTTGCACTCTGTGGACAGCCGTTGCCGCTATCTGATGAGTGCCGCCTCCTCAGGTCATCGAAAGCGGGACTGATGCTGTAACCGCCCCCCGGGTCAAAGCCCACAAGTCTCGAGCGAAACTGCATCACCCCGGGCACAGCCTCTGGATGGGCGGATAACATTATCTCAACCATACAAGGACGTCTGTCCGGGAACATTGGCTCTCGCGCTTTGTTGTGG
This sequence comes from Sulfitobacter sp. 1A13679, assembly GCF_043557115.1. Classification (NCBI taxonomy): domain Bacteria; kingdom Pseudomonadati; phylum Pseudomonadota; class Alphaproteobacteria; order Rhodobacterales; family Roseobacteraceae; genus Sulfitobacter; species Sulfitobacter sp. 1A13679. The sequence goes on from NZ_JBIFFO010000019.1 coordinate 11,886, forward strand.
TGGTGAGAGGCCGGAACGCGGCCTCCATTTTTTTAAAGCGCCCGACCTTTAACCTGAAACATATCCGGCAGCCTTGAAGTAGTTCCAGCATTCGTCCTGGGAATAGAGATCGCAGATTTCCGAGAGAGCCTTGAACATGTCGGTGAAGGTTCGCGCGCCGATCCTGCGCAGATGTGCCTTGAGTTTCGAGAAGGCCATCTCGATCGGGTTCAGGTCGGGGCTGTAAGGCGGCAGGAACAGGAACCAGCATCCGGCTTCGCGCATGGCTTTGGCGGCGGTGGCGTTCTTGTGCGTAGCGAGGTTGTCCAGGATGACGACGGTGCCTGGCTCCAGTTCCGGGATCAGTACCTGCTCGACGTAAGCGGCAAAGGCTTCGCCATCCATCGCACCTTTGATGACCCACGGGGCGATCAGCGTCCCTGCGCCCAGACCCGCGATGAAGGTCTGCGTGCCCCATGATCCAAAGGGCGCGTCCATCACCAGCCGCTCGCCCCGCCGAGACCAGCCTCGCTGGCGGGTCAGGTTGGTTTTGACGGAGGTTTCGTCAATAAAGACAACGCGATCCGGTCGGGCCGCGACGGCTGGCAGGCGATGCTTGATCCAGTCCTCGCGTTGTTTCCTTACCCGTGCGCGCCGCCGCTCGGTTGCGACCAACGACTTTTTTTGTACGTGAAGCCGAGCTTGCGCAGGAACCGTCCAATCGCATCCGGGTGCGCCTGAACACCGGTCGCATCCGCCAGCGCACCGGCCAGTTCGGGCATGGTCATGTCGCCGTCCTGATTGATCAGTTCGATGAGAAACGAGCGATGAGGATCAAGCTTGCCCTTGCCCCGAGGCCGACCTTGCGGGGAAGCGCATGCGTGTCCCCTTCGTCGGATCGCAAGGCTCCAACGCGCCCCAGTGGCAGGTGAAAGCTTCAGGCGCAACGCCGCCGCCCGCCCGCTCAACCCTTCTTCAATCAATCTCTGAAATCGCGCTCGAAGCGCATCCGGCAAAGGTGCTGACATGATCCATCCTCCCAAACAGGATGAATCACAGATCAGCCCTCAAGGGAATCTATTCCGATTCAGGTTTTGCGTCGGACGCTTTAAACAAGCGCTTTCGCATTGGAGGAGGATGACATGAAACGCACCACAAAACTCGTTACTATGGCTGCAATCTGCACCGGATTGGCTGGCCCGGCCCTTGCAGAAGCCCATATGGATTTGAGCTCTTGGCCGGAAGCTTCGCAGGAAGCTGCGCAGTATATGATGGAAACCTATGGGGAGCCCGCGCATGTTACCGACCACGAGCTGGTCTGGTATGATACCGGTCCTTGGAAGAAGACAGTAATTTACGATGAGGCGACGACGCACAACTTTCCTGTCGAGCATCCCGACGTAATGCAGCAGTGGATTGAAATGGATGTCCCGGACGACATGTTCGACGACCTTGCCCGCTATGATGGCAGCGTTGTCGTCAACAAGACAGAGGCGATGATTTCGGCTCGATGCGACAAGGAAGGCGCGAACTTCCTCGCCATCAATCTGGCCCACGACATCATCCAAGGCAACAAGACCGTCGAGGAGGCGCGCCAATACTATGGCGAGACGATCCAGCAGGTCATGAACGGCGAGACGCCAGAATACTCACAAGGGTTCATCTTCGAGCCTACAAGCGAGAATCTTTCAAACCCAGATGAGAGCATTATTGAGAAGTGAGCTAAGCGGCTGACGTCAGCCGCCAGTCTTTCGTTTGAGCCGAAAAAAAGGGCGGGGCGTTAGCCTTGCCCTTTTTCATTGGAGGACGATGATCATCGAGAGATCGCTATAAGCGGCGCACCGGTTACGGTCGTGAAAAAACGTTCCGGTCGTTCTCCCCCGCTTCTCTCAACGCCGCACAAAAGACAGCCTTTGGCGTCTTCTCTCCCGGTCTTTCAGACTCCCGTGTCGGTCATGCTGGGTGTGGCATGTCAAAAGCGGAGACCAGTCATTGGCGCACTTGCAGCGAAAGCCCGTCTGTCCGCTCAGCTCCTTGCCGAAATGCGGAACGCCGAGGTCAAGTTAACCCTATTGGTCATATGGTTTAGCGCGACGCTACTGTGGCCGCATACGGAAAGTGTTAAATTCCTATCTATAAAGTTATTACACGTGACGCAGCCGGCCCAGACCCTGCCATTGGCTTGATGGTCGAACGCTGCGATGCAGCTTCACGATATCGGCCATTCATCCCTCGCGCATCATTTTCGAAGGTGAAGGTCGGCAGAGCGGACAAAGGAAGCATCCGCTCGAGTTATCTCCGTCTCATCATGCAGTTTCTCGAGGAGCTGGACCGCGTGTGAGAGGTCACGTCCGTTATCCGCGCCTCATCTCGCGATCGTCTTCAAAATGACCTCTGCGGCCTCCTTCGGGCGGTCCCATTGCGGGAAGTGGCCACACCGCTCGAACCAGTGCAACCGCGCGGTGGGGAAGGCCGCTTGTGCGCGCTCCGCCTGACGTGGCAGCAGAAGACGGTCCTGACGGCCCCAGCCAATCGTCACGCGGCCCGGAGGTGTGGCGGTCCCCTCCTGCAACGGACCACGTGCCAGTTCGCGCAGCATCGCGTCGAACACGTCCGTCTCGGCTATGGCCGTCAGCTCGTTCCGGACCAGCAGGGGATCGAGGGCACCGGGCCTCGCCGACAGTTGCGCGAGCAGAACGGCCCGCGCGACGCGGCTGTGCGAGAGCGCCGGAATGCGCCGCCGCAGGAGGCGCACCAGCCGGACCGAGGCGGCAAGCGTGGAGCGGAACCACGCCGTCTCCCAGCCGCGCCAGAAACCGCCCGGATCATAAGCGACCGTGTGGCCACCGATGCCGCGCCGTGCCAGTTCCAGCACCAGCCGCGCGCCGACAGAACTGCCGACGGTATCGACGTCGGCGAGCCCGTTCCGGTCGATGAAGTATTCGAGCGCGTCCGCATGGGCGGCGATCGTCTGGCGCCCCAGAAGCGCCGGAGACCCCCCGTGCCCAGGCAGATCGACCAATATGACCTCGCGTCCGCGAGCAAGCATCGGCAGGATGCCGTCCCAGGACCGGACGCTTCCACCCAGCCCGTGAACCAGGAGCAATGGTGGTCCGGCACCGTGACGTTCGCAATTCAATTCCATGCTCAAGGAACGCTCGGCAGCGAAACTGGTTCCGCCGGTTGTGCTGGTAGCCGACGGGTCGTCGTGCCGACGGCGACGTGCAGCGGACGCGCATATTCCGGTCCTCCTGCGCATCGCCGCCGCCGATGCCCCCGCGCAGCAGATATCGATTCCTGACCCCTGTGCGGTCGTCTCGCCGCAGTCAAGGACGGCCCGAACCTGCTGTTCGCGCTACACCCACGTGCTGCTCCGCAAGTTTCCCGAAGCAGACATTGATGCGCGCCCAGCATGATCAACGCCTGCGGTGCGCGCGCCGGGCCTTTCTGCCGTTCTCCGCGGCGCCGGGATACAGGGGCGAAACTGAGGGTAACATTCAATGTCCTGCGCCTAACCACCTGGAGGACGCGATAGACGCACACCAGTCGACGCTATAGGAGCCCGAGCCTCGCGTGGCAGAGGAGTGGCAGCGCCGCAGAAACTGCGCCACCTTTAGTTTCCTCTCAAAAAGCTCAGTCCTTCGCCGTGACGTGCATGACCGAGCCGTTCTCGAAATCCGTCAGGAACACGATTGAGCCGTCATCCAGCACGTCGCCCCCGGCAGGCCCGTGCTCGAGCACGAAAAGGCTGCCATCGGGGGCCAGATCGGCGCCCTGCATGTTGCGGTGGCCCAGCGACCAGATCGCGTCGTCGCCCTCGCGGCCAACGAAAGGATTATCCTCGGGGATCGAGCCGTCGAGGTTCACGCGGATTACCTTGCCGTAGGTCCGAGCGAGATCCTGTGCGTATTCGCGATACTTCTCGGTGAAGCGCTCCCCCGTGGTGATGAACACAGTGCCGTCGCCACGGAAGACCAGACGCGAGCCGTAATGCATCGCTGCGTCTGAGGGCGGCGATTGGACCCAGATGTCTTCGACTTCTGTCAATTGGGTCATGTCATCGGACAGCCGGCCGCGCGCTGCCGCTGTGGCGGACATGCCGTCGCCCATGGGCTTGGAATAGGTGAAGTAGACCATGCGATCAGTGGCAAATTCCGGCCCGGCCTTCACGTCCAGCAGCCCGGCCTGCGTGGCCCAGCCGGTTTCGGGCGCCTCATTGTAGACCTCGGGCACGCCTTCGATGGGAGCGTGCACGGTGCCGTTGGCGGTGACGTGGCGCAGGCGGCCGGGCCGCTCTGTCACCAGGAAGGAGCCGTCGGGCAGCTGGTCGATGCCCCAGGGGTGGACCAGCCCGCCGGCCAGAAGTTCGGTCGAGGTCTCGGCGCTGCCTTCGACCAATTTGGCGCGGAACTGGGCGTCGTAGGCCGGCGCGAAATCGGTGTTGCGATTGCCACGCGTGAAGGTCACCTCTGTCTCGCCATGGCCTGGCGCCGCCGCGACGGGCGCAGCCATGGTTACAAGCAGCGCGGCAAGTGTGGTCTGGCGTGTTCCCTGCATCGGAATGCTCTTCCTGTTTCGTTGATCTAACAAGGTGGCCCGATACCGAAACGCGTCACTGACCCGAAATGTTCCTGCAGGGCTGCCGTGTATCCGGCCTGTTCGCGCGGCGATGGCCGCTGGCCCAAATGCACTCCGCAGATCGACTCGTCAGCCCACCCCGTAGCGAGATGCGGTCAAGTCTGATCGAGCCCCGACCGCGCCGGATCACCGATCCGCGCAACGTCTGCTTGAACATCTGCACTAGTTCGCTCATATTTACTGTCCAGTAAGGTTAACTCCAATTTCCTTATATTCACCAAAAGGTCAATCTTTACTGCTCAGAAAATAAACGAGTAATTCCAGTCTTTCTGACGATGTCATGCATATGGGCTTCAGAATGGTATTGAGTGCGCGCTTTAACTGTTCGCTATTTTCAGTGCTTACAACGCCGACATTCGTGTGTTTTCAGAGAGGCCCTAACTTAACCTTGGTTTCTTCAGCAGTGTACGCCAATCGAGGCTCTTGTTCGAAATATCCTGCGCTATCTTGAAGGCATAGCCGCGGTGATTACTGATCGTCTCAGTGCGCTCCAAGAGGTACCCTAAGATCATAAAACTAAGCGCTGGACCAAAGTCCTTGATTGAAAACCAAATGTTCCCGAGGTTGAGATATCCGGCTATATCGTCCAATAAGCGATGGCACTGCTCCTGGTTCTTAGCAAATCTGAGTTCTGCGCAGAGCCTTGGATAGGCCCGCTCCATCTCTTCTTGGCCTACTTCAATCTGAAAAGAAGTTTCTTCTTTAACATACTGAGTCTTGGAAGTCTCTTTATGCCCCTCAATTTCGGGGTCAGTGGTCTTCAATTTATCTGTTTCTGCACAGGTTATTTTCGAGATTTCCGCAGTGATTTCAGAAAGAAGATCGCTCAAAGCTTGCTTATCTGGTTGGCGTCTCAAAAGGTTGCGTGCCTTTGATAGGAGGCTCTCGCCCCAATTGGCGGGCATGAGATGTGCTTTGAGGTTGCTCAGGGCTGCCGAGCACATGTCTCTGAGCCGTCCCAGCTCGTTTTGCTGATCCTGGTGGTCTTGCGCCATGCGCATGAACTCAGGATAACGCTCTGCGAGTGGCAAGAGTGACAGGCCTGTTGCAAGGACAATGCTGCCTTGGCGATCTCGGCGTGCCCACCGTTTGCCATTACCGCTCGATCGCCGCGTCAGCAGGCCCAAGGACACCAGTTTCGCAATGTGGCGCTCAACGGTCTGGATGCTGACATGAGCGCGTTTTGCGAGGGAGGCATTTGACGCAAAGCAAATATGCCCCTCGTCGCGCGTGGCATCAACCTGATCTACACGTAGGAACGAGATCATCGCTCTCAGAAGAGAGATGGACGTGCCTTTCAAGCCGAGGGGTTCCCGGATGTCTTCGATTGTTTTGAGGAGTTGCCATTTGTTTTTGGCAATACCTCCCTGCCCCGTCGCTTTGCGCGACGAGCGTGCTCCAGCAGGAGCCATTCCTTGAATTGTTCTCATAATTGGCCTGCAGGCAAAGATTTCCCGTTCACCCAAGGGCGTTTTTTATTGCTTAGCGATTCGGTGACTGCTACGTTTCAGGTGTCTAATCTGAGAAGCGTAGAAATGCGTTACAGCCCTCGAAGCTTCGGTTTCGGGGGTTTCTCTTTGCTTACGTCCTCCTTTGTTGCTCTAACCTCTGGTGTCATCCGCAGGGTTTACAGCTGTAAACTCCTGGTAGGATTTCTTGATGATGTCCTCGAGCTCACGGTCGAGCCACTCAGCAAAAGCTGCGTTCTCCCCTGCCCTTTTGATAGACATCCCGATTGTTGCGCGTCCCGATTTGATGGTGACGCCTGGGACCGGTGTTGCCTCCCTGCCCTCGCTTGGACGCGCTCCACGACGCGTAATCTCTCTCATAAGCTGCTCAAGGCGGTCATCTGACGACAGCTCATCACTCAACTTTGACAGGATTGCGAAGGATGATGATGCATTGACCTTCTTGGATGCGAAGGCTTCGGCCAAGGCGGTCCACTTTGGGCGGCCCGACTTTGGAGCGGCTCCAATTTGATCGCCGACATGGTCCGGGATATTGTCCGTAACCTTGGTCAGGTGAGAAAGCCCTGACGCGGACAGGCTCAGAACCTGCCGAACAGTTTTGGTGTTGTGACCTGCCGCTTGAATGACGGCTGCAAACCGAGCCTTTTCATAAAACGACAGGTTGCGACGTGCGGCATTCTCAAGGCCTTTGGCGAGAAGGGCTGTGGCGTCATCGAGATCTTGAACGTTGGCGCGGACTTTCAGCCCAAGGTCTCGGCAGGCGCGCAATCTTCGGCGCCCGTAGATGATTTCAAATAGGCCCTCGGTCCCTGCCCTTCGCACCAAGATTGGAACTTGTTGGCCGCCGTCCTTGATGCTGGATTTGAGGGTTTCATAGCCGTCGCCATCATCTTCGGAGTTTACAGCTGTAAACCCGTCTAGGCGGTCCTTGGGGCCCCAATCGACGATGAGTGACGGATCCAATTCGCGAATGGCTGACAGCGACCCTTGCAATGCGCCCAAGGCGGGTGCTGTGGTCTTTGTGGTTCGATCTTTGGGTTGCGGGCTGGAATTGGCAATTGTTTTGGCAATTCCGCTTAAATCCTGAAGTGATTTACGTGCCATCAGCTACGCCCCCATGCTTGGTGAATCATTGCTTCAACTTCGCTGCCAACAGCATCCATCGATTGTTTGGCCCGGTCATAGGTCGCCCGTGTCATCTCAGAGCGGACAACTTCGTAGATTGATTGTTTGAGCATCGTGGCATCACTGATTGCGGTGCTCTTGAGCGCCGTGGCCGCCATGACGCGATCCATAAAGAGAGCGCGCATGAACGAGGTCAATTGTTGTGACGGCATGTCTGTTGGCTCGTCGCGTGTGATGAGGAATTTGAAGTGATCATATTGGAGCGCGGCTCCTGCATCCTCAATGACGCCCATATAGGCACCGGCAAGCTCGAGAAATTGCGCAGTGGATGACACATCGAGCATTGAGGGCGTGAGAGGAACGATAAGGGATGTCGCTGCGGCCATGCCGGAGATCGTCAGGAAGCCCAGCTGTGGGGGGCTGTCCATCAAGACAATGTCATACTGGTCTTCAACCTGGGCCAATGCATTGCGAATGCGCAGGAAGAAGGGCTGGTCAGGATTTGAGTTTACCGCTGATTCAGTCTCGAATTCGGACAGTAGCAGGCGTGCCGGAGCAAGCGACAGTCCCGGAAAATATGTGGGCATGATGACTTCAGAAAACGGCACCGGATCATCGTATCGGATGGCGTCATAAACGGTGAGGCCATCAAACTCAATCTCTGGGTTGATGCCGCACATTGAGGTTAGCGACCCTTGTGGGTCCAGGTCAACAACAAGCACCCTGTAGCCATGAAGTGCGAAATAGTGGGCCAGGTGAATTGTCGATGTACTTTTGCTGCTGCCGCCTTTGAAGTTCATCAACTGCCAGACTTGCAATCGCTCGCCTTCTTTGCGTCCAGGGACGTATCTGCCCTTTGTTCGAGACGCAATCTCAAGGATTTGGCGGGCTTCCCACAGTTCATGGGCACTGTAGTAGCGGCGGCCAGCGCGAACGTCTTTTGGCTCCGGGACCGTGCCTTCGCCGTGGACTTTACGCATGAACTGGCCGGACACGCCGAGCAATTCTGCGGCCTCTGGGGCCGAGAAGGGGCGCAGTGATTTTGTGTTGTCGGGCGCGAATGCAGAGAGTAAATGTTCGCGGATGGCACGGTTTAGCCGCTCGGAAATATCCGTTGCTAACTCTGATGGTCGGTCTGTTATACTCAGTGTCGCGGGAATCATCTGGTTGCCCCAATTTGCTCAATGTGGCTCTTTTCGCGCCACTTGGGGATAAAAGGTGTGATTCACCTCTCTAAGTCAACGATTTTCTTATATTTAGTGTCTAACACGTCGTAATGCGCAAGATGAGACACTAGGAACTATCTGCTAATACGGTCAAAGTTTACAACTGTAAACTCATCGGAAGGGCATCATTGGCTTGTCTGGCGATCGGGTTTGGTGGCCCACCTGAATCGGTCAAAAGACCAATGCCGCAATTGTTCCACATCGGAATGGTATTTCGCGATAGCGATTCCGCGCGAATAGCGCCGGGCTTGAACGGGCAGGGGGCTGGTCCCCGTCTTTTCAGGTCAATCTCGCAAGATTGGATCCTGCGGAATCTTGGATCGGATGTCCTTCAATAGCAAAAATGGCTCCGCTGCAGCGAAGCCAGTTGATCCTCACCACAAGGATTGGGTAGGGCAGGACGCCTGTCAGCGCCCCGCCTCTTGTTTACACCATGCCTTCGGGAAACCACGTGTCGATGCGCTTGGCTTGAGCTTCGGTGATGCTGTGCGCCTTGCGCATTTCGGAATCGCTAAACAGCGCCTCCATCTTTTCCGTCTTTTCACTATTTTTCAGCTTGGTGAAGGTAGTAGCGGTTGGGTGATCCTCGGGCAGGTCCAGCAGATCGCGTCAGAGATTGACGTGGTATGGCCCGCCGACACGATCAAGAAGTTTGCCGCTGTTGGCGTGAAGATTTTACGGGTATCCGTCTGAACGGCTTTATCGATCACGTGACCGGTGTTGGGTGTTGTCACGTTAACGGGCGTGAGGTTGCTGGTTCATTGGATCTGGGCGTAGGCGGCATCGATGCAGACATTGAAAATCAACTACAAGCGCCACCGGTTTCCGCCCCAGATCATTGCTCATGTTGTCTGGCTCTACGTCCGATTCAACTTGAGCCTGCGCGAGGTCGAGGAGCTGATGCTGGAACGTGGCGTGGACGTTTCGTATGAAACGATCCGACGCTGGACCGTCAAGTTCGGCCCCCTGATCGCCCACGTTCTACGGCGACGGCAGCCGCGCCCTGGCGATGTCTGGCATCTGGACGAAGTCGTTGTGAAGATCGCGGGCCGGTCATACTAGCTGTGGCGCGCGGTTGATCAACACGGCGTCGTTCTTGAGGAAATCCTTCAATCGAGACGAGACAAGCGCGTCGCAAAGCGGCTTTTGCTCAAGCTGATAAAACGGTGGGGCTTCGTGCCCAAAAGGATCATTACGGACAAACTGCGCTCCTATGGTGCCGCCAAACGTGAGGTGACTCCCGGCCTTGATCATTGGTCACATAAGGGGCTCAATAACCGTGCTGAGAACAGCCATTTGCCTTTCCGAAAACGAGAGCGAGTAATGCAGGGCTTCCGATCACCGGGCGGACTGCAGCGGTTCGTCTCTATGCAGTCCGCAACCCGCAATCATTTCTCTGTCCCAGCCCGCCGTCGGTCCGCTCACACCATCCGCTACCATCGGCTCGAAGCTTTCGAGGCGTGGAAATCCGCGGCAATTGCCCCTTGATCAACGATCGGCATGCCAACTTGAAAAGTCGGCGAGTTAACGTGACAACACCCGCATGGGTATTGGCGGCACTTGAAGGGGCTGTGCGCTATCCCGAAGCAATCCCCCGTGCTTTGGGGCTGGACCTCTATAAGCTGGTTGAGGGACGGCCCGACGCTGCCCGACGTATTGTAGAACAACTGGACGGGCTTCCTGACCGAGACAAGGATGCCGAGTTGGGGGTGCTCCGAAATGCGCTGTCTGTGGAAAAAAAGACAGGATCAAAGGGAGGGAAATCGGTTTCGAAAACCTCGCTCAGAATGGGCCGGCCGGAGGGTGAGGCCCGGGTGACCGCTTTGGATGGGAAGAAGGTCGAGTTGCGGTTGGAGCGCGACTTCTCGGCCATACCAAAGGCGCGGCTTCAGCAAGGCATTGAGGCTTTCTTAGCCGCCCTCGACGCGAAAGATTGAAGAGGCGGTTCCCCGCCACCGCGGGGAACCACCGTCGGGCAGCGGCCGCTTTTAGGCCAGCCATAGGTTCAGGCCGATGCGATGTCGCGGATAATCTTGGCGAAAGCCTTTAACGGCTCGGTGCGCTGTTGGATCACTGAATAGGCAATCACGTAGTCGAAAGTGACTTCCGGGTGGAAGGGCCGCACCACCACCCCATTGTTCCGCCACGCACTTGCCGCGAAAGGTTCGATCAGACCAATCGCTAGGTTTTCAGCAATCAGACTGTAGCCCGTGTGCGACGTCTGGATGCCGATGCTTTGGGCGTAATCCACCCCCGCATCCGTCAGCGCTTTAGCGACAAGGTTCCAGTTGGTTAGCCCACTGGGCAGAATCCTCAGCACCCGTTCCCCACGGAAATCCTGAGGCGTGACGACCTCCTTTTTCGCCAATGGGTGGCTCTCATGGACAGCGCAGACATGAGAGGTAGTGACCAGTGGCTCTTGTACGACGCCCGGCGTTTCGGGGAAGGCCAGTGTCACCGCGAGATGGGTCAGATGGCTGCGCAATCGGTTTACGATTTCGGAAGAGGAAAAACTGTCGATGACCAGATCGACTGACGGGTAGAGCGTTTGAAACTGGCGAACGGCGGGCGGAAAGAAATGGGTGGATAGGGCAGGGGTGGCGCAGACCTTGAGGTCGGCGGGTTTGTCGGTCCTGATCTGTTCGGCGATCCGGTCAAGCTGATCGAGACCGACATGAAACTTTTCGACCCCCTGAAAGAAGCGGCCTGCGGCCTCGGTCGGGAGCAAGCGGCCCCGGACGCGATCGAACAGGCGGAAGCCCAAGGCCGCTTCCAAGTCTCCGATCAGGCGGCTGACGGCGGGCTGCGAGACAGCCATGATCTCGGCGGCGCCGGTGATGGTACCGGTGATCATGACGAAACGAAACGCCTCGATCTGACGAAATTGCATGATGTCGGTCCCCCTAAGGCCTCAAAACTGCCCGGTAAATCATGGCTCCATAACATTCACACATAGCTTCATGTGTAAATACGATTTGTTGGTATGGCTTTTGTTCGCATAGCATTCCTTAACCAACCAACAGGGGGAGCGCGGTGTGAACGAACAGAAGACTGTGATTGTCGCCGGCTATGGCGCCTGGGCGAAGGCAGACAACAATCCTGCCTCTGAAACGGCCAAACGCGTGGCGGGACTGGATTGGGGTCATCACCGCGTTGTTCATCTTGAAGTGCCGGTACGCACGCAGGGACTTATGTCTTTTCTGACGGATGCAATCGGGAAATACGCGCCGGATCACTGGCTGGGCTTTGGCATTGCGCCAGGGGCCTGCGGGATTCGGCTGGAGGCTTTGGGGACCAATTGGCGGTCCTTCGATGTGCCCGACAATGACGGGTTGACGCTGGCACATGAGGCGACTGTGTCTGGCGGCCCTGCAGCCTATGATGCAACGGTGCCAAACGGGCGCATTGTCACGGCTTGTCGCGACCAAGGGATTCCGGCGGCAATTTCCTATTCTGCCGGCAATCACCTGTGCAACCAGATGCTTTATACGACCCTCCATCTTGTTGAGACGGGTGTCGCGCAAATGAACTGTGGCTTTATGCATCTGCCGATGACGCCCGAAATGGTGGCGGCTGAAGATGCGGAGAAGGAGATGCGGCCTTCGATGGCGCTTGAGATGATGGCGCGGGCAGGGGGGGTCGCCGTGAAAACCTTGCTGGAGGAGCCGAACGGTGACTGACCCGATCCTAAAGCTCGAGCATCTTCACAAACGCTTTGGCAGAGCGACGCCGGCGCGGGACTTCTCGATGACGGTCGAACGCGGCGAATTCTTTACCATGCTGGGGCCCAGCGGTTCGGGTAAGTCGACTGTGCTGCGGATGATCGCGGGGCTGGAATACCCCGACAGCGGCAGCATTGTGATCGACGGGCGCGACATGACGTCGGTGCCGCCTTGGGATCGGCATCTGGGCATGGTGTTCCAGCAGTATGCGATCTTTCCGCATCTCGACGTCGCCGGAAACGTGGGCTACGGGCTGCGCCGCGAAAACCTAAGTCGTGAAGAGACGGCCAGCCGAATTTCTGAACTTTTGACGCTGGTGGGGCTGGAGGGCTACGAGAGCCGTAACGTGAACCAGCTTTCGGGCGGCGAGCAGCAGCGCGTAGCCATCGCGCGGGCTTTGGCGCCGCGCCCGGCAATTCTGTTGCTGGACGAACCTCTCTCCGCCCTCGATGAAAAGATCCGCCGCGAGATGCAGGACGAGTTGCGCAGCATCCAGCAGCGCACGGGCACGACATTCATTTATGTCACCCACGACCAAGAAGAAGCGCTGACCATGAGCGACCGTGTCGCAGTGCTAAACGAGGGGCGCTATGTCCAATGCGACCGGCCGGAACAGATCTTCCACCGCCCGCGCACGCCTTTCGTCGCCCGCTTTTTCAGGGGCTGTAATCTGCTTTCGGCCGATCTGGACGCGCAGGGTGAAGAGGTGCGCATGACCCTCGCCGGGGAAAGCCTGATGATTGATCGCCGGGGGAGGCGCACGGACAGCGGCATGGTGGCGGTGCGGGGCGAGGCCATTCAGGTCCGGCCCGTTGCTGAGACGGCGGGGGCACCGGCAGGTGACGGGTTGACGCTACGCGCAGAAGTTACCGGCGTTTCGTTCCGGGGGTCTTACAGCAATATCGAACTGCAACTGCCTAACGGGCAGTCCCTCACGGCGATCCATGCCGCGCAGAGTGATCATCGGGTAGGCGATGAGCGCGCTATTCATATTGCGGCGGATGACCTGATCGTTCTTGAGGCAGACAGCGACTAGGGATCGAGCGAGACCTGAAGCACAACATTTTCTGGGAGAATGACATGACACATAAGACCACGACTTTCGGCGGATTTGACCGTCGCGCTTTCTTGCGCAGCGGTGCTGCGCTCGGTGCACTTTCTGTAACGGGCCTGCCGGCCTTCGCCCAAGCGGGGCATGAGATCACCATTGCGGATATCGGTGTGGGCGATCCGGGGGGCGACTGGAGCCGGTTCAGCGATGCCACGGGCCATAGCGTCAACATGGTCTCGATTGGCAACGCACCAGCGGCGATCATTAACCAGCTGCTTGCCGGGGGCGGCATGCAGACCTTCGACATCATCAACATCGTGGGCGGCATGCAAAAGCCCTTGGCGGAAGCGGACCTGATCCAGAAGATCGACCGCTCAAAGCTGCCTAACCTCGAGACCAATACCTATATCGACAAGTATCTTGCTAAGGGCACACCCGGCTTTGACTTCGTTGGCTACGACGGTGAGCTTTACGGCGTGCCAACGGTCCTTCAGGCGGATTCATTTGCCTATCTGCCCGACGAAACCGGGGAGTTGGACAGCTACGGCGCGCTGTTTGATCCCAAGTTCCGCGGCTATGTGTCGATCGAGGACAACTATACGACAGCCGGTCAGAAAACCGCGCTCTACCTCAAGGCCAATGGGCTTGCGGAGATCGAAGACCCGTCGGACATGTCCGAGGGCGAGTTGAAGACGGTGATCGATTTCCTCATCGAGAAGAAGAAAGAGGGGCAGTTCCGAGTTATCTGGTCGAGCTTTGAGCAGGCGGTGAACTTGTTGGTCAGCAAAGAGGTGCACGTCATGGATTGCTGGGAGCCGATGGTTTTCGTGGCCAATTCGCAGGGTGCCAATGTCCGCTATGCTGCCCCACGCGAAGGCTATCTGATGTGGGCGATGGCGGCTTATATCGTCAACAACCCCGAGCGCAGCGCCGAGCAGACCGAGGCGGCCTATGCCTTGCTGAACTTCATGCTGGGGCCATGGTACGGCGCCAAGATCACCGGGCTGCGCGGCTATATGACCAACCCGACCGCACCGCAGTTTGCCCGCGACAACAGCGATGCCTTCACCACCGAAGAGGCCGAGAAGATCGCCGCGATCGACAGTGGGGTGCAGGACCGTTTCGCCACTGGCGGCACCTGGCAGAACCGCTGGCCGACCAATGTCGACCTCTATGAGGAAGAATGGCAGCGGTTCAAGGCGTCGTAATGCGTCGGTGGGGCAGGGATATGTCAGAGCTTTGCGAAAGGACGCGACCATGAATATTGCGCGACACAGCCAGACGCTGTGGAAACTCGCCCTTGGCATTCCGCTCGCCCTCGTGGCGCTGATGATCCTTGGCCCCATCGTGATCATGATCATCGTCAGCTTCTGGTCCAAGACCGGGCTGACGATGGTGCCGGACCTGACGTTGAAGTCCTATGTAACCTTTCTGGGCGGGGTCCGTTTCGATGTGTTCCTGCGCAGTCTTTGGGTGGCGACGACGGCGACGGCGGTGATGCTGCTGCTGGCCTATCCGCTGGCCTATATCATCACCCGCAAAGTGCGGGCATCGCTGACCGGAACGGTATTGTTTTTGTTCTCGGTGCCGTTTCTGGTGAACTTCGTCATCCGCACCTTTTCGTGGTCAGATATCCTTAGCCGCAGCGGGGTGGTGAACTCTTTGCTGATGCAGGCCGGGGTGATCGACGCGCCGATGGACTGGCTGCTGTTCAGCACCTTCGCGGTCTATCTCGGGCTCGTCACCGCCTATATGCCTTTCATGATCTTTCCGATCTGGCTTTCGCTCAGCGGGGGTGAAAAGCGCCACGAAGAGGCCAGTTGGATGCTGGGCGAGGGCCGGTTCCGCACCTTTCTGCGGGTCACCTTGCCGCTGTCGCTGCCCGGTGTCTTTGCCGCCGCGATCTTTGGGTTCGTCGGTGCCTTTGGCGAATTTGCCGTCTCTACCATTCTGGGCGGGACCGGATACCAGCTTTTGGGCAATTCGATCATGAGCTCGCTGGACGTGGTGAACTATCCACTGGCCGCCGCCATGTCGACATTTTCGATCCTCGTGATGCTGCTGCTTTTGGCCGCGTGGTTCTACTTCTTCGACCTGAGGCTGTTCTTGGGTAAAATCATGGGGCGCGGCTGATGGACAGAAGCAATACACAACGGTCGCGTGGCGCGCTTGTCTTAATGTGGCTGTTTTTAGGGGCAGTGCTGCTGTTTCTTTACGCGCCGCTGTTGCCGCCACTGATTCATTCGTTCCGAGATACCGAGGCGAACGGGCTGTTCGCCAACTACACCGCCATTCTGGACGACCCAAGGTTGATGGGCGGGGTGGTCAACACCCTGATCATCGGGGTGGCGGTGGCGGTGATCACGCCGCTTCTGGCGCTGGCGGTGGCGCAGGCGATCCGCGAATGGGGCAAGCCGCGGCTGCTCTTGTCGCTGGTGCTGCTGCCGCTCTTCGTGCCGGGGGTCAGCATGGGGGTGGCCACGGCGATCTTTTTCAAGACATTAGACATTGATCCTTCGCTGCTGACCATGATTGCCGTTCAGGTGCTTTGGGCGCTGCCCTTTGCCACGTTGATCATCATGACCGTGATGTCGAGTTTTGAGGGCGCCTATCTTGAGGCCGCTTACCTGTTGGGATCGAACCGTTTTCAGGCGTTCTGGAACATCGAATTGCCGCACATCCGACCCGGATTGGGGGGCGCCGCGGCCTTTGCTCTGATCCTTTCGTTCAATGAGACGATCCGTACATCCATTGTGCAGGGGCGTCACAATACGCTGCAGACCTATCTATGGGCGCAGTATAAACAGGTGGGGCTGAGCCCGACACTTTATGCGCTGATGACGCTGTTGATCCTCGTGACATTGCTGGTGATGTTGCTGCTCGTGCTTAAGGCACGCGGCGGGACTTCATCGGCGGCGGCTGAGAGCCGGTAGTCTTAGCGCAGGGAGGCAAAGAGAGATGGACCGATCGCATCATAGACCGAAGGCGCCCAGCGTTCGAGGACGTGGGCGATATGCTCGGAAATCACGCGTTCAGCCCGGTCGGGATCGCCGCAGGTCAGTGCCTCGAACAGGGCTTGATGTTCCGCATCGACACCGGCTTCTTGATAATATTGGCGGGGTACTTCGATGCTGCTGAGGGTGAAACGATGGATATGAAGCGTGCAGCGCAGCAAGACTGGGCGGAGCAGGTCCATTTCAGCGGCCGATGCCAGCGCGCAGTGGAATTCACGGTCAAGTTCCGCACCAAGAAACAGGTCGTCTTGGGCATGGGCCTGCGCCATCCGGGCCAAAAGCGCGTCCATCCGTTCCCGATGGGGGCCCATCTCGGCGACCGCGATCTTGCGGGCCACGCCACGTTCGATGGTGAGCCGAACGCGCACCATTTCAACGGCTTCTTCGAGGCTGGTCTCAGTCACCCGGGTGCCGCGATAGCCCAATCGTCGGACCAGCCCGTCATCGGCGAGGCGCAAGAGGGCTTCGCGGATCGTGCCTTGGCTACATCCGAAGACAGCGGCCAGTTCTTGTTCCAACAGTTGCTGGTCGGGGACCAGCTGCCGGAACAAAATCGCCCGTTTCAAAGCGGTATAAACCAGTTCGGATTTCCGGCCACCCACGCGCGGCAGGTCTGCGGTCAGACTATGAAGTGAAATGTCCGGGGCTGTTGACATAAATTTCGACCGCCTCTTAATATCGATATTGTTAATGAATGGTTAATCCGCTGTCCAGCTTGGGGGTATAGCAACCTACGTCACCGCGTCACCTGTCAATCCGCTGCACCGATCTTGCGGACGCAGCATTCCGAATTCCATTTGAATTATCCGAGGCAAACCCATGAACTCCCGACCGATCACCGAAAAAGACATCGAAGCCGCAGAACGCCTGATGGGGATCGCCTATACGGCCAAGGAACGCACGCAGATGATTGGGAACCTTGAGGGGCAGATTGCTTCGGCCGAGGCGCGGCGTACAGTGGAGCTGCCCAATTCGGTGCCCATGGCCTCGCGTTTCGACCCGCGCCTGCCGGGCTTCGAAATGCCCACCGCCGACGGTGTGCAAGCCAGCGAGCCCCAGCGGCCTTTGCCGGACAACGACGAAGACATCGCCTTTGCCTGTTTGCCTGAATTGGGGGTCTGGATACGTTCGGGCGTGCTGAGCAGTCGGCGGCTGACGGAAATCTATCTTGACCGGATCGAGCGTCTGAACCCGCATCTTTACTGCTACGCCACGGTGACCCGCGATTTGGCATTGGCCGAGGCAGACAAGATGGACGCCCTGACGGCAGAGGGCAAGAACCTTGGCCCGCTGCATGGCATTCCATACGGGCTGAAAGACCTCTTCGACACCAAGGACATCGTGACCGGTTGGGGGGCCGAACCTTACCAACATCGGGTGCCCGAGGCCGATGCCCGCATCGTCACGCTGCTGCGCGATGCCGGGGCGGTGATTCTGGGCAAGACGACGCTAGGCGCATTGGCCTACAACGACATCTGGTATGGCGGGCGCACCCGCAATCCGTTCAACCTCGAAGAAGGGTCGTCCGGCTCCAGCGCCGGGTCGGCTTCGGCTACGGGGGCAGGGCTCTGCGCCTTCTCCATCGGGACCGAGACTCTCGGCTCGATCACCTCGCCCAGTCAGCGCTGCGGCACCACCGGGCTGCGGCCCACCTTTGGCCGGGTCAGCCGGGCAGGTGGGATGGCGCTGTGTTGGTCGCTCGACAAGGTCGGCCCGATCTGCCGCGGCGTGGAGGATACAGCACTGGTGTTGGACGCTTTGAACGGAGCCGATGCGGGGGACCGTTGCACCGTGCAGGCGCCGCTGGCCTTCGACGCCGGAAAGGGGATCGAGGGGCTGAAGCTAGGCTATCTGCCCGAGGCCTTCGCTGAGGGCGCCACCGAGGTTGATCACGCCGCGCTGGCGGCGGCACGTGAGCTTGGGATCGACGTTGTCGAAGTCTCGCTGCCCGACCTGCCTTACGGCGCGCTGATGAACATTCTCTATGCCGAAGCCGCTGCCGCCTTTGAGCCGCTCACCCTGACCGACGCCGACGACACGCTGACATGGCAGGACGAGGGCGCATGGCCCAACACTTTCCGCAAGGCGCGTTTCCTTTCGGCTGTGGATCACGTTCAGCTTGATCGGCTGCGCTATCTCGTGATGCAGGCTCTGGATGGGCTGTTTGACGAGGTTGATGCCCTGATCGGCCCCTTCATGACTGGGCCGATGCTGGTGGCGTCAAACTTCACCGGGCATCCCTGCCTGCACCTGCGCGCGGGCTTCGAACAGTTGGGCACGCGCAGCCCTGCGTCGCTTGGCGCAGGCAAGCTAACCACCGGCGACGCCGACGACAGAGGTGAAACCCACCGCGTGCCGCAAGGCATTTCGCTTTGGGGTCGGCTGTATGAAGAGGGCACGATCCTGAACCTCGGGCAAGCGCTTGAGGCAAAACTGGGCGTCGCTGCGGAACGACCAAACCTACCGAAATAACCCAAATACAACGACCCCGAACGGGGCGGATAAACAGCGGGCCCATGTGCCCGCGACCAACAAGGAGACCACCATGAAAAGAAGGCAATTTTTGAAATCCACCTCCGCCCTGCTTGGCGGCACGCTGCTGTCCTCTGTCGCGCTGCCGGCGCTGGCGCAGGCTGAGCCGGTCAAGGGCGGCACCCTAATTTGGGGCCATTCCGAAACCACACAGAACCTCGATATGCACCAGACCGGCACCGCGTCGACCGGGCGTGTTCTGCAAAATGTGCACGACTCCATCGTGACCGTGGACAAGGACCTAAACGTGATCCCGAACCTCGCGGAGAGTTACGAGATCAGCGACGACGGCACCGTCTATACGTTCAAGCTGCGTGATGACGTGATGTTCCACAACGGCAAGAAGATGACCTCGGAAGACGTGAAGTATTCCTTTGAGCGCTGCAAGGATCCGGCCACAGGGGCGGTCAACTTTGAAGTGTTCAACAATGTCACTGGCATCGAGACACCGGATGACACGACCGTGGTCGTCACGCTCGACAAGGTCAACGCGCCCTTCATCTTCCGCCTCGCCGAAAACGGCGCGGGCGTTGTCATGCCAGCCGGCAGCGGCGATGAGCAGGGCAACACGCCTATTGGCTGTGGTCCCTTCAAGTTCGTGCGCCGCGAGTTCGGCAACGAAGTGGAACTGGAGCGGTTTGACGACTACTGGGACGGGCCAGCCTACCTCGACAAGGTCATCGCGCGCGAGATCACCGAGCCTACCGTGCGCCTCACCGGGTTGCGCACCGGCGAGTTGCATATGATCAACGACATCCCCGCCGACCGCATCACCGAGATCGAGGCCGAGGAGGGGCTTCAGGTCGTGTCGTGGTTCCCGCTGAACTGGGACTTCGTGAACTTCAACCACGACTTCGAGCCTTTCAAAGACCCGAAAGTGCGCGAAGCCTTTGACTACATGATCGACAAGGAAGCGCTGCTGGAAGGCGCGCTATGGGGTCAGGGCAAGGTGACCGCTTCGCCAAGTTATCCCACTTCGGCCTCCTACAACCACGATCTGAAGCAGCGTCCGCAAGACATCGAAAAGGCAAAGGCCTTGCTGGCGGAAGCGGGCTATGGGCCGGGCGAATTGTCGGTCGTGTTCAAGGCGACGACAAACTACCCCTACCACATCGAGGCGGCGCAGATCATGCTAGAATGGTTCCGCATGGCCGGCGTTGACGCCACCATCGAGCAGCTCACATGGTCGGATTGGTTGAGCCAGGTTTGGGTCGACAAGGATTTCCAGATTTCCATGATGAACTTCTTCACCCTGTGGGAGCCGGATTTCCTGTATTACTCGATGTGGAACACCGAAGGGGCCTTCAACTACCGGAAGATTTCGCACCCCAAGGTGGACGAACTGACGGCCAAAGCTCGGGTCACCACCGATCCCCAAGCGCGGGCAGAGGTCTATAAAGAGGTGCAGAAGATCGTCCATGACGAGACGCTGGACGTGCTCTTGTGGTTCCGCAATGGCACCATCGGTGCGCAGCCCGCCGTGCAGGGGCTGGATACCATTGTGCATCCCAACGGGTCGAACCTGAACTTCCACAAGGTCTGGCTGCAAAACTGATCCGAAGTGCCGGGGCGGCGCGACCGCGCGACCGCCCCGGCACAAACGGCAAAAACACGCAGCGCCTCCGGGCCTGCGCAATCTAAAAGGGCAGGCAGGCCGTGGGCTATATCCTCAACCGCATCCTATCGATGCTTCTGACGCTGTTTCTGATCTCAGCGATCACTTTTACCGTGACGAACATCCTACCGGGTGATGTCGCGATGATGATCATGGGGACGCAGTCCAACCCCGAAGCTCTCGCCGGGCTGCGCGAGTCGCTCGGGCTGAACGAGCCTTTGGTGGTGCAATACGGGCGTTGGATCGGCGGTATGGTCACCGGCGACTGGGGCGCCTCGCTGGTGTTCAAGGAGCCGATCGCGCCTTTGTTGTTACAAAAGATGAAGGCCAGCGGGTTGATCGTGGTGATGTCGATGTCGATCGCGCTGAGCTGTGCGATCCCGCTCGGGGTTTGGGCGGCGGTGCATCCCAATCGGTGGCAGGACACCACGGCCAGTTCTGCCGCGCTTTTGGGGGTCAGTCTGCCGGACTTCTTTTGGGGCATTATGATGATCTTGCTTTTCGCACGGGGGCTGCAGTGGTTGCCGTCTTCGGGCTTTGTCGACCCAGGTACGGATTTCGCGATGGCGCTGAAACATGCGTTGCTGCCCTCGCTGGCGCTCGGCTTGGGGCTGATGGCGCATTTGACCCGGATGACCCGCGCCACCATGACCGGCATCCTGAACCAAGAGTTCATCCGCGTGGCCCGCGCCAAGGGTCTGAGCGAAAACACCGTGGTCTGGCGCTATGGTCTGACCAACGCGGTCGGCCCGGTGATGACGGTGGCCGGGTTGCAGGTGGGCTATCTGTTTGGCTCGATCATCGTGGTCGAAAGCCTGTTCAACTATACCGGCATGGGATGGCTGACCTATCAGGCGCTTTTGAACCGGGACATGCCGTTGATCCAAGCGAGCGTCTTTGTGATCGCCGCCGTGGTCATGCTCGCCAATCTGCTTGTCGACATCCTCTACGTCGTCGTTGACCCGAGGGTTCGCCTGTCATGAAATTGCCTGCTTCTTTCCGAACCTCCAAGGGAATCTTGGGTATCGCGCTGGTCGTGACCGTGCTTTTGATTGCGATCATCGCGCCGATGCTCATTCCCGACACGCTCGCCACAAAGATGGACATGCGCGCCCGGCTTTCGCCGCCGACATGGGCGCATCCGCTCGGCACCGATCAATTAGGGCGCGACTTGCTTTATCGGGTATTGCTGGGGGCGCAGACCTCGATCCTGATTGCGAGTGCCGCCGTGCTGATGTCGATTCTGATCGGCATGCCGCTTGGCCTAATCTCGGGCTATGCGGGCGGGACCACCGACAATGTACTAATGCGACTGGTCGATACGTTGCTGGCTTTCCCGGCATTGCTGCTGGCGCTGACCATCAGCGCGGTGTTGGGGCCAAACTTGCAAAACACCATCATCGCCATCGGCATCGCCTTTGCTCCCTTTCTGGCGCGGATTATCCGGGGGGAGGCGCTGCGCGTGGCGCAGATGCCCTATGTCGAAGCCGCCCGAACGGCGGGCAATTCGGACCTGCGGCTGATCGTGCGGCATATCCTGCCCAACATCATGCCGGCCGTGATCGTGCAATCGACCATCAGCCTCGCCTTTGCGATCCTTGCCGAAGCGGGGCTGAGCTTTCTGGGGCTTGGCACCCAGCCGCCCGATGCCTCCTGGGGGCTGATGATCCAAGCATCACGCGACTACCTCGACCGCGCGCCTTGGACGGCGCTGGTGCCCGGTGCCGCCGTGGCGCTGACCGTGCTGGGGCTTAACATGTTCGGTGACGCCTTGCGCGATGCGCTGGACCCCAGATCAAAGGGAGGCGCGGGATGACCCTGCATGACAGACCATTGGTATCGATCGACAATCTGAGGGTCGAGTTTCAGGGCGAAGACGGCCCCATCGTCGGGGTCGAAGATGTCAGCTTTTCCATCGCGTCGGGCGAAACTGTCTGCGTGGTCGGCGAAAGCGGCTCGGGCAAATCGGTCACCTCGCTTTCGCTGATGCGGCTGGTTGAGTTTGGCGGCGGCAAGATTACGGGCGGTAAGCTGGAGTTTGCCAGCAACGCCGGGCTCCTGGATGTGGCCGAGGCCGACAACGCCACCATGCGCCGTATCCGGGGCAATGAAATCGGCATGATCTTTCAAGAACCGATGACCTCGCTCAACCCGGTCTTTACCATCGAGCGTCAAATGACCGACGGCTTGCGTATGCACATGGGGATGTCAGCAGAAGACGCCCGCGCCCGTGCGCTGGAGCTGTTGCAACAGGTCCGCATTCCGGAGGCCGAGCGTCGACTAAAGCAATATCCGCACGAGCTGTCAGGCGGCATGCGGCAACGGGTGGTGATTGCCATGGCGATGGCTTGCAAACCGCGCCTGTTGGTCGCGGATGAGCCGACCACAGCTCTTGATGTGACCATTCAGGCCGAAATCCTTTCGCTCATCAATCGGCTGAAGGCCGAGACTGGCATGGCGGTGCTGTTCATCACCCATGACATGGCCGTGGTCGCACAGGTGGCGGACCGGGTGGTGGTCATGCGTCGTGGTCAGCTGGTCGAAGAAGGGCCGGTTGAGGAAATTTTTGCCAATCCCAAGCAGGACTACACCAAGGCGCTGCTCGCCGCGGTGCCCCGGCTTGGCGAAATGCGCGGCAAGACAGCGCCCGAACCTATGCGGCTGATCGGGGACGAGGGGCGGACCATTGCGCCGGTCGTTCCGGAAACCCGCGCGCCTTTGCTGGAGGTCTCGAACCTGACCACGCGCTACCCGATCAAAAGCAGTATCCTGCGACGGGTGGTGGCGAATGTGCATGCGGTCGAGGATGTGAGCTTTACCATCGGCAAGGGCGAGACACTCGCGCTGGTCGGCGAATCCGGCTGCGGCAAATCAAGCTGCGGTCGGTCCATTCTACGGCTGTCTGAGCCGACATCGGGCAAGGTGCTGCTTGATGGCGAAGACGTGGGCGTGTTGAGCGACCGCAACCTGCGCCGTGCTTGGCGCGACATGCAGATGGTGTTTCAGGACCCCTTCGCCTCGCTCAACCCCTATATGCGTCTGCGCGATCAGGTGTCCGAACCGCTGCGGAACTTCGATCTGGCCAAGGGTAGCGAAATCGAGGACCGCGTCGCGGGATTGTTCGACCGGGTGCATCTTCCGCGCAGCTACATGTCGCGCTTTCCACACGAGCTTTCAGGCGGGCAGCGCCAACGCGTGGCCATCGCTCGCGCCTTGGCGGTGCGGCCCAAACTGATCGTCGCGGATGAGGCGGTGAGTGCGCTGGACGTGTCTGTGCAGGCGCAGGTGCTGAACCTGATGATGGAGCTTCAGGCCGAGATGGGCATTTCGTTTCTGTTCATCAGCCACGACATGGCGGTGGTCGAGCGGGTCTCGCACCGGGTTGGGGTGATGTACCGCGGCAGGCTGGTCGAGATTGGCAGCCGCGCACAGGTGTTTGAAGCGCCCCAGCATGACTACACCCGCACGCTGCTCAGCGCCGTGCCTATCGCAGATCCGACCCGCCGAAGCCTGGGCGAAGAGTTGACGTTCAAGCCAATTCCTTCGCCCGTGTTCCCGGTAGGGCACGAGCCCGGTCCGTCGGAATACGATGAGGTCGCCCCCGGTCATTTGGTCCTTAAGACGGCGCTAACTTGAGGGCGGCGCCGTTTATGCCATCGCTCTTTCCGACAGTCGCGGTTTGATCCCTTCAGCCGCGGTAAGAAACGCCAAGAGCCGCGCATCTTGATCGCGCTGCATCACAAACTGCGCCCCGGCGGGCAGGTCGTTGACCTGCCACAACGGCAGGCTCGCCGCTGTTAGGTCAAGGTAATTGGCCAGCCAGGTGAAACGCGACATCGGCAGTTGGGGTGTTGTCAACTTAACTCGCCAGCCGCGAAGAGATGGCCGGTCTTGGAGCGTCAGATGTTCGCGGCCTCCTTCCAAGCGTCGAAGGCCTCCATTCTGTGATAGCGTGTTGCGTTTGCGGAACGGCGACGGGCGAGTATTGAGAAGCGGTTTCTGGCGGCAGACTGGCAAGTCACAAATCGTTGCAACCCGCCCGGAGAGCGAAACCCTTGCATGCACCGCTCTCGTTTTCGAAACGGCAGATGGCTGTTCTCGGCCCGATTGTTCAGTCCTTTGTGAGGGCGATGTTTAAAGCCGGACGCATTGGCGATTGGCAGAGCTGGTGATTTGCCCGACGCACCGGACCATGCTCCTGGACCGCTGCGCCCCTTCTGTCGCAAGTGCGATGCCGTTTTGACTGGCGGGGGAGGGAAGACAGCAGAGGACCCTTCGAAGGCGGATTTCGCCGGAGGCGTCCTCGATCTCCAAAGCCAGATCAGCCGGATCGTCAGAGTTAACCCAGGCCGTTTTGATCGTCTCGAGTATGCAATTCGCACTCTCTGGGCGCCACTTGATCGCGACGGTGCGGCCCGGCCCGTCCTCGCGCTCTGGTACGATGAACCGGGGTGGAATTGTCCCTACGAGGCCCGCGCGGCCTTCGGTCGGTCTGCGCCTCTTCAGCACCTACCAGTGAGCTGGCGGGCTTTGACGCTGGTGATCTTGCATGATCTCTTTGGAACAGATTTGGTGCCCCGGCGCGGTCCTGCCGGAGGCCGCCCTCGTCCTGTTCCGGCGTGCGGCCCAATTGCCGTGGCTCACGGATGGGCGGGACCTACCGAATGGTAAAGGAAAGCGCACGATTGACGCAGGAGCGGAACGCGTCCACAGATTAAGCAAGAGACCCGTCCGCCGGTTAAATGGAAATTTCCTCGACGAGAGAGGCGATTTCGGTTGAATCCACCCATGAAACTAAAACGACACTACCATGGCTGGGAGGGTATTCCAGAATGTCCGATAATGTAAACTTATCGGACATAACTAGAGACGGCAAGGTGGGGCGGTTATCGCGCTGGGCTTGCCTTGCATTGAATAGTGGCGCTTGGAATCTGCCTCCGCTACACTGTTCGAGGGAGAAAACGTATGTTGCATGCTCATAATACATCTGACCTTGTCCGCATGCAGGAGCTTTTCGGGGCGATGAACAGCTTCGAGAACAAACATGCGTCGGAGCGCCTTTATCTCGAAGGTAATGTCTCGTTGCTGTCCGAGGGCAGGCGCGTATCGGTCGTTGGCAGCCGCAAACCAAGCCCGGATGGGCAAACGCGTGCCCGCGCGGTCACGCGTGCACTGGTCGAGCAAGGTATCACTGTGGTCAGCGGGTTGGCGGACGGGATCGATACTTTTGCGCATGAAACCACCATCGAACTGGGTGGGCGCACGATTGCTGTTTTGGGTACTCCGCTTTCCGAACCCTACCCCAAAGGCAACCGTCCGCTTCTGGATCGCATCAAGGGCGAGCATCTGGCCATTTCGCAGTTCGCTGAAGGCACGCCCGTCCGCCGCACTAATTTCCCGCAGCGCAATCGCACCATGGCGCTGATTTCCGATGCAACGATTATCATTGAAGCCAGCGAGAAAAGCGGCACCCGCCATCAAGGGTGGGAAGCCCTCCGCCTTGGACGAATGGTATTTCTGCTTCAGAGCATCGTGGAGAATTCTGCGCTTAGTTGGCCGCAGGAGATGATCGGCTATGGCGCGCAGGTCTTGCGCCGCGATGATCTACCCGCTGTGCTGGAAGACATCCCAAATTGCACTGCTGCGAGCGTCAGTGTCTTCTGAATTTACTTACGGCACCTTCGCCAATTACTCGCCGCGTGGCACATCCGAACCCTCAAGGCGATCGCGGACATTCTGAGCGCAGCAGGGTATGGCGCAGGTGTGGAAGCAATGATTACACGCATCTCTCCGGTTCAGAAATCAGCCTTCGCAGCGGCGGTGGGGCGGCCTTTGATAGATACTCATAAGGCGAGCCTCCACGTGCGGTTTGACTTGTTGCAGCCAGAGCAAATCACGCTGGTGGATGATGTCCTGACCAAGGGCGCAACGACCGCCGCCAGGGCGGAACTGCTCCAGAAGGAATATCCGAACGCCACCATTCACATCTTTGCTGTGATGCGTACTCTCGGATTTGTGGATGAGATCGAGACCGTCTCCGGTCCTTGCGCTTGCAGAATTGTCAACTGTGCCACAGGTAATCCGTATAGTGAACCATGAAATCTCCGGCGCGCCTTTAATGGACCACACGGACGAACGGTTGGAAGGCGATCTTCGCCGCACTGGGAAAGCATCAATCCATTCTTAGACTTTTGCATTCTCGCGAACGACGGATTTCGCCGCGCAGTAGGTCAACAGCAGGTCAGTTTGCGCGGCGGCCTCGGCAACGGTGGCAGGGTCGGTGCCGACAAGGGTGACAGCAGCTTGGGCTTCGCTTTGCCAGTCGAGAATGGGTGCTGCCGCCGCGACGAGGCCGGGGATGAACCGGCCCTCAATCGACGCAAAACCGCGCGCGCGGGTGCGTTCTGCCAATTCGGCAACGCTGGATTTTGACGGTTCTATATCGAGCAGCAGGTTGGGCTGTCGCGCCAGGCGGCGCAGCTGGGTGTTGCGCACCGGCGCGATGGCGCGAGGCGGGCCCCAGGCCAGAAACACTCGCCCGGTGGCCGAGGTGAGCAGGGGTAGAGTGGTCCCCAAACCCATCGAGGTGTCTGTCGGGGCGGCGCCGCGCTCCCAGCGGACCACGGTTGCGCCTTGATTGGCCCAGACCGACAGCAGTACCGTCATGCCGGTGTCGGCGGACAGTCCGGCCAGCCCATCTGCGGCGGCGTTGATGAAATCGTGACGAGCTAAGGCTGCCAGACCGATCTGCAGTGCCCCCTGCCCCAGATCATATTGCCCTGAGCGTCCCTGTTGCTGCACCAGCCCCGCGTTTACGAAGGAGGCAAGATAACGATGCACCTTGCTGGGCGGCATGCCACAGCCTCGGCCAATGTCGGAAAGTGTCTGTGGCCCGCCCTGAGCAGCTAGATAGGACAGTACCCCGAGGGCAGTATCGAGGGACTTCAATCCCTGGCCGTGGGCAGTTTCGTCAGACATTTTCGGTCTCCAATAGTACGCGCAGCGGCGCGACGTCAGCGGCCACAATACCGCTTTCCGCCCGAGTGAAAAGACAGCGCACCTCGCGACCTCGGAAAGCTCGCTTGCCCTCAACAGTGCCGTCATAGTGCAGAGTGAACGACCGGGGTGACCATTCGGTGATTGTGATTCGCAATGAGAGACGATCCCCATCGCCCATCGGACGGCGGAACTCAGCAGAGGCATCGACCAAACCCACCCCCACAGCTTTCAGGTTTCGGCAAAGGGTCGCGTGGCCGCCGGCAGGTCTGAGAAGGGTGTGAAAACCTGCATCCATCCATCGAAATGCATTGGGATAAAAGACAATTCCGGCAGGATCGCAGTCGCCGAATGTGATATCAAAGTCTTGTGCCGCAGTCATCAGTCAATTCCTTATTATGAAATTAATTGCATAATTCAGAATTGTACAGTAGTCCTTAAAAAAGGTCGAGGAGATTTGGGGGATCTATGACAAAGCTTTCCACCGTAGAGATTCTGGGTGCCGGGCCCGCGGGCCTCTACACCGCGATCCTGCTGCGCCGTTTGATGCCGCAGCTGCGTATTCGGGTTACCGAGCAAAACCCAGAAGGTGCCACCTTTGGCTTCGGCGTAGTCTTTTCCGATCAGGCGCTGGAGTTTCTCAAGGCTGATGACCCCGAGACCCATGACCTGGTGGCACCGCATATGGAGCGCTGGCAAAACATGACGTTGAACCTGCCCGATGGTTCGGTGACCTTGGATGGGGTGGGCTTTACCGCCATCGGCCGGTTGAACCTGATCCAGCTCCTGACTGAGCGGGCGCGTGTCCTCGACATTCCCATCCGCTTCGATACCCAAATTACGGAGGTGGAGGAACTGGAGGCCGATCTTGTTATCGGCGCTGATGGGCTGAACTCGCTGGTGCGGCGCGCCTTCGAGGAGAGTTTCGCGCCAAAGGTCGACTATTTCGACAATCACTTCGCGTGGTTTGGCGCGCAGATCCCATTCAGCACACTGACCCAGACTTTCATCGAAACTGAACACGGCCCTATGAACGCCCACCATTACCGCTTCACCCCCGACCGCAGCACATTCATCGTGGAATGCGAGGCAGCGACCTATCGTAAGGCTGGCTTCGGCGAGATGACCGAGGAAGAAAGCGCCGAACGCTGCGCCGTGCTTTTCTCGGACGTGTTGAAGGGCACCAAGCTTATCACCAATAAGTCGATGTGGCGGCAGTTCCCCCGGCTTTGGTGCGAGAATTGGGTTGCCGGGAAGTATGCCTTGTTGGGGGATGCGGTGCATACCGCGCATTTCTCGATCGGCTCGGGAACCCGGCTGGCGCTCGAAGACGCCATTGCCTTGGTGCAGGCCCTGGCGGCGGAACCGGACTTAGAAACGGCGCTCGCCAGTTACCAAGACCACCGCCAGCCCATCGCGCGCAAGATCGTCAATGCGGCCAATACCTCGGCAGAATGGTACGACAGTTTTGGCCAGAAGATGCAGCTGTCCCCGGTGGATTTTGCCTTCGACTACCTGATGAGGTCCGGGCGAATGACCGAAGAGCGGTTGCGCAAGATCGCGCCGCAATTCGCCGCAGACTATGCCGCCAAACGGACCATGGCGGACTGACGGCTCGGCCCCTTCACTCAACGTAGGAACATCACGGCCTGCGCAGTCCCCACCTGGGGCTCCGGCCGAGGGAGGAAAACACCATGTCACAGGGATCGAACCCCAAGACCCCGCTCACCGATCCAGTCGCTCTGAATGCGGCGGGCGCGCAAGAGATCGGCTTTGACAAAGCGCAGCATCGCAACTGCTCGGACATTCTGTGGCAGAACCTCGCGCGCAACGCCGATAAGACCGCGGTGACCGGTCCGAACGGCAGCCTCAGCTACCGTGAATTGATTGCCGAGGCGGCGCGGTGGGGGCATGCTTTTACCCGCGCGGGACTGACGCGCGGCGAGCGGATTGCCTTCTTTCTTGATGATACACCGGTCTATCCGGCTGCCTTTTACGGGGCGGTCCGGGCGGGCTTAGTGCCGGTGCTTCTGAACATCCAGACCAAGCCTGATGTGCTGAATTACTTCCTGAAGGACAGCGGCGCGCGTATTGCGCTAGTCGAGTCGCAACTGGACGGGGTGTTCAATGACGAGACGCTGGCAGGCACTGAATTGGACCGGCTGGTCATCGCCAATGGCAGTGCCGATCTTGCCAAGTCAATTGAGGCGGAGAGCTTTCTCGATGGCAGCGACACGGTTCTCGACGCCGCGGACACCGGCCCCGATGACATGGCCTTCTGGATGTATTCCTCGGGCTCGACCGGGCGGCCCAAGGGCATCGTCCATCTGCATCACGACGTGGCCTATATCCACGACAGCTTCGGCGCGCATGTGTTGAAGCTGAGCCAAGACGATATATGTTATTCGGTGCCTAAGGCCTATTTCGCCTATGGCTTCGGCAACTCTCTGGTCTTCCCCTTTGCCGTCGGTGCCACCACGCTGCTGGTCTCAGACCAGCCCCGCCCCGAGGCGGTGTTGAAGGCCATCGAGATCTATCGGCCAACGGTGCTTTTCGGCCTGCCGACGCTCTATACCGCGCTGTGCCGTGCGCCTGATATCGACAGTCGGGACCTCACCTCGCTGCGGCAGTCGATGTCGGCGGCAGAGATCCTGTCGGAAGACGTCTATACTGCGTGGGAAGCCAAGGTCGGCCACGGCCCCACCGAAGGGCTGGGCTCCACCGAAATGCTCCATATCTACCTCAGCAACCGGCTCGACGATCACCGTTTGGGTGCTGCAGGCGCGCGGGTGCCGGGTTATGAAATCCGACTTGAGACGCCCGAGGGCAGGCCCGCCCAGCCGGGCGAGGAGGGCGTCATGTTTGTGCGCGGCCACTCCTCGGCGCCGACCTATTGGAACCGGCCCGACAAGACCCGCGAGACCATGCGCGGCGACTGGATCTACACCGGTGACCGCTTCGTCGAGAAGAACGGCTTCTATTATTTCCAAGGCCGCGCCGATGACTTGGTTAAGGTCTCCGGTCAGTGGGTCTGGCCGCTCGAGGTCGAGCGCTGCCTGAACGAACACCCCGATGTTAATGAATGCGCAGTCTTGGCCGAGCAACTGGACGACAAGCGTACCGCGCTGCGCGCCATCGTCAGCCTCGTGCAGGGAGGCACGGGCGACGAGGCGCAGACACAGCGGCTGCGCGATCACATCAAGACGCATCTGACCCCTTACAAGGCACCGCGTCTCTTCGACTATCTGCCCCATCTGCCCAAGACGGGCACCGGCAAGATCGACCGTCAGGCGCTGATCCGCAAACCGGAAACCGATTGATTCACAGTTCAATGAGAGGAACTTACATGACACTGCTTAAGACACTCGCCGCCGCTGCGCTGCTGGCCACGGGGCTTGCCCCCGCCGTGCAGGCGCAGGTGCAATCCTTCTCCACACCGCCGCAGGGCTCGGTCTGGAACACCATGGCCTCGGTCATCTCAGGCGAGGCGCGCAAGAGCGCCGGGATGCGCCTTGTCGTGCAGCCCTATGGCGGCAATGCGCAGATGATGCAGGCCGTGAACGAGGCACTGGCCGAGTTTTCGCTCAATGATGTAAATGATGTGATCACCGCGGTTCAAGGCTCGGGCGATTACACCGCCGCGATGCCCAACCTGCGTATTGTGGCGCGGATCAACCCGTTTCCGGTGGGCCTCTACGTCAAGGAAAGCTCGGGGCTGACCTCGGTCGCGGACCTCGAAGGCCGCAGCGTGCCTTCCGGCTGGGATGCCTTTCCAATCGCGCGGTCGCATATTTCGGCCATCCTCGCCGCTGGAGGTATTGGCTGGGAAGATGTCGATCAGGTGCCGGTCCCGGAACTGATCCGCGGCTCCGACGACATGGCATCGGGGCGCGTTGATAGCGCCTTTTTCGCAGTGGGTGGCCCCAAGGTGGCCGAGGTCGACGCCTCGGTGGGCGGCGTGCGCTACCTCGGGATCACGGCCAATGACGAAACGCTGGCGAAAATCCGCAAAGTGCGGCCCGCGTTCTACTTTTCCGAAGTCACGCCGGCACCGGTCCGCGTTGGCGTGGCCGAGCCGATGATGTTCGTGACTTGGGACAACGTTCTCGTCGCAGGCGCGCATGTGTCCGACGAGCAGGTGCAATCGCTACTGGCGGTGCTGTTCGACGAGCGCGAGGCCATCGGCGCTGCTTATCCGCCGCTCAATGCACTCAACCTCGAGACAGCTTTTAAAGAGTTTCCCGGCGTCGATTATCACCCTGGCGCGGTGGCCTTCTTTGAGGACCGCGGTGTCGAGATGACCTCGGACCAGTGACGCAATGCCGGGGCGGTCTTGCCGCCCCGTCCGTCAATCGAAAGGGAATGCTGTGGAACAGGACGTGACTTCTCCGAAGGCCTTGTGTGTAAAGAACATCGTTGTCAGCGCTCTGGCCGGCACTTTGACCATCGCTGCGATGGCACAGGCCGCGAGCCTGCCGTCGCGCATGGGGTATTCCTACTACACAGAGCAATTCCTGGCGTTGGTGCTTGGGTTGAGCTTGGCGATCATCTTCCTTGTTACTGGCGAAAACAAGGAACGCGCGCGCTCGGGAGGCGACACGGCGCTCGATTGGCTGCTCTCAGTCACGGGGCTTGGCCTCTCACTCTACGTGATGCTGGCCTATCCGAGACTCGTATCGCAGGCGATGTCACTGCCTTGGGATGCGCTGCTGGTTGGCGGAGCGCTGTTTTTGCTGGTGCTTGAAGGCCTGCGCCGCTCGGTGGGCTGGACCTTGGTGATCGTGGTCCTCGTGATCGTCGGGTATGGCATGATCGGTCATCTGGTGCCCGGGGCACTGCAAACCCGCGAGGTCGCGCCACAGCGGCTGGCGGTCTATTTGGCCTTCGACCCGAACGGCTTGCTCGGCCTCACGCTCAACGTCGCGGCCACCGTGGTTGTGGCCTTCGTCTTCTTCGGCCAGTTGCTGCTGCGCTCCGGCGGGGCGGACTTTTTCAACGACATCGCCATGTCAACCATGGGTCACAAGCGTGGCGGCGCGGCCAAAATCTCGATTGTCGCGTCCGGGCTCTTTGGCTCGATCTCAGGCGTGGTGGTGTCCAACATCGTCGCCACTGGCGTGGTCACCATCAAGCTGATGATACAGTCCGGCTTTCGTCGTACCACCGCTGGCGCGGTTGAAGCGGTTGCATCCACCGGCGGCCAGATCGCGCCGCCAGTGATGGGGGCCGTGGCTTTCCTGATGGCTGACATCCTTCAGAAACCCTATTCTGAGATTGTCGTCGCCGCTATCGTGCCGGCGCTGCTTTATTACGTGGCGCTATTCGTGCAGGCCGACCTGCAGGCGGCGAAACAGGACATTAAGCCGCTCGACCTAAGCGATGCTCCGACAACCGCCGCTGTCCTATCGCGCGGCTGGGTCTTCATCCTGCCCTTTGCGGCCATCGTCACGGCGCTTTTCTGGTTCAACCAACCGGCCGAAACCTCTGCGCTTTGGGGCGGGGCGGCGGCACTCATGATCGGGCTGACCGTGGGCTACGGAGAGACCCGCATGGTGCTGCGCGACCTCTGGGCAGCGTCTGTCGAGGCGGGCAAGTCGATCACCCAGATCATCATGATTTCGGCGGCGGCGGGCTTTATCATCGGCGTGTTGAACGTCACCGGTCTGGGATTTGCCGCGACCTTCGCGCTGGTCGATCTGGGGCAGGGCAATGTCTTTGTGTTGCTGCTGATCTCGGCCTTGGTCTGTCTGATCCTCGGCATGGGGATGCCCACGGTGGGGGTTTATCTGCTGCTCGCCGTGCTGATCGCGCCCTCTCTGGTTCAGTCGGGGGTCGAGCCCATCGCAGCACATCTGTTCATCTTCTACCTCGGCATGATGTCGATGGTAACCCCGCCTATCGGCATCGGCGCCTTCTTTGCCGCTGCCATCGCCAAGGCCTCGCCTATGGCCACGGCTTGGGAATCTATGCGCTTCGGCTGGACTGCCTATATCGTGCCTTTCCTCTTTGTCTTCTCGCCAGCGCTCTTGTTGATCGGTGATCCAATGGAAATCGCCATTGCCGTCACGAGCGCTGTCTTAGGGGTCTACGCGATTTCGGCGGCCTTTGTTGGCTGGTTCCACGGCCCGGCAGGGCAGGGGCGCAGGGCTCTCGTTGGCCTCGCCGGGGTAGCGCTCCTGCTGCCGCCGGGTATCGGCGGAGCACATACGTTGTGGATCAACGCGGCAGGTTTTGCAGTGCTTGCTCTGCTCTGGATCACCGCTCGGGCGGAGCGCAATGACTCCCCCGCGCTAACGGAAAATGGACAGGGCTGAAAAGGCCCTCAAACTTAAAAAAGGAAACTAAATGTCTTTTGTCTTCACCCCGCCCGAGCCTGCTGACGTGGCCGTTCACGGGAGCGATGACCGCCTGCCGGTGCGCCGTATCTTCTGTGTTGGGCGCAACTACGCCGCCCACGCTGTCGAGATGGGCAAGGACCCGGACCGCGATCCGCCATTCTTCTTCACTAAGCCCGCCGATGCGGTGGTCGATACCGGGGAGACGGTAGCCTATCCGCCCCAGACAGAGAACTTTCACTACGAGGCCGAGCTGGTCGTCGTGATCGGCGGGGGGGGCAAGAACATTGCCGAAGAAAACGCGCTCGATCACGTCTGGGGCTATGCCGTCGGCAACGACCTGACCCGCCGCGATCTGCAGCTGGAAGCGCGTGAGAAGGGGCGCCCTTGGGACTGGGGCAAAGCCTTTGACCGCTCTGCAGTGATCGGCCCAGTGTATCCGGTCGCACAGGTCGGCCATCCTTCCAAGGGTTCGATCCGGCTGACAGTCAACGGCGAGATCAAGCAGGACGCTGATCTGGCTGACCTGATCTGGTCGGTGCCCGAGGTGATCTCGATCCTGTCCCATTCGATGGAGCTGCGGCCTGGCGATCTGATCATGACCGGCACCCCCGCCGGTGTCGGCCCGCTGGTCGAAGGCGATACCTGCCGGGTGGAGATCGAGGGCCTGGGCGCCATCGAAACCCCGATCGGTCCGCGCGCCTGAACCAATGCGGGGGGCCGTCGGCCCCCCGCGTCACCTCAGAAAAGGAAAGGCTCTCATGACTCTGCGGCTTCACAACTTCTTCCGATCTTCAACTTCAACCCGGCTGCGCGCCGCGCTGAACCTCAAGGGACTGGATTACGACTACGTGCCTTACGTCTTGCGGGACGGCGAAACTCGAACGCCGGAATACCTCGACCGTAACCGGCAGGGCCTTGTTCCGACACTGGAGCGCGAAGACGGGAGCCACCTGACACAGTCGCTGGCCATCATTGAATGGCTTGAGGAGACCCACCCCAAGCCAGCGCTTTTGCCGGTCGATCCTGACGGCCGGGCACGGGTGCGGGCGCTGGCGCAGATGTTGGCGCTCGAGGTGCATCCACTGAACAACCTGCGGGTGCTGTTCTACCTCCGCGACGAATTCGGCGCCGATGAGGCGGCCCAGAAGAAATGGTTCACCCATTGGGTCACGCTTACCTTCGACGCGCTGGAAGCGACGTTGGCCGACAGCCCCGAGACCGGGCGTTATTCTCACGGCGATCAGCCGACGCTGGCCGATATCTGTCTCTACGCGCAGGTCTGGAACAACAAGCGCTTCGACATCGCGCTGGATCGTTGGCCCACCATCGCGCGTATCTTCGCGGAGCTCGACCAGCTCCCCGCCTTCACCAATGCCGCGCCGCCGAACCAACCCGACGCTGCCTAGCCAACAAGGAGACCCATGATGGACAATGCCATGCAACCCGAGGACACCCCGGAACTGCGCGCGCTCTATGAGGGCTTCGAGCGGAACCACATGAACCCGCTCTGGACCCAGACCGCCGGCCTCATGCCGCAACATCCCAAACCCAAAGCGGTGCCCTACGTCTGGAAGTGGGCCGATCTGTTGCCTATGGCCGAGCAATCCGGTGACCTGGTGCCGGTCGGTCGAGGCGGCGAGCGCCGCGCCATCGGGCTGGCCAACCCCGGCCTCGCCCCGCACGCTTATTGCACGCCGACGCTCTGGTGCGCGATCCAGTATCTCCTGCCCGGGGAGAACGCCCCCGAGCACCGCCATTCGCAGAACGCTTTCCGCTTCGTGGTCGAGGGCGAGGGCGTCTGGACCGTTGTCAACGGCGACCCGGTGCGCATGTCCCGCGGCGACCTGCTGCTGACGCCGGGCTGGGCTTTCCACGGTCATCACAACGTCGCTACCGAGCCGATGGCTTGGATTGATGGGCTGGATATTCCGTTCAGCCAGCAGATGGACGTGGGCTTTTTCGAGTTCGGCGCAGAGCGTGTCACCGACAATGCCACCCCGAACTACAGCCAAGGCGAGCGGCTGTGGGGCCATCCGGGCCTGCGCCCGCTCTCGGGCCTGCAAGATACGGTATCGTCGCCGATCGGCGCCTACCGGTGGGAGCACACCGACCGCGCCCTGACCGAACAGCTGCTGCTGGAAGACGAGGGCCAGCCCGCCACGGTGGGCCTCGGCCACGCGGCGGTGCGCTACACCAACCCTACCACCGGCGGCGACGTGATGCCGACGATCCGCTGCGAGTTTCACCGGCTGCGCGCGGGCACTGAAACGCCCCTGCGGCAGGAGGTCGGTTCTTCGGTCTTCCAAGTCTTCGAAGGCTCGGGGGCGGTGGTGCTGGGCGGCGAGACTCGCAAGCTGGAGAAAGGTGACATCTTCGTCGTGCCTTCCTGGGTCGGCTGGTCGCTGCAGGCCGAGACGCAGTTCGACCTGTTCCGCTTCTCCGACGCGCCGATCATCGAACGTCTGAATTTCATGCGTACGATGGTCGACGGCCAATGACCCCGGGAGACACCGCCGCCCGTGACGCTCTGCGCGCCCGCCAAGGCGACGGCGCGCGTTACGATGCCGAGGCGGCGCCGCATGATGACCTCCTCCAAGCGCGCCGCGGCACTGCTTATTTCGCGCGCAAGCTCAACGAGTTGAGCGATGCGGAACTTTCGGACCCAGCACTTCGCGACGGCTGGACCCGCGCTCAGGTCGTGGCCCATGTTAGCTACCACGCCCGGCTCTTCGCACATCTGCTCGAGGCTGCACGCACCGGAATGTCGCAGCCTATTGTCGAGAACCGCGATACTGAAATCGCCCTTGGCGCTACCTTGCCACCGCGCGCCTTGCGCAGCCTCTTTCGTCATGCGGAGGTGCATCTTAACGTCGAATGGCGCGATCTTACCGATCAGGACTGGAACGCTCGGCTGCACCTGCCAGACGGCAGGAAGATCCCGGCGTGCGAGACGCCGATGTTGCGGGCAAAAGAGGTCTGGCAGGGGGCGATTGATCTGGCCAATGGAGCCCGCCTTGCGGATGTTCCGAAGGCTGCGCTGGATCATGCCCTACAGGGTTCTCTAATCGCCACGGTCAAGAGTTGATTTCTCCGCGGTTCATTCTGCGCGCCGGGCTCTTTGGTTCTCTCCGCGGTCGCCGCATATTTGCGTGCAGGGTCGGGTGGGTCGAAGTGGTGTACGCGGTTTGTGCCGCAGCCGTGGGGGCGATCTCAGCCGCGCCGCGCGTCCCAGCAGGACCCATTTCGTCGTGCTGAAGGTCTGCAAGTGGCCAAGGTTTTCGGGTGCTTTACTCTATCACCTCCCTGGAGGGCGTGCTGGTGCGCCACATGGCATGCAGCGTCACCGCGAGCTTGCGCGCCAATGCGACCTTCGCCTTTCTTGGCACTGTTCGCTCGGCGATCGCCTGGGCTCATGTGCGGAGGCGGGATCCTTTGAGATTTCGGCAGAAGATCGCGTTCGTGGCCTCAAACAAGCACTTTCGGGTGAACATATCGCCGCGTTTCGATATTCGCCCGTTCCGACTGATTTCGCTGGATTCATACCGCCTCGGGGTCAACCCAAGGTAAGCTCCGGCGGATGAGGATCGTTTGAACCGGTCAATGTCGTCAAATGCGGCAGCGACCGCCATGGCGGTGATCGGCCAGACACCCGGCGCAGTCATTAGCAACCGCACGGTCTCATGGCGTTTAGTGATAGCCCGGATCTCGCGGTCGATTGTGTCGGCCCTAGGCATCAAGCGAGGGACAACCATGGACTGATAACTTTTAGCATGCGGCTTACTCACTCAACACAACCCAAATTAGTTCTGCTAAGGGCATTGTCACATTAACTCGGGCCTGTTGGAAGCGTAGGAGATTTTGCTTAGTTGCTGCGCATGAGTATGATCGTCAGCTACAAGCGCCACCGTTTTCCACCAGAGATCATCGCGCACGCGGTTTGGCTGTACGTCCGTTTCAACCTCTCCCTGCGCGAAGTCGAGGAAATGCTACTGAATCGTGGCATTGATGTTTCCTACTAAACGATCCGGCGTTGGGTGGCGAAATTCGCCCCGCAGATCGCCCGAAACTTGCGCCGGCGGCAGGCGCCTCCGGGGGACGTTTGGCATCTCGACGAAGTTGTGGTGACGATCTCCGGGCGGAAATTCTGGCTCTGGCGCGCGGTTGATCAAGAGGGGATCGTTCTGGAGGAAATCCTGCAATCTAAGCGCGACAAGCGTGCCGCAAAGCGTCTTTTGAAAGCGCTGATCAAGCGGTTTGGGCTGCCCAAACGGATCGTAACGGACAAGCTGCGCTCCTACGGTGCGGCCAGACGCGAGATCGCGTCCGGTCTTGAACATCGCTCCCACAAAGGCCTTAACAATCGGGCCAAGAATAGCCATTTGCCGTTTCGAAAACGAGAGCGGTGCATGCAAGGGTTTCGCTCTCCGGGCGGGTTGCAACGGTTTGTGACATGCCAGTCTGCCACCAGAAACCGCTTCTCAATTCCTGCCCGCCGCCGTTCCGCAATCGAAACACGCTATCACAGAATAGAGGCCTTCGGCGCCTGGAAGGAGGCTGCGAGCATCTGACGCTCAAAGACCGGCCATCTATTCGCGGCCGGCAAGTTAAGTTGACAACACCCATGCGTCCCACAGTCAGTGGTGTCCGGTCGCGGGCCGGCGCGGGGTGTCAGTTCAAACATTTTTTGCCTTTCTGTTTTTGTATGGCAGTACCCCGCCAAGGCGCGCAGACTTCGGTGAAGTCTAGCCACCAAAAAGCGCTAGGACCGGTGCGAACGCATCTTTCCATGATGGACGCGCCTCAAGCTGTTCGATCCAGGCAGCGACATTCGGCAGATCGTCAAGCGAGATGTCAGATTGCGCACGGTACATGAACGTCGAGGCCAACGCGAAATCTGCCACGCTCAGATCGCCCGCGACCCAGTCCTTGCCCGCAAGGCCAATTTCCAGAACCGCAAGAAATTGATCGACGTTCTTCAACTCGGCGTCGATGACGCTTTGATCCGGATCACCCATGCCGAACTTCGCTCTCAGGAACCGCTCGAACGATAGCTTTTGCATCGCCGGGCCAAGGTGAATCGCCTGCCAGTATAGCCACTGGTCCACTGTTGCACGGGATTTCAGATCATCCGGGTGAAGACCGCGTTCGGGTTTCTTGCTTGCCAGATAGGAATTGATGGCGCGCGATTCCCAGATCACGAAATCGTCGTCCACCAGCACTGGCACCTTGGCATTGGGATTCATCGACAGGAAATCCGCGCTTTGATTGTCGCCGCCCCGGAGGTCGACCTCGATGATTTCAAGGTCGATCCCTAGTTCCAGGGCGACCGCACGCACGCGAAGGGCGTTGGGCGAGAAATTGGCGTTGTAAAGTCTCATCGTACTCTCCTCATTGCGCCTGGGGGGTCAGCAGGGCCGCCTTGTTGGCAATCAGAAAGTCATGCACCGATTGCCCGGATTGCCCGGTCAGGTTTTCCAGGTCGTCCGTTGCAGCGCTCAAATAATCCTTTGCGATCGCCTCGTCGAAGGACGCAAAGACCTTTGCCATGGGTTCAGGCAGGCCAGCGCCGACCATGGCCCGAACCAGATCATCGGTTGAGATCGGAATATAGGGGAGGTCCTTGCCCGAGATTTCCGACAGGATCGCCGCGATGTCACCCTGGGAAACCGCCGCAGGGCCGGTTATTTCCAGGACGCTTGACCCGGTTTCCTGCATCAGCGCCACAGCCGCAGCGCGGGCGCAATCCCCACGGGTGACATAGGCGGTCTTTCCGTCGGCAGCAGCGGCAAAATGTTGTCCCATACCAATGCTTTGCCTACCACCCATCAACACCAGATCGGTGTAAAGATTGTTGCGCAGGATAGTATAGCTGACACCGGTGTCCTTGATCAGTGCCTCGGTGTCGCTGTGATCCTTGGAAAAGGTAATCGGGCTTTCCTCGACAGGGCTAGCGAGGGAGGTATAGACGATATGTCCAATCCCTTCGTTTGACGCGGCAGCAATGGCGTTTTTCTGCGCTGCCAGTCGCTTGCCCGGTTCCAGATCGTCGGTCGAGATGATAAGCAGACGTTTGCCACCTGCAAAAGCGGCAGGCAGCGACGCCGCGTCGTTGAAATCACCCTTGCGGGCCTCGACGCCCTTGTCAGCCAGATCGGACAGCTTTTCCGGTGAGCGGGAAACGGCGATGATCGGACCGGCACCGGCCGTAATCAAATTGTCGATGACCTGTCGGCCAAGTTGGCCGGACGCACCAGTGACGATGAAAGGGCCTTCTTGAATGTTTGTCATTGGGTTTTCCTCGATTTTTCGGGTTGGATTTGGATGTTCGAACGTCTGTTGGGAGTCACCCGAAGGTAAACGCGCTTTCGACTGCTCCAAGCACGTGATCTTCCAACGTTTTTATACCTTTGTCGGCAAGGGCTGCCCCGGCGACCACATGCAGCGGAATCAGATGTTCCTCGCGCGGGTTTGCATCGCGGGCACCGGGGGCGGCGTCCCAGTGTGCCAGCATTTGATCACGCTCTGCCGGATCGGTGCGGGTGGCCGCATCGCTTAGCCAGCGGTCAAATTCCTGCCCGCTCACGGCATCGGTGGCGCCATCCTGCATCGCGCGCATCATCTTTTCCATGTTGTGATAGGTGTTGCCCGACCCGATGATCAGAACCCCTTCGTCGCGCAACGGCGCCAATGCCCGTCCGACCGCAATATGCGCAGCCGGGTCAAGATCGGAGCGCATGCTAAGCTGCACACAAGGAATGTCTGCGCGCGGAAAAGCCACCTTTAGCGGAATGAACACGCCGTGATCGTAACCACGCGATTCATCGACGGGGCAAGGGAACCCGGCTGCCTCGATCAGCTTCCGCACCCTGTCGGACAACGCGGGGTTGCCGGCCGCGGGCCAGGTCAGTTCGTAAGTGTGGGGTGGAAACCCGTTATAATCGAACAACAGCGGTGGAGCCGGGTTTCTCTGCACTGTGAACTGCTGCTCTTCCCAATGGCCTGAAATCACCAGCAACGCCTTGGGGGCTTCCGCTAATGATGCCGGTACACCCGCAAGGAACTCACGCTGTCGGTCCCAGGTTTCCGGCGGGTCCCAGTCCATGAAAAAACATGGGCCTCCACCGTGTGGAATGAACATTGTCGGCATTCGAGTCACGTCTTGCGTCCTTTCGTCTGAACCCTGTGCACCCCCTGATGGCCCCCATCCGTCATTGCAGCTTTGAGGTCCGGTTATGCCGCGCTGTTCAACACATTGCCTCGGCATTGTTCTGAGTGGGTCGCTCTTGCTAGGCAATTTCTTCCGCGGTAGTATAATAAGTCGTCTTAATTTTGAAAGAAAAGTAGGCACGGAAAAGTAACCATTCCAGAGGAACGTTAGAATGAAGCAAAAAGCACCGCCCGTATGTCCAATGGACTCTATTCTGCGCCTGCTGATGGGGCCGTGGACCACGTATATCCTCTGGGTTCTGAGCGACAGCGGGCCGCAACGCTTTGGGGTATTAAAACGGGCAGTGCCGGGCATTTCGACACGCATGCTAACCGAACGGTTGCGAATGCTTCAGGCGGCCGGAGTGATTTGGCGCGATCAAACGCAAACGATCCCCCCTGCGGTCACCTACGGTTTGACGGAGCGCGGCGACGATCTGAGCCAAGTGCTCGAATCCTTGGGCGAAATCGCACAGCGTTGGGCGGCCGAAGGTGCGTTCGAAAGGTCGAAGTGAAGGCCGAATGATCGAGTGCAGTCCCGCGTCTTGATTAGAGGCGTTTGAGCGCTTTTTGTTTGCGCCGCTCCGGGGCCCATCTTTTTGGCAGGACGCTCGAAGTTATCGAGGATGCGGCCGGCCTCTGTCTTATCGGGGTCGAGCTGTCCCAGATACCATGCCGGTATCCACCGTTGCTCTTTTTGCTTGGAGCCGAGCATGGCATCGAGGAAGTCAGCTTAGACGGTGAAGCCGCCCACGTCCTTGGCAGCGCAATCTCAGCCATGCCGCTGTCCGAACTCTATATTACGTCACTATTCTGACCTTATGCGAAACAAAATAGCATAGAGCACAGGGACGGCGACAAGCG
The DNA here is from genome assembly GCF_043557115.1 of Sulfitobacter sp. 1A13679. Classification (NCBI taxonomy): domain Bacteria; kingdom Pseudomonadati; phylum Pseudomonadota; class Alphaproteobacteria; order Rhodobacterales; family Roseobacteraceae; genus Sulfitobacter; species Sulfitobacter sp. 1A13679. Next base: position 53,661 of record NZ_JBIFFO010000019.1, read on the forward strand.
TCAGGACTGAGGCAAATGCGAGCCCCCCCATGATTGTCACCGCCATTGAAGCAAAAAAGGCGTCGGGCAACAGCGGGATCATACCGAAAATCGTCGTGCCAGCCGCGAGCACCACGGGGCGCAATCGGCTGACCGATCCGTCAACAACGGCTCTGTAGTCCGAGACACCCTCCGCACGTTGTTGGTCAATTTCCTCAACCAAAACGATGGCGTTTTTCATCAACATGCCCGAAAGCGATAGGAAACCCAGCAGGGCCGTGAAGGTAAAGGGCAACCCGGTGAACAGCAGGCCCAGAACCATGCCAGTGACAGACATGGGGACAACAAGCCAAAGAATGAGCGGCTGGCGGATCTTGTTGAACATCAGGATCGAGATCGTCAACATCACGAGGAAACCAAGGGGAAGCTGTTTGCCAAGGCTCGCCTGCGCGTCTTTGGCGCTTTCGAACTCGCCGCCCCATTCCATCGCATAGCCCTCGGGAAGCGGTAGGGCCTCAATCTCGGTCCGAACGCTCCGGAACGCTTCATCCGCAGTTAGATCATCGCGCGACCCGCCAAGCACGGAGATTGTCCGCTCTCGGTTTCGTCTGTGGATCAGCGCCTCAACGAGACGTGTCTCAAAACGCTCAACCAAGTTCGTAATCGGAACGTAGGACCCGGCTCCGTCAGACCAGACAGAAAGGTCGCGCAGTTGAGTAACGCCATCACGCGCATCTTTGGGGAGGCGGAGACGGATTGGTATGACTTCGTCATCTTCGCGCAGATCGCCAACCCGCAGGCCCGAAGTGCCGTATTGGATCGTATCCGCAATCGCGCCACGCGTCGTGCCAGCCAGCCGCATACGGGATTCATCAACTACGGGTTCAACGAGGATTTCTCGCTGCCGCCAGTTCGTGCGGGGGTTGGTGATGGTGCCAGCGTCCGCATAGACCTTCATCGCTTCGTCTGCGAGCTGGCGCAAGACAACAGGATCGGGCCCCGAATACCGAACCGCCACATCGGCGCCCGAGGGCGGTCCGAATACGATCTGCTCAACCCGGATCAACGCATGCGGGAACGCGGCAGGCAGGACGCTGTTGAGCCGGTTCGCAATGGACGGGATGACTTCTGCGTCGTCAACCCGGACGATAAGCTGCCCATAGCTGGAATCGGCCTGCTCTGGATTGTAGGTCAGCATGAAGCGGCTCGCGCCGCTCCCGACCAATGTGGTCAGACCGGTCACGCTGTCCTCCGCCAAGAGCATCTTTTCAAGGCGGCGCATTTCAGCGTCGGTAACGTTAATATCTGTGCCTTGGGGCATCTGCACCTGAACATAGAAGATCGGCGTGTTCGACGCGGGGAAGAAGGCCTGTTTTACTTGGCCGAAGGCCATGACAGACCAAACCGTTATCCCCAAAATGACCACGACGACCAGCACCCGCGTCCGCAGCGCGAACCAAAGGAACCCGCGATAAGCGCCGTAAAACGCTCCTTTGTAAGGATCGTCGGAACCATTTTTCGGCGCTCTGAGCAGCAGGCGACCCAAATAGGGTGTGACCGTGACAGCAAGCGCCCAGCTCAGCAGCAAAGAGATCGCAATGACCGCGAAGAGCGAAAACAGGAACTCGCCGGTCGCGTCTGGCGACAATCCGATGCCCGAGAACGCCATGATCCCAATGACCGTGGCGCCAAGCAGCGGGATAGATGTGGCCGTTTCCGTCTCAGCAGCAGCGTCTTCTGCGGTCCTCCCCCGGGCCATGCCAATGACCATCCCTTCGGTAATGACGATGGCATTATCGACAAGCATACCCATCGCAATAATCAAGGCACCAAGGCTAATGCGCTCCATCGCGATGCCGAAAGCCGACATGAAAAACAGCGTCGAGAAGACCGTGAGGCCAAGAGTCGCCCCCACCACCAGACCGGCGCGCCAGCCCATGGTAAGCATCAGTGCGGCAACAACAATGGCAACGGATTGCGCCAGACTGACAAGAAAGCTCGAAACCGCTTGATCGACAACGCGATGCTGTTCGTAAACCGGAATAACCTCCACGCCGTTTGGCAGGCTGGTTTTCAAGCTGTCCAGCCGGGCCGAGACAGCGTCGCCGACCTCAACAACATTGCGATCCGTGAGAGCCGAGACGCCCAAAGTGAAAGCAGAAACGCCGTTTTGACGGATGATCTGGCTGGGCTGTTCAGCTTTTTCACGGGTGACGCGTGCAATGTCTGAGATCGCGATCTGTCCGACCTGTCCGGCCAACCCGATCCGAAGCTCTTCAATCCCTTCAGGGCTAACATAGCCCGGCGGCACCGACAGGCTGATCCGCGCGGGCCCTTCGGTAATCTCACCGTTGGTGAAAACCTTATTTTCGTCCGCAAGAATGCCCAAGATCTGTTGTGGCGGCAGACCCAACTCCGTCATGCGCGAAGAGGGGACCGAAATGTCGATCACCTCTTCAGCGAGACCCTGTACCTCAACCTTGGCCACCCCATCGACGGTGACCAGCCCCAGCCGCAGGCTCTTGGCAAGGTCACGCTGTTCTGACGGGCTTAGGTTCTCGGCCGTAACGGCATAAAACATCCCGTAGACGTCACCAAAATCGTCGTTGATGATTGGCGGACGCGCCCCGGCGGGTAGCTCTCCTTGGACATCGTTGATGCGCCGGCGCATTTCATCCCACACCTGCGGAATCTCATCCGGGCCATAGGTCATCTCGATCTCGACAGTGATCTGCGCCATCCCCGGCATGGATTTGGATTCGACCCGGTCAAGCTGCTTCATCTGCTGAAGCGCGTTTTCGACGACGTCAGCGACTTCTTCCTCTACTTCAACAGCAGTCGCGCCGGGGTAGGGGACAAAGACAAGCGCCGTTTTCAGGGTGAAATTGGGGTCTTCAAGACGACCCACCGTGTTCAAACCCCAATAGCCGCCCACAAGGCAAAAGATGATTGCAAGCCAGACCGCAACAGGGCGCCTAATGCTCGCGCGAGAGATGCTAATTGCCATGTGTCTATCCGAGTCTCGCTGAGAAATACGGGATCAACGCCCCGAAACCGCCACTATCTGATCGTCGCTCAACCGCCACCAACCGCCAGACACGACCATCTCGCCGTCCTTTAGCCCCTCTAAGACGATGAACTCGTCACCGACCGGAAGACCGAGCCGGACCGTTCTGCGGGTGACTTTTTCTGTTGTCTCGTCATAGACCCATACCGATGGGTCCGTTCGACTTGTCGTATCGACCGCCGAGACGGGAATGATGAAGGAGGCCTCCGGGTTTTCGGAGTCCGTTGTCGAAATGCGCACATCCGCTGTCATACCCGGCAAGAGGCGCGGATCGATCTCTCCGGTAATGGCGAATTCCACGTCGTAGGTCTGCGCGGTTGGATCAGCATCCGTGGCAAAAGACCGAAGGGTAAGCGGGGCGGTATACCCCGGCACGGCGGGAAATTGGGCAACGATGTCGTAGGCGTCAGGGGCCGAGCGTCCCACGGCGGCAAGTTCTTCGGACATGGAAATCAAAACCCGCATTTCACTGATATCTTGCAAGCGCGCTACGGGTGCGGCTGAGGTGACATTGATGTATTCTTCGACAAAGGTGCGCGCCACGATCGCATCGAAAGGTGCTACAATCTGGGTCTGGGAATACCGTCGCTTGGCCTCGCGGCGCGACACATCTGCCTGCGCGAACTGGGCGCGTGCGGAGTCGAGCCGCGCATCGGCTGCGACCCCCCGTTCGGCCAGGCTCGAGGCGCGCTTCAGTTCAGAATTCGCGAGATCATAGGAGGCTTGCGCCCGGTCTACCGCAAGATCAAAGTCCGTCTGATCGAGCTGAGCGATCAGGTCACCTTTTTGAACATGAGACCCCGGCTCAACATTAATAGAAATGATCTGACCCGGCACTTGGAATGCAATATCGACTGTTCGGACGGGTTTAACGCGTCCCGTAACAGAACGGGATTGGTTGATCATACGGCTGACCACTTCGGTCACTTCAACCGTTATCGGTTGACCAAGGGCAGCAGTCTCATTGCTCTTAACACTGTCCTCGGCAACCGTTTCTGTCTGGGCCCAAAGATGGCTCCATGGCCCCGTCGCCAACGCCACCGCGAAGACCACACCAAATGCGAGTGCCGAAATTGAGCCCATTCGTTTCCAGCCCGGACGCGTTTTATTCAAGCTCATCAATCAATGTCCTTAGTCGTTGGACGGCGCGTGCTCTGCAAACCGCGCCGCCGTCCGGAAGCTTTAGCAGATTTTGGAATCGAAGGCCTTGGATCGCGAGAACGACAACCATCGCGGTGGAGGCGTCCTGCGTTTCAGAGAGAATATGCTCGATCTGCTCCGACATTTCAGCACGCAATGGGTCCAGCAGCTGAGGGTCCGACGCCGCAGCCGCAAGGATCGCCATAGATAGGTCGACATCTCCGTCACGCGGCTTCAGCACCGTCTCAAGATGCCCACGGAGCGTACGCGACTGAGCTTGTTCAGGCATGGCTTCAATGAGGTCACGATGGGCGGATATCATTTGGTCTAACAACCCAGAGATGAGAGCCTTCTTGCTCGGGAAGTTGTAAAGCACACCGCCTTTGCTGAGGCCCGCTTCCTGCGCGACCGCGTCGATGGTGATCTTCCCGGCACCGTCACGCGAAGCAACCGCACGCGCCGCCTCGAGAATTTTCAATGACGCGTTTGTAGAACCCGCAGGCTGGTTTTTGCTATTCACACTGTACCGTCTGGTCGGTTTAGAATATTGTGTCTCTTAGTTTGGGATGGAAATAGGGTCAAGGGTTTGCTGGGGGGAGCACCTCGACGTCAGGGTACTCGTTGCCGAACAGACTTCAATTAGAGGTCTTTCTAGGGGCTAAGCGGGTCAGGAGAAGGATTGAACAATGGGAAGCTTCGATAGATGTTACGAAGAAAGCTACGTGCGTTCGGTGTTCATTGAAAAAATTGGAACGATTGCTCAATCCGAAGGATTTCCTCGCACCGCTGGCCGCGTCTTTGCGCTATTGCTCTACGATGGCGGCCAGATATCCTTTCAACAACTTGCCGGATCACTTCAGGCCAGCCGGGGAAGCATCAGTTCCAGTGTTCGAAAGCTGGAAGCACTGAAGCTTATTCGGCGGGTAACTGAGATCGGCGACCGACAAGTCTATTTCAAAGTAGAAGAAGACGCCTTTACGAATATGGTCGGCGTTTTTGCCAAGCGCGCACATCGTGCAGCGACAGCCATCGAATGCTCATTGGCAAAGATACCGGCTTCTGAACACGGTCCGCGGTTAAGAGTGGCCAGCTACGCCAAATTTTATCGCGCGATAGAAGAAGGTCTGAAGTTAACCGAAGAAGCAATTCAAAAGAACCCTTAGCGGTTCGCACAACCGGTAGCTGAAACGCTGGAGCTGACGACATGGAATCGAACCTAGAGCGAAAACCAGTGGCATCTGTAGTCGACGTTCTGATGCTGCATCTGCAGCACTCTATGCCGACGCCGTTATATTGGCAATCCTTGGCCAGCTATCGTAACAATACCCGCTTTGGTGATACGGACACTTCCACGACAAGCCACACTCACTGCTCGTAATCTAAACGTGACTTATTCCAGTGTCGACCCATATCTCATGACAAAGCAGTTGGAAAAGCAGCGAGGGCCTCATGACGACATTCACCGTAAACGGAGAAGAGCGCACAGTAGACGTGCCGGGCGATACACCCCTGTTGTGGGTCCTGCGCGATGAGTTAAAGCTCACTGGAACGAAGTTTGGATGCGGCGTGGCCCAATGCGGCGCTTGCACCGTGGTGCTGGACGGCATGACGCGGCGGTCCTGCGTGACGCCGGTAGCAACTTTAGAAGGTGCCGATATTCAAACCATCGAAGGTCTCGACACTCCCGAGGCAAAGGCAGTGAAGGCGGCATGGACTGCGATCGACGTCCCGCAATGCGGCTGGTGCCAATCGGGCCAAGTCGTCAGTGCCGCTGCGCTGCTATACGAAATTCCCAACCCGACTGATGAAGAGATCGATCAGGCCATGGCCGGAAACATCTGCCGCTGTGCGACATACGTGCGCATTCGCCAAGCGATCAAAGACGCTGCCAAGACGTTGGAGGGTTAAGACATGACCACCTTACAAAGCCGACGCAACTTCCTTGCCTCTTCGCTGGGCCTCGTCATCGCTGTGGCGCTTCCCATGCGCGGCCGTGCGCAATCGGGAGCGGCACTCGCTTTCCAGCCGGATGGCACAGAACCTACGTTCGCACCGAACGCCTTTATCCGGGTCGCCGAAGATGACACCATAACAGTTATCATCAAACACATCGAATTCGGTCAGGGTCCGTTCACCGGCCTTTCCACGCTGGTTGCAGAGGAAATGGATGCAGATTGGGGCCAGATGCGCGCCGAATCCGCTCCGGCGGACGACGAGAAGTACAAAAACCTGTTGTTCGGTCTGCAAGCCACCGGCGGATCGACCGCGATGGCCAACAGCTACACCCAAATGCGCAAAGCAGGTGCTGCGGCCCGCGCGATGCTGGTGCAAGCCGCTGCCGAAGAATGGGGCGTGGATGCGTCTACGATCACCATTTCCGATGGAGTGCTGACCTCCGGCGATAACAGCTCGACCTTTGGGCCTCTGGCCAAGAAGGCTGCAATGCTGACCCCGCCTGAGGATCCCCCCGTCAAAGACCCCAAGGATTTTGTCCTGATCGGCAAAGATCGCCCAAAGCTCGACAGTCAGGCCAAATCCACGGGCACCGCCGTATTCACAATGGATATCGACCTGCCGGACATGGAGTATGTCGTGATCCGCCACGCGCCCATGCTCGGCGGCGCCGTCGCCAGCTTTGACGACGCCGATGCAATGAAAGTGCCGGGCGTCACCGCCGTGCGCCAAATTCCACAAGGCATCGCGGTATACGCGACCTCTACCCACGCGGCGCTCTCTGGGCGCAATGCCCTGACGGTTGAGTGGGACGACAGTGCCGCCGAGACCCGGACTTCAGCCCAGATGATGGAAGATTTTGCCGAACTGGCCAGCAGTGGTGAGGCACGGGCCGCAGAAGAAGTAGGTGATGTCGACGCGTCCTTGTCGGACGGTGTGGATGTGCTCGAAATGGAGTTTCGGTTCCCCTATCTGGCCCACGCCCCGATGGAGCCGCTCGACGCGGTCATTCAGGTCAAGGACGGCAGCGCAGAAACGTGGGGGGGTTACCAGTTCCCTGGCTTTGACCGGCAAGCAGTTGCGGGCAACCTTGGCTTGCCTGTCGAGAATGTGAAACTGAACGTCATGCTGGCGGGCGGATCCTTTGGCCGCCGCGCTCAGCCGTCAGCGCAGATCGGCAATGAAATTGGTGCAATCGCTAAGGCCGCGGGGCGTGACGGGGCCTGGAAACTCATCTGGACCCGCGAAGACGATCTGGCGGGCGGCTATTACCGCCCGATGACTGTCCACAAGATGCGGGGCGCCGTGGATGCCGATGGCAACATCTTGGGCTGGCATGATGTCATCGTGAACCAATCCATCATGGCCGGTGGCCCGATGGAACAGATGATGAAAGACAACAAGGATCCGACCTCTTTCGAGGGAGCGATCAAGATGCCTTACGACTTGGCGAACTTGCGCGTGGATTGGGTCCGCGCTGAAAGCGCGGTGCCGGTTTTGTGGTGGCGCTCTGTGGGACACTCGCACACCGGATACGCGACCGAAGTCTTTTTGGACCATCTGCTCGAAGCGGGCGGTAAGAACCCTTTGCAGGGCCGGTTGGACCTGTTGAAGGGCGATATGGGCCGTGACCGCGCGGTGCTGGAAAAGGTCGCTGAAATGGCGGATTGGGACGGGACCAAGGTGAAGGGCGACAAAGGCTATGGCGTGGCTTTGCACGAATCCTTTGGCACCTATGTGGCTCAGATTGCCGAGGTCGAAGACCGTGACGGGTTCCCCCATGTGACCAAAGTCTGGTGCGCGGTGGACTGCGGTCTTGCGGTAAACCCGAATGTGATCCGCGCCCAGATCGAAGGCGGCATCGGCTTTGGCTTGGGCAGTGTCCTGTTCAATGCCGTCACACTCGGAGAAGGCGGCGTCGTGCAGGAACAGAACTTCGACACCTACCGGATGATCCGGATTAACGAGATGCCCGAGGTCGAGGTGGAAATCATCGAAAGCACGCTGGACCCGACGGGGATCGGTGAGCCGGGCACGCCCCCGGTGGGCCCCGCCGTTGCCAACGCGTGGCGCGCTCTGACCGGGACGAACGTGATCACCCTTCCCTTTTTGTCCGCGAACGGAGCCTGACCTATGAATACTTTTGTTAAACTGGCCGTTGCCAGCATTCTTTGGGCTGGCGCGGTCAATGCCGAAACCGTCAATGGTCTGCGCACCGTTGATGAGTTCGACGAAATCGAAAACGAATCCGACCGGTCCGTCGCGCTTTTCGAAGAGATGTTCCTCGTAATCGAAAGCCCGCGCTGCATGAACTGCCATCCGGTGAACAACACGCCTTTGCAGGGAGAGGAAATGCAACCGCATCAGCCGCCTGTGGTTCGCGGCGCTGCTGATTTTGGTGCGCCGGGCATGCGTTGTTCGACCTGCCACGGATCAGAGAATGTACCTTACACCACTGGGGAGGGCTCGATCCCCGGGCATGAACCATGGCAGCTAGCGCCCATCGAAATGGGTTGGGTCGGCCTGACGGCGGCAGAGGTTTGCGAACAACTTAAAGATCCTGGTCGCAATGGCAACCGGACGCTCGCTGAACTCCATGAGCATAACGCCGAAGATGGGCTGGTCGGATGGGGATGGGAGCCAGGCAAAGGCCGAACCCCCGCTCCCGGTACTCAGGAGGTTTTCGGCGCGTTGACGCAGGCCTGGATCAACACGGGCGCCGCTTGCCCCACAAAGTGACCTGACCGCGCCTTTCAGGGATCCTGGAAGGCGCGGGCGAGGGTGTTGTCACGTTAACCCGCCGAGTTTGCCAGTTTGCATGCCGTTCGTTGATCAACCGGCATGTGCCGCGGATTTCCACGCCTCGAGTGGTTCGAGCCGATTGTAGCGGATGGGGAGGGCAGAGCGGTGGCGGGCTGGGACAGAGAATCGATTGCGGGTTGCGGACTGCATAGATACGAAGCGTTGTAATCCCACCGGTGATCGGAAGCCTTGCATCACCCGCTCTCATTTTCGGAAGCGTTGATTGTCACTGAATGTCGCTGCACTCGAACAGAAGTCCAAGGCTTCAAGGTTGGTTACGTGGGTGAAACCTAGGCTTGACGCTAGAGGATCATGGTACAGAGCCCGCGCTACATGCTGCCGGGTAGAACCTGAACCGCCTCCGCTCGATGAGCTTAAAAAGCGCCGCGTCCCGAAAAGAGGCGGCACTTTGATTTGTAGGTTTGAGAGGCCGGTCAGCCGCGATCGACGATCACCGCGATCCCTTGGCCGCCGCCGATACACATGGTCGCAAGGCCGTAGCGGCCGGAGATGCGCTCAAGTTCGTAGAGAAGCTTGGTAAGGATGATAGCGCCTGATGCGCCGATCGGGTGGCCGAGCGCCACCGCGCCGCCGTTTGGGTTCACCTTTTCGACGGGTAGGCCCAGATCGGCGCTGACAGCGCAGGCCTGCGCTGCGAATGCCTCGTTCGATTCAATCACGTCAAGATCGCTCACTTGCAAGCCAGCGCGCTCCAGCGCTTGGCGCGTGGCAGGCACGGGGCCAAGGCCCATTACATCGGGCGCGACGCCGCCTAGCCCGTAAGCCACGATCCGTGCCATGGGCGTGACGCCTCGGGCGTCCGCCGTTTCCGCCTCCATCAAAACCAACGCGGCTGCACCATCATTGATGCCCGAGGCGTTGCCAGCAGTGACCGACCCGTCCTTGGCGAAGGCTGGGCGCAGCTTGGTCAGATCGGCCTCGGTCAGGTTCGGGCGCACGTGCTCGTCAGTGTCGAAGGCCACTTCTTCGCGGCCGCGGCGGACAGGGATGGGCAGGATCTGCTGTTTGAAAAGGCTCTGCTCGATGGCGCGTGCTGCGCGGCGGTGGGATTCGAGGGCGAAGGCATCTTGCGCGGCGCGGTCGATGTTGCAGCGCTTCGCCACGTTCTCAGCGGTAATCCCCATGTGGCCATTGCCGAAAGGATCGTTAAGGGCGCCCAGCATCATATCGGTAGCGACCACGTCGCCCATCTTCTGACCGCTGCGGGACTTGGTGAGAAGGTGGCCTGCACGGCTCATGCTCTCGGCGCCGCCCGCCAGCGCTGTGTCGCAATTGCCCAGCATAATCTGCTCGGCCGCGGTGATCACCGCCTGAAGCCCCGAACCGCAGAGACGGTTGAGGGTAAGGGCCGGAGAGGTTTCTGGCACGCCCGCGCGCATTGCAACGACCCGCGCAAGATACATGTCCTCCGGCGAGGTGTGAATGACGTTGCCAAAGACCGATTGGCCCACGGCCTCGGGTTCGATCCCGGCGCGGGCAATGGCTTCGCGTGCGACGGCAGCGCCTAGGTCGCAGGGGCTAACCCCGGCCAGCGCGCCACCGGCGTCGCCGATCGCTGTGCGGACGCCAGAGGCGATAACTACGGATTTCGTCATAATCTGTCCTTCTTTTTTCATGGGGGTTTGGGCGCGGCGCGCGCGCGTCATTCTGGGGGATTGCTCGTAGGGGAGGCGTTAGGCGGCGTCGCTGGCGTCCTTGCTATCTGCGCCAACGGCCTTGGCACCACAGGCCGCCAACACGATGCTCTGAACCATTTCAATATAGCTATCGATGTCGACCTTCCGACGTCGATATTTGGCACGCTTGACGTACCAGTCCTGCAGCAGAGGTTTGATAAGCGCGGCCATCAGCGGTGGCATGTCTATCGAAAAACTTCCGTCCTTCACACCGCGCTCCAGCACCTGCGCAAAGTAGCTCTCAGTCAGTTCTTCGCTGTCGATGGCGCGCTTCCGCTCCGCGCTCGGAAAGTTCTTCGCTTCCATGAACGAAAAGGTGAACCAAGAGAGCATCGCCTCGGTCAGACGGATATGGATTTCGATCAGCCACATAAGGTGAGCGCGCGGGTCCCGGCACACCTCCTCGGGCGGGTGGGCAAGGGCATTCTCAACCGCCAGTGTGACCTCAGACAGGATCATCTTTAGCAGAGTGGCTTTGCTGTCAAAATAGGAATAGAGCCCGCCCATGCTCACGCCAGAGGTTTGCGAAAGATCGCGTAAGCTCATGGCCTGAAACCCTTTTTTGTTCGAAAGCTCCAACGCGGCGTTCAGGATCAACGCCAGCTTGCGCACTGCAAGCTCAGGCTTCTGAATCGAGATGCTGTTGCGATTGTTCTCGAGGACCGAACGGCACAGGTCATCGGTCGTTGGCAGGTGGGTGTTTGCAGTCTGAGTCATCTGGCGTCTTTCTGCGGCGCGGCAACGAATTGATCGTCATGTTGCAACAAAATCGTTGCCAGCGCCAGAGAAACCATGCAAGAAATAAATCGAGCGCTCGTTCGAATAAGGAATTGTTTACGTGCAACAGGATTCATCTTCTGCCGCCTCCCCTCTAGGGTTTGACCTGTCCGGGCGGACCGCGTTGGTTACCGGTGCTTCTTCTGGCCTCGGGGTACATTTTGCCCGTATCCTTGCCGCGCATGGGGCCGACGTCGCCGTCGCCGCCCGGCGGGCCGAGAAAGTGTCAGACCTTGCGCAGGAGATCGTGGCCGCGGGTGGCGCGGCCCAAGCTCTGCGCCTCGACGTGACCGACGCGGCCTCGGTGGCAGAGGCTTTCACCGGGCGGCGCTTTGATATTGTGGTCAATAATGCCGGTATCGCCTTTAATGGCCCCGCGTTGGAAACGCCCGAAGAGAACTGGCGCCAGGTGATCGACACCGATCTGACAGGTGTCTTCCTCGTTTCGCAAGCCGCCGCAACGGCCATGGCCGCGGACGGGCGGGGGGGCAGCATCATCAACATCGCCTCAATTTTGGGTAAACGCGTTGCAGGAGGGCTTTCGGCCTATGCCGCGGCCAAGGCGGCTGTGGTGCAGCTCACCCGCGCCCATGCGCTGGAGTGGGCCCGCCACGGCATCCGCGTAAACGCGATCTGTCCTGGATATATCGAAACCGACATCAACCGCGATTTTTTCGCAACCGCAGCAGGCCAGAAGCTGGTGAGCCGTATCCCTGTGCGCCGACTGGGTCAGATGGAGGATCTTTCTGCGCCGCTCCTCTTGCTGGCCTCGGATCATGGTCGGTTCATGACCGGCTCGGAATTGGTGGTCGACGGCGGCCACTTGGTCACTTCACTATAAGGAACACCCCATGGATTTCGCGATTTCTCCCGAGATTGAGGACTACCGCGCCCGCATCTCTCGCTTTGTAGATCAGGAGATCATTCCTCTCGAAGCTGATCGCGGCGCCTATGATGCGCACGGGAACATCAACGAAGAGTTGTTGGGCACCTTGCGTGGTAAGGCTAAGGATGCGGGGCTCTGGTGCCTGCAACTTAAGCCCGAGACTGGCGGCAAGGGTCTTGGCAAGGTTGGCATGGCGGTCTGTTATGAAGAGATGAACCGTTCAATTTTCGGGCCGGTGGTCTTCAACTCCGCGGCACCTGATGACGGCAACATGATGGTGTTGGAGCAGGCCGCGACCGATGCGCAGAAAGAGCGCTGGCTTGCGCCCATCGTGGACGGGCGCGTGCGCTCGGCGTTTGCAATGACCGAGCCCGGTCCGGGTTCCGGCTCTGACCCTTCGATGATGCTGACCAAGGCCGAGCGGAAAGGCGACAAATACGTCATCACTGGACGCAAATGGTTCATCACCGGTGCCGAGACAGCGCAGCATTTTATCCTGATGGCGCGCACGTCCGACGATCCGCGCCGAGGTCTGACGGCCTTCCTCTTTGACCGTGACCAACCCGGCTGGCACATTGATCGGCGCATCCCGATCATGGGCCCCGAGGAGCATGGTGGCCATTGCGAGCTGGTCTTCGACGGGCTGGAAGTCGATGCCGACAACGTGCTTCTTGGCGAGGGGCTTGGGCTTAAAGTCACGCAGATGCGCTTGGGGCCAGCCCGCCTGACCCATTGCATGCGCTGGTTGGGCCTGTCCAAGCGCTCGGTTGAGATCGCGCAGGACTACGCCTCCGATCGTTTTGCCTTCGGTGAACGCCTAATTGAGCGCGAAAGCATCCGACAGATGCTCGGCGATCTGGCGATGAAGATCGAAATTGGCCGTCTTTTGGTGATGAAGGCCGCTTGGGCGCTGGACCAAGGCAGTTTTGCACGCAAGGAGGTCTCTATGGCCAAGGTACACGTTGCCAACCTGCTTCATCAGGCAGCCGATACCGGCATCCAGATCAACGGCGCGCGCGGGTATTCCACGGATACGCCCCTGGAGTGGATCTACCGCTATGCCCGCCAGGCGCGGCTCGTCGATGGCGCGGATGAGGTCCACATGATGGTTTTGGAGCGCTTCTTGAGCAAGGAGCACCGTGACTTCTGGAACTGGGACGTGACCGAGAACTGACCCTTAGACACATGCCCGGCCGCCGCCGTCGTGGCCGAGTCAATCGAAACATAAAGGCATGAGGAGGTGCCCACTTGTTCGACGCACAACATCTTGCGGCCCGCTCCGCCAATTTCCGTCCCCTGACACCGCTCGACCTGCTCGAGCGGACTGTGGAGGTGCATGGCACCCGCCCGGCCGTGGCCTGGCACGACCGAACTTGGGATTACACCGAATTTCGACAGATCGTCGCCCGTATGGCCGATTGGTTAAGGGCGCAGGGTGTGGGGCGCGGCGATGTGGTTTCGGTTATGCTGACGAACCGGCCCGAAATGCTCGCCGCGCATTTTGCCGTGCCGGCGCTCGGCGCGGTGCTCAATGCACTCAATACGCGTCTCGCCGGTGAGGAGATCGCCTATATCCTTGATCACGCGGGCAGCAAGCTCGTCCTGTGCGAGGCGCGTACGGCGCCCGCGCTTGAGGGTGTGGCGACCCCCGTAACGATGGTTTGCGACCGACCCGGCGACGGCACGGGGCTTGATCTATTCGAAGGTGAAGCGCCGGCGCTGGACTGGTTCGCGAATATCGCCTCCGAGACCCAAGCTATTGCACTTAACTATACATCCGGGACCACGGGGCGGCCCAAAGGTGTCGTCTGCACGCACCGTGGTGCCTATCTGAACGCGGTCGGCAACGTGACGATGCTCGGCTTCACCAGCGAGACGCGCTATCTCTGGACGCTGCCGATGTTCCACTGCAATGGTTGGTGCCACACTTGGGGCGTGACAGCCGCTGGCGGCCTGCATGTCTGTCTGGAGCATGTGGACCCGGTCCCCATCCTTGAGTTGATCGGCCGTCATCAGGTCAGCCACATGTGCTGCGCGCCGGTGGTGCTTTACATGATCCTCGATCACGGGGGCCACGCGCCGTCGAGCCGCGTGAAGGTGATGACCGGCGGCGCGGCGCCCACGCCCACGCTTCTGGCGGGGATGGAGGAGCGGGGATTCGACTTGGTTCACGGCTACGGCCTGACCGAGAGCTACGGTCCTGCCACGCTTAATGATCCCGGCGCGGACGCTCCCGGCACGGTCGATGAGCGCGCCGCTATGTTGGCGCGACAGGGCTACCGCCACAACACTACCGCCGGTATCGCTATCGTCGATGAGGCCGGACAGGAAGTTCCTTTTGACGGGCAGAGCGAGGGCGAGATTGTCCTGCGCAGCAACACGGTTATGGCCGGTTACTACCGCGATCCCGAGGCAACAGAAGCAGCCTTTGCCGGCGGCTTCCTGCACACTGGGGACGTGGCCGTGCGCCATCCCGACGGACAGATCGAGATCCGCGATCGTGCGAAGGACGTGGTGATCTCGGGCGGAGAAAACATTTCCAGCATCGAAGTAGAGACGGTGCTGCACAAGCATCCCGATGTGCTGCTCGCCGCCGTTGTCGCCGCCCCGCATGAGAAATGGGGGGAGACCCCCTGGGCCTTCGTTGAGCCGCGCAAGGGCTCTGCCCTGACCGAAGCCGACCTCGTCGGGTTCTGCCGACAACACCTGTCAGGCTTCAAGCGCCCGCGGCGCATCGTCTTTGGTGAGTTGCCTAAGACCGCGACCGGCAAAATTCAGAAATTCCTGTTGCGGGAAACCGCCAAGCGGATGGTGACTCAATGAGCGGCCTTGATGCTACGACCCTGCGCGACTGGCTAAGTCGTCATTTTCCCGAAGACGGCGGACCCGACGCCACGCTGACGTTCGAGCCGATCAGCGGTGGACAGTCGAACCCCACCTATTTTGTGAACTGGGGCGCACGCAGGTTGGTGCTTCGGCGCAAGCCAACCGGACCGATCCTGCCCGGCGCCCACGCTATCGAGCGGGAGTTTCGTGTACTTCGCGCGCTGGAGGAGACCGATGTGCCCGTTCCCCGCGCGCTGGTGCTTGAGGAAGATGCCGAGGTTCTGGGCACACCCTTCTACGTGATGGAACGGCTTGAGGGGCGCGTCTTTTCGGACTGCGCGTTGCCCGGGCTGAGCCACGAAGAGCGGCGGGCGATGTATCTTTCCATGGCCGAGACGCTGGCGCGGCTTCACGCGGTGCGCCCCGACGCGGTGGGCTTGGGCGATTATGGCCGGCCCAGTGGTTATTTCGAACGGCAACTGCGGCGTTGGAGCGCGCAATATGCCGGATCACCCGGTCCGCGCATCGCCGCGCTCGACCAGCTGATGGACTGGCTACCTGCCAATATGCCTGCCGACGACGGTGCGGCGTCCATCGCCCATGGCGATTTTCGGCTGGGCAACATGATGTTCCACCCCACCGAGCCGCGGGTCATCGCGGTGCTCGACTGGGAGCTGTCGACCCTTGGCCATCCGCTGGCGGATTTGGGTTTCTGCGTCATGCCTTGGCAAACCGCGCCCGATGAATACGGCGGCATTTTAGGCCTCAATCATGCGGCACTCGGCATTCCTACGCGGGAAGAGTTCGTAGCCCATTACCACGCCCATGCCCGCCCGACACCGGAACTCACCCTTTTCCACCGCGCTTTCGCGCTCTTTCGCTTTGCGGTGATCTTCGTGGGGATTGCCGACCGCGCCCGGGCGGGTAGCGCCGCTTCCGATGAAGCGGCCGAGCTCGGCCCGCTTGCCGAGCGCTTCGCCATCCGCGCGGTGCAGGCGGCTGGTTTCGATGGGCCGGATACCAGGGCCAAAACCCGAAAGGTGGTGTCATGAGACTCCTCAGACAAATCGAAAACATCAACATCTTGATCGGGAAGGCCATCTCGTTCCTGATTTGGATCGGCATCGTTGTGCTCTGCTGGGAAGTGGTCGCCCGTTACGTGTTCGGCGCGCCAACCATTTGGGCCCATGGCTACACCCAGCGGATCTTCGGCGCCTATTTTGTGCTCGTAGGGGCCTACACGCTGATCCGCCGCAACCATGTCCGCGTGGACTTGCTGCTCAACACCCGTTCGCCGCGGTTCACGGCCTTTCTCGACCTGATCAATTGCATCTTCCTAATCATCTGGGGCAGCGTTCTGATCTGGGAGGGCTTCTGGCTCTTTGAGGACGCTTGGCGGTTCAATGAGCTTGACGACAGCGTGCTGCGGCACCCGATGTGGCCGATCAAGCTCTCACTCTTCGTAGGCGCGGTGCTGATCACCGTGCAGGGCGTGATCGAAGCGATCCGCGCGCTGGTCCTGCTTGTCAATCCCGACGCCGATACCCAATCCGCCGCCGAAGCCCAAAGGAGCGAAATCCTATGAGCCCTGAAATCTTGACCATTGGAATGTTCGGGATGGTCCTCTTAGCCATCCTGTCGGGTGTATCGCTCGCCTTCGCCATGGGCGGTACGGCCGTCATCTTCGGCTTGCTGACCTTTGGCAGCTACGGCATGTATTCCATCGTTACTACGATGTTTGGCGCGATGTGGTCGATCCTTCTCTCGGCGATCCCGCTCTTCGTATTCATCGGCGTGGCGCTGGCGCGATCAAAAATTGCTCATGACCTTTACCAAGCTTTCTACCTCTGGTCAGGCCGGACCAATGGTGGGTTGCTGTTGGGCACCGCTGGCTTTGCCGCGACGCTTTCGGCCATGACCGGAAGCTGCGCCGCCTCAACCATGACGACCGGACTTGTCGGAATCCCGGCAATGGACAAGCGCGGCTATGACCGCTCCTTCGTGCTGGGCACCATCGGTGCATCGGGGACGTTGGGCATTCTGATCCCGCCCTCGATCACGCTGATCGTCATCGGCATGCAGACCGGGCAGTCGGTCGGGCGGCTCTTCTTGGGTGGTCTGATCTCGGGCCTGCTGCTGCTGGGGATATTCCTTCTCTACATCGCTATCCGCAGTTACATGCGCCCCGAACTGGCGCCAGGCGCGGCAGAGGTGGCGCCGCTGCGCGAACGGATCGGCGCACTGCGCTCGGTCTTTTTGCCGCTGGTGGTCATCCTGTCGGTGCTGATCTCGATCTTCGCTGGCATCGCCACGCCCACTGAGGCCGCCGCTGTGGGTGCCGCTGCCGTAATCGTCTCGGTCGCCATCCGGCGCGAACTCAACTGGACCTACATCAAGGAAGTCAGCTACGAAACCGCCGCCATGACCGGCATGGTCATCTGGATCGTCTTCGGGGCCAGCGCCTTCATTGCCGTTTACGGTGGGGCAGGGGGCACGACCTTCATGCAGAACTTCCTGCGTGGGCTAGACGTCTCGCCGCTGATGATGATCCTTATCCTTCAGGCGGTGACGCTGTTGCTGGGCATGTTCTTAGACCCCATCGGGATCATTCTGCTGATGCTGCCGATCTTCTTTCCGATCGTGGTGGAACTGGGCTTCGACCCGATTTGGTTCTGTATTCTGTTCCAACTCAACCTGTGCATCGGGTATATTTCGCCGCCCTTCGGCTATAACCTTTTTTACCTAAAGATCCTCAGCCCTGAGACGCCGATCAGCGCGATTTATCGCGCGATCACCCCCTATTTCCTGCTGATGCTGGCCACGGGCGCGCTGATCTTCCTGTTTCCCCAGATCATCACGAATTTCACCGATCTTCCGGAGCGGCTCTGATCCGCTTCGGCAGTCCCGGCGCCGCGGGAGGAGTGACGCGGCCCGGCCCCTTAACCTTGTGGAGGACTACATATGACCATCAACAAGCAACCGCTGTCCCGGCGTAAGCTACTTACGGCCGGCGCCGCTGCCGGTGCCGGTTCGATGTTGGCCGCACCGGCCGCCATCGCCCAGAGCAAGATCACCTGGAGGATGCAGACCCATTGGCCCACGGGCAACTGGTACTACGAAGATGTTTTCGTCAAATTTGCCAACCGCGTGTCCGAGGCCACCGGCGGCGAATTGACCATCGAACCGGTTCAGAACGATGGCATCGTGCCCACCGGCGAGGTGCTCAACGCCGTACGCCGCGGCCTGCTGGAAAGCGCATTCATCTACCCGTCCTACTGGATGGGCCGGATCCCCGTCGCGGGTCATCTTAACGGTAACATTGGTACCTTCGGCAGCCATGAAGAGATGCACATGTTCATGTATGAGATGGGCGCAATCGACGTGATCCGCGAAGCCTATGCTGAGCAGGGTATCTATCAGGCGGGCCCGGTCTCCTACGCCGGTCTTGCGCTTTACTCTAACCGTCCGTTGGTCACCAAGGAAGACTTCGACGGCTGGCGCGTTCGGTCTACCGGCACCGCGGCGATGGTGTTCGAAAAGATGGGCGCCTCACCCGTGTCAATCCCCGGCGGCGAGCTTTACCAAGCGTTGCAAACCGGTGTGGTCGAAGGCGCGCATTGGGGGTCGATCTCTACCGGTTGGGGCATGAACTTCCAAGAAGTGACCAAATATATCGTCCAGCCTGATTTGGTCAGCCAGCTCAATGGCGAAGTCATGGTCGGCATGAAGCAGTGGGAGGCCATCGGCGACGATCTGAAGGCGACTTTCAACGAAATTGTGCGCGCCACCAGCGCCGACGCTTCCGCTCACTTCCTACACCGCGACCTTCTGCGCAAGGACGAATTTGTCAAAGAGCTTGGCGGTGAGATCACCACCCTTGAGCCTGCCGTGGTTGACGAACTGCGCGTGAAGTCGATGGAGGTCGTGGACGAGTTTGCCGAGCGCGATCCGAAATATTCCGGTCGCGTTGCCGAAATCTTGCACGAGTTCATGCGTCTCACCGGGAAAGCCTGATCTCATGGCGGCGGGGGTTCCTTGCGGCCCCCCGCCCTCGCGGCAAATTCTGCCGCTACTCACGGTGCGGTCCGTAGGCTTTGGTCCCATCCAGCTGGCGCCGGTACCGTCTCTCTCAAACTCACAGGGCCCTTGCCCCAAAGCCGAGACTGAATGATGCAACTTCCCGAAACGATGCGCGTGGTCGAAATCTCCGAATACGGGGGGCCCGAGGTTCTGAAGCCTGCGACCCGGCCAGTGCCCCGGCCCGGTCCTGGGCAAATCCTTATCCGTCTCAGCCACGCAGGCGTGAACCGGCCCGACGCCTTGCAGCGCGCCGGCAACTACGCCCCACCACCGGACGCCTCGCCCCTGCCGGGGCTCGAAGGCGCGGGCCATGTGGCCGCGATTGGTGAGGGTGTAACCCGATGGGAGGTGGGCGACGCAGTGACTGCTTTGCTGCCCGGCGGGGGTTACACCGAATACGCCGTGACCCATGCCGACCACGCCCTGCCGGTGCCTGAGGGCCTGTCGATGGAGCAGGCCGCGGCGCTTTGCGAAACCTATTTCACCGTCTGGACCAACGTCTTCATGCGTGGCGGTCTGGAGGCAGGCGAACGTTTCCTCGTTCATGGCGGCTCGTCTGGGATCGGCACGACGGCCATCCAGCTGGCCGCACTGCGCGGCGCACGGGTTTTCGCGACCGCTGGCTCGCCGGAAAAATGCGAGACCTGCAGAACCCTGGGCGCGGAGCGCGCCGTCAACTACCGCGAGGAAGATTATGTCGAGGTCATGAAAGCCGAAGGTGGAGCCCAGCTTATCCTCGACATGGTGGGTGGCCCTTATATGGCGCGCAACTTAGATGCGTTAGCCAACGACGGGCGCCTCGTCCAAATTGCCTTCCTGCAGGGCGCCGACATGCAACTTAATATGACCCAGGTAATGACCCGGCGGCTAACGATCACCGGCTCCACCCTGCGGCCCCAGAGCGACGCCGCCAAAGCCATGATCGCCGAGGCGCTGCTGAAAGAGGCTTGGCCTCATCTGGAGGCAGGTCGTATCGCGCCGGTGATGGACTCGGTCTACCCACTGGAGAAAGCTGCCGAAGCCCATGCACGGATGGAGACATCTGAGCATATCGGTAAGATCGTTTTAAAGGTGGCGTGACCGCAATGGCCGCAACCGCCAATCCAGGTGCGGCGCGCATCCATTGGCTCACCGCGCCGCGCGATCCCGATCTTCGCCTGCATCTCGCGGCGCGCGGCGACGCGGCGGAGCGCCCGCCGATCCTGTTCGTGCATGGTGCCACGTTCTCGGGAAGGATGTTCGATATCGACGCCAGTGGTGTTAGCTGGCTCCGGGCCGCCGCTGCGGCGGGCTTTGCGGCCTATGCGCTAGACTTGCGCGGCTATGGCCGCTCGGGAAATGCTAATTGGCGCGCCCGGTCATTCGCACACGGCGCGGGCCCGGCCTGCACGGGGGCTGAAGCCATAGAAGATATCGGCATCGCGATGGACTTCGTCACTTATCGTCACGGACGGCCCGCCGCACTGGTCGGCTGGTCCTGGGGCAGCACGACCAGTGCGCGCTACGTCGCCGGGCCTGGGCGCGACAAGGTCGCGTCGCTCGTGCTCTACGCCCCCATCTTTGCCGAGCGCAACGAGGCGTGGTTGGCCGAGCTTGCCGATCCCCAGACACCCGGGCAGCGCCGCCCGCTAGGCCCCTTTAGACGGATCACCGCTGAGGATATGCGCCGCCGCTGGGACGCACAGCTTCCTTTCGGCAGCGACGATTGGCGCGAGGAAACAGTGCTGCAAGAGCTGGCCCGCGTCAGCCTACAGGACGATCCCACCGCCTTGACCATAACGCCGCCGGGCTTCTGCGTGCCCAACGGCACGCTGGTCGATCTGTGGGAGTGCTACAGCGGTCGGCCGATCTATGATCCCGGCAAGATCGACTGCCCTACGCTGCTGGTCCGGGGCACCCAGGATCCCACGTCGACCCGCAGCGACATGCTCGCGCTTTTCGATCGGTTAGGCACGGCCGAGAAACAGTATCTCGAAATCGGCAACGGCACCCATTTCATCAACGCTGAGCGGCGCGCGCCCTCGCTCTTCTCGGCGGTGCATGCGTTCCTGCATCGGCACGGGCGTACGCAAAAGCAGCAGGTGAGTCCTAATGGAGATTAATACCATCGTCGTCATCGGCGCAGGCACTGGCAGCATTGGAGGCGCGTGTGGCGCGCTATTTCGACCGGGCGGTCGAGAAAGAGCGGATGAGTGCCCCGCAGGCGCAGCAGGCCCGAGCGCTGCTCGCGACCTCTACCGATATCGCGGCCGCCGGTCAGGCGGATTTGGTGATCGGCATGTGTTCGGCTGAGCTCGCCGGAGGGCCGAACGGAGCTCACAATTTGCAAAACGATGTATTTTGCGAGCCCGACGCAAATATGGGTCTTGTGTACCACTAAGCAAAGTGCGTTCACACCACTGCCCCGCTATAACCATTCGTAGCAATGCTGGTGCAAAGGTTTTCCCACTGGCAATCGATGCAGGCGGACCTAATCTGGTGTTGTGTGAACGCTGCCCGGAGTCGTTTCAGGGCATATGTATCTAAACAGAGCTTTGCGCCCGGACCGATCTGTAATGGCAGTATCTGGCCCACATCCTTTGCGGCCTGCCGGTCTCGATGATGAATACTGTCGTCACGGCAATGCGCGTCATTTTCTGCCCAACGCGGGGCGCAGATATCATCTGGCCCCTCTACGATCTGGATCATCTCTCCGGTTAAAATGCGCCCCGCGATCACAGTCATGTTGTTTGTGAAGGCGGGGCTGTACCCCTTGCCGATATAGGTAAGAATACAAAGGAGGTGATGAGCACGCAGGTAAACTGTCATTCGGCAGTATGGTGGCCTTCGCGCGACAACAGCTTAAGCGTCATCGCCCCAAGACCAGACTTGAGGATCCCACCAATAACAAAGGGAACGACTCCAAGCATGATGGCCTGTTCTGCACCGATCAGCAGGGCAAGCCATGCGGCACCCAAAATAAGGCAGATAGCGTTGCCGATGAGCATCGCAACAAATGACATCCAAACGTGCCGACCGTCCCAGCCTCGTGTCGTCAACCATCCGACAGCCATGCCGGCTACAGGAAAGGCAAAGAGATAACCGCCTGTTGCACCTAGGAAATGCTGCGCTCCGGCTGCTCCCCCGGCCAGAACCGGTAAACCAAGCGCCCCTTCAATTAGCCAAGCGACAATTGTGAGGCCACCTAGCCGCCAGCCGTACAAAGCGCCGATAAGCATGACCGCATAGGTTTGCATGGTAATCGGAACGGGGATCATCGGAACTTCGATATAGGACGAGACCGTTAGGAAAAGGGTGCCGAGAAGGACGGCAGCCACTTTCCACGGCACCGTATAGCTCTGCACATTGAATGCGTTGAGATGGCTGTGGGCCACTGCATTTGTGGATAAGGTCATTAAGAGGCTTCCCTGATTTATCTATTAAAACTCTTCAAGAATCATAAAGTATAATAATTATAGATAATTTACAAGGGATGCCCAAGTTCAACCGCGCAAGAGGTGCCGCCTAAGGATCGTCGACGCGGTTTTTGCATCGCGCCGCTCCATCGCCTGGAGGATCGCGACATGATCTTTGTCCGAGGTGCTTTGCCACGTCTCGCGCCATCTGGCGTGAAACCTTCGTGCGGAAAGTCGCTGAAGCTGTTTGATGCGTCCCAGAATAAGGGGCCGCGAACAGGGCTTTAAAATTTCCAAATGAAACTGTCGGTTGGCTTTCTCCCAAGAGATCGGATCTTTTGCTTTATCGCAAGCAAGTCGAAATTGCTCCATCTCTTGGAGGGCCATAGGCGTAATGTTGGCAACCGCTTTCGTCAAAGCCAGTGGTTCCAACGCAAGTCTCATCTCAAGAATATCGTCCTGATCTGCGTCAGTTAAAGCAAACGCTCGGACACCGCGCTTGGGGATGAAGGTCGCAAGCTCCATCTGCACAAGGCGCTGAAGCGCCTCTCGAGCAGGCACATGACTACACTTGAAGCGTTTAGCGATGCGATCCTGAGCAAGCCGAGCACCCTGAGCAATGTCGCCCCTGATGATTTCTTCTGCAAGAATGTCAGCAATCGCTGCGGGTTTTATAGATAAATCAGACATAGACTGGATCTAACCTGAACCTAACCATTGGAACAGGCAAATGTTCAGAATAACCTGTTGGACTTTGTCAGGTTATTGACGTGCTTCGGTTGCATGCTTAGCCCTCGGCCATGATTAGCAAAGTTTCACAGCTTCGCCTGAAGGGCTTTCGCTTCCCCCGTTCCGTCATGGACCGGCCCCCGTTTCACCGGACACCTAAGCGGTTTCGGTTTTGGCCTTGATGAACTCGCGAGGCGAGCGCCATCTTAGGCCGCTGTGTGGGTGGTTGTCGTTATACAACAGCACGCCAGAACACCCACGTTATCGAATGCCGGGAGGTTCTTTATCGATGGCATCCTTGGTTTGGCCAGTCGGTCTATATCCATCACGAGATTGATAAGCCCGGTGATGCAGTGTTTCGGTGCAATCTTACTGGCGGCCGGTCGGACCGGCGGCATCGTCAAGTTATTGGTGTTTCTGGCAGCGTAAGTCGGGCGCTAGATCTTAGGCGGCCTGCAAATCACGCGTGATGTCGTCCCAAATCCAATGGGCATCGGCTCTGGTTTGGCGATAGGCAGCGGGTGAAAGTGTATGGCGGCGCGGACGGAAGATGGTTTGGACCTGATCATGAACGGAAAGAAATTGCTGGGCTTGTTTTGGCGATTTGAATCTTCCCATGATCTTTTCTCGCCGTCGGGTCGGCCTGTGTGATCCTTCGGATCGATTGTTGATACCCTTATGGTTGCGGTGCTCTATTCCCGGAGCAAGGCTTTTCAGGGCGGCTCCGTAGCTCCGGAGTTTGTCCTTGACGACAACTCGTGGTTGACCAA
The DNA here is from genome assembly GCF_043557115.1 of Sulfitobacter sp. 1A13679. Classification (NCBI taxonomy): domain Bacteria; kingdom Pseudomonadati; phylum Pseudomonadota; class Alphaproteobacteria; order Rhodobacterales; family Roseobacteraceae; genus Sulfitobacter; species Sulfitobacter sp. 1A13679. The sequence goes on from NZ_JBIFFO010000019.1 coordinate 77,762, forward strand.
ACGCCCTGAACAGTTTGCGGAAGAACCGATTTGCAGCCTGTTTATTGCGCCGAGACTGAACGAGGATGTCCAGCACGTCGCCATTGCTATCAACAGCGCGCCACAGCCAATACTTCTGCCCGTTCATTGGAAGGACAACTTCGTCCAGGTGCCATTTATCCGCCACTTTGGGGCGGTCTCGGCGGATCACCCTAGCATATTGTGATCCAAATTTGGTGGCCCATGCGCGGATGGTCTCGTAGCTGACCACAACACCGCGTGCAGCGAGCAGGTCCTCAACATCACGCAAACTCATGGAGAACCGATAATAGGCCCAGACGGCGTATGCGATGATCTCAGGAGGAAAGCGATGGCCTGAAAAGGCCCCAGATTGCTTGGGTTTGGTCATGCCCCCACGTACCGGCTATTGAGATGCCCCACAACTTGACGATGCCTCAAACGGTCCTACTTCTTCACACGCTCCATAGTGGGATCAAGCAGAGGTTTCAGAGAGGCGTCTGCCGAAATGTGGCTGTCCGCGATTTCAATCGTCCATCTACCAGTCTTGACGACGTCCGCTGTCATCGGCTCAGCCGTTTCGACAAAGCCGATCCCAACCGCGCCGCCCAAACTATGGCCGTAAGCGCCAATCTGGATATATCCCACTGGATTGCCATTCAGATGGATGATCTCGTTCCCATGCATCAAGGGTTCAGGATCGCTCAGCAGAAACTGGAGCATGCGCCGCTTTGGGGTGCCTGCCGCCTTGATCTCTGCGAGGGCGTCTCTGCCGATGAAACCATCCGGCTTATTCAATTTCACGGCAAAGCCGAGCCCCGCCTCTATAGGGTTGTCGGTGTTGTCCACATCGATGCCGAAATCACGATAGGCCTTCTCCAACCGCAGCGAGGACAGCGTTTGCATACCGGCGTTGCGCAGGCCGTGCTCTGTGCCTGCCTCTACGAGCAGGTCATAGACCTGAACCGCATGGAGGCTCGGCACATGTAACTCCCAGCCCAACTCGCCAACATAGGTCACCCGCAGGGCATAGACGCGGAACAGGCCGACATCGATATGGGCGGCTGACATGAAAGGGAAGCTGTCGTTCGACAGGTCCGCCGTGCTGACCTTGGCCAGAATATCGCGGGCTTTGGGGCCGTGCAGGTTGATCTGCGTAATGCCGTCGGTCACGTCGGTTACTGTCACGAATTCATCCGGGCCAATGTGGCGCCGCATCCATGTCTCTGTATGGCCGTGGCTGTTTTCGCCGACCACCACCATAAAGCGGTCCTGCGCAATGCGAGTGACGGTGAGGTCTGCCTCAAACCCGCCCGCCGTGTTTGCCCAAGCGGTATAGACCACGCGCCCCGGCGCGACATCGATGGTGTTGCCGCTGAGCCGATCGAGCAGCGCGCAGGCGTCGCGCCCTTGGACGAGGAACTTTGACATCGAACTCATGTCCATCAGGATCGCATCCTCGCGGGCGGCGCGGTGCTCTTCGGCGTGCCAGCCAAACCAATTCTGTCGGCCCCAGCTATAGGTGTCGATCTGTGCCTGTGCAGGCGACGGGGCGAACCAGTCCGGCAGATCCCAACCGTGGCTTTCGCTGAAATACGCCCCCGCAGCCTTGAGCCGGTCATAAAGCGGCGACCGTTTGAGCCCGCGGGCGGTTTTGAAACTGTCGTTGGGGAAATGCGCGCCAAAACTCTTCGCTAGAAGTTCCGGCGTCCGGGCGCGGCGAAATGCGGGGGTATTGTGACTGCCATCGGCAAATCGGTCAACGTTAAAGGCGGTATGATCGACGGGGCAGTGTCCCTCAACGATCCAATGGGCCAAAGTCTTGCCGATGCCGGGGCCATAAAGGATACCCAGCGAATTCATCCCCGCAGCCACCCAGCAGTTGCCCAACCCCGGCGCTTCGCCCACCAGCGGCGCAAGGTCGGGGGTAAAGCTTTCCGGGCCGCAAAAGAACTTGCGCACACCCGCCTCAGCCACCGATGGCACGCGTTTGAAAGCGGCTTCCAGATGCGGGGCCATGCGCTCCCAATCGGCCTCGATCTCGCCAAAGGAGAACCCCTCGGGGATGGCGTCGACCATCCAAGGGGCCGCGTCCGGCTCAAACAGCCCTACGAGCAGGCCGCCGACCTCCTCACGGTAATAGGACCAGTTGTGCGGGTCTTCGAGCAGCGGCAGGTCGCGCGGCAGCCCTTCTATCTGCTCAGTGATAAGGTAGTAATGCTCCGCCGCCTGAAGCGGTAGGTTCAGCCCTGCCTGCGCACCGATCTGACGCGACCACATGCCAGCAGCAATGACCACATGTTCTGCGGCGATGTCGCCTTGGTCCGTGCGCACGCCGACCGCGCGGCCATCGCGGGTTAGAATGTCTTTTACTGCGATATCCTCAAACACCTTCGCCCCGCGATTGCGCGCGCCGCGTGCGAGAGCCATGGTGGTGTCGACAGGGTTGGTGCGGCCTTCCTTGGGATACCAAAAGGCAGCAAGGGTGTTGGAAAAGTCGCCGATGGGGAAACGCTCTGCGGCCTCTTTGGGCGAAATCTCATGCACTTCGATCCCCTGCAGACGCATAAAGGCGGCGCCCCGGCGCATCTCTTCGATCCGCTCATGCGTGTCAGCGGGTTGGATATACCCCACCTCGCGCCAGCCGGTGGCCTGTCCTGTTTCGGCTTCCAGCCCCGCGATCAAATTGCGTCCATGCAAGTAAAGCTTGCATTCCCATTCCGCGCCCAACACCGCTGGCACAATCTCCCCCGCGGCGTGCCAAGTGGTGCCAGAGGTCAGCTTGTCACGCTCCAGCACGACCACGTCGGTCAGGCCCAGTTCGGTGAGATGGTATGCGATGTTACAACCGATAGAGCCGCCCCCAATAATGACGACCTGCGCTTGGGTGGGAAGGGATGTAGTCATCGTGGAACCTCTTCTCGAATCCGAAAGATTTGATCAAAAGCCTGACTTGACCCGAGGTAGAAAGCAAGAGAATGATTGAATGGTCATTCAATGGAGGCGCAAATGTCTGCCCCTGCTTCGCCTGAAACCCCGTCGCGCACGGCCAGTCCTGAGGTGCGGCGTCAGCAGTTGATTGATGCGACGATCACCTCAATCAGTAAATTCGGGATCTCCGGCACAACGCTCAATCGGGTGACGCAAGAAGCGGGGCTGTCCCTTGGGTTGGTCAACTTTCACTTCACAAGCAAAGACGCGCTTTTGCTTGCGACCGTGCGGCATCTTGCGGATGAGCATCGCGACCTGTGGATCAGAAAATCCAAGCGACGCGATCTTGATCCTATGGCAAAGCTGCGCGCCATCGTAGAGGCGCAGTTCCACCCTCGTATCTGCAACCGTCGCAAGCTTGCCGTTTGGTTCGCCTTCTTCGGCGAGGCGCGGCATCGGGAGGCCTACCGAAAGTCCTCTGGTGAAGAGGATTTAGAACGCCAGAGGATCACAATGCAATTGTGTGCTGAAATTGTAGACGAAGGGGGCTACAGGGATGTTGCCTCTGACGAGGTTTCTCGAACTCTTGAGGGATTGTTTGACGGATTGTGGCTGAACATTCTGACATATCCAGATCGGTTTAACCGACAAGCCGTGTTGGGAGACGTTTTGGCCTACCTTTTCAAGTGTTTTCCGAAGCATGCCGACATTCGCTGCGAAGATCCTGAATGACGGCTTCTCTAATTGGGCGTTTGGGTCCAGCTCGGCTGCTTCTTTCTTGTGGATCATTGTCGCTCATCCGGGTCACGTTTACCTTCGCAGACTGGTTGATGCCGTCGGGCATCGCAGCACGCATGTGTCGGATTGGCAGCGGAGAGCCTTGCTAAGGGACGCGCTTCTCGTTGCGCAGGAGTCATTTTCGGCTTCTTCCACAGACCTCGTCCAGCTTTGCACGGTGGCTGATCAGGTTATGCTGGACCCTTCACCTCTGCCGGACCGGACTCGGTGCCATCTGTCCACATTCTATGCAGCAGGGCGGCCAACTTTCTGGCTACCGCGACAACGGCGCGGCAACGTCCTTTGGTTCGCATTAGTTGCATGCCCCAAGACCCGGCGTAAATGGAGCAGTAAAATAATCGCATTTGCCAGAACCTCATCCATTTCAATCATCGGGCGGACGAGATCGTCAAAGCGGCCATGCTTCACAGTCTTGGGAAGTCGGAAGCCAAAGATATTTAGCAGACCGCGCACTTCAGTGGCGAGATTAATCGTCTTTTTCAACAACGCTTTGCGGGTGCTGAGCGAGGCTCGCACACTATGCGCTTCCCGGCTCTTTGTGTGCACCGAGCTCAACGAGCCAGTGCGCAGGACATGGGCGATCTCACGCGCGTCGTTCTTGTCGGTCTTGCTGCGCATTTCTGAAAGGGCAGCGGTTACCTGGCGGGCTTGCCTTCACCGCTCAAACAGCAGCTTGCGTCCTTCGTGATAGAGTTTCCAACGACAGCTCACCTTTCAGCTTCAACAACCGGGCGTCCATCTTTGCGCCATTCTGGCAGGCCGCCTGCGAGTCGTCGCGCGTTGAGACCTTGCGCGCGCAGGGCCGCGACGGCTTGGTGGGCGTAGACGCAGTAAGGCCCGCGGCAATAGGCGACAATCTCGGCATCTGGCGCCAGTGAAGGAAGAATCTCATCCAACGCTGCCAAAGTCACATTGCGCGCCCCGGGAATGTGACCGGCGGCGTATTCGTCCCAAGGTCTGACATCGAGCACTGTGACCGAACCTTGTGCGAGGCGGGCTGCCAGTTCTGCGCGGTCGATCGGTTCGGGCGCGTCATCTTCGCCAGTGAGGCCGCGAAGGATGTGCTCGACCTGCGCCAGATTTCGCTCGGCGATGATGCGAAGGAGGTCCATCAATTCCAGCGTCTTACTGTCGGATAGCTGGTAAATCACGGCCTTGCCCTCACGGCGACTGGTGACGAGCCCAGCCCTGCGCAGATGCTGAAGATGTTGAGAACAATTGGCAAAGGTCAGACGGGTTTTCTTTGCAAGCGCTTCCACGCCGCACTCGCCCTGTGCGAGTTGCTCAAGGATCGATAGGCGCGCTGGTGCCGCGAGCGCGCGTGCGACCCGTGTGTATTCTTCAAGCAGCGCGGCCTTCGGGCTCATTGACATCGCGGGTCTCCTAACGATAACTTCATTCAATCAGTTGCTTGAATGTTAGCTATTTTGCTGTGCCAGACAATCCGGAAAGCTTCTTTTGATGTTTGAGACCTTTCTCTCTGCCGAACCCATGATCCGCCTTGCTGCCTTTCTGGGTGTGCTTGTGGCGATGGCCCTGTGGGAAGTCGCGGCGCCGCGGCGTCGGCGGGAGATCCCGCGGGTGATCCGTTGGACGAACAACCTCGCGCTGGTGGCCGTCGACACAATCATCTTGCGGCTTTCATTTCCGATCGTAGCGGTCGGCCTTGCCGTCATGGCCGAGGAACGGGGCTGGGGGTTCTTTAATAACTTTGACTTGCCCGTCTGGGTGGCAATTACCGCCTCAATGCTGCTGCTTGATCTGGCGATCTACCTACAGCACGTGATGTTCCACGCGGTCCCCGGCCTCTGGCGGCTGCACCGCATGCATCACGCCGATCTCGACTTCGACGCGACAACGGGGTTGCGGTTCCACCCGGTTGAAATCCTCATCTCGATGGGCATCAAGCTCGCGGTGGTCGCCGCCCTCGGCCCGCCCGCCGTGGCAGTGCTGCTGTTTGAGGTGGTCTTGAACGCGACCGCGATGTTCAACCACGCCAACATCAACCTGCCGCGCCCGGTGGATCGGATACTGCGCCTCTTTGTGGTGACCCCTGACATGCACCGTGTTCACCATTCCGTCGACCCACGTGAGACCAACTCGAATTACGGTTTCAACCTGCCGTGGTGGGACCATCTTTTGGGAACATATGTTGCCCAGCCCGCCAAGGGGCATGAAGGGATGGAGATCGGGATCGAGCAGTTCCGCACGCGCCGCGACCTCTGGCTTGATCGCATGCTGATCCAGCCGGTTCGCGGCCCAGCATCGGGCGGCGCACTCGACCCGAAGGTCACGACGAAAGAGCCTGTCGACTGATCAGAGTTCATCCGCAATGAGTTGGGCGCGGGCCCATCATATTCAGAACTTAGTGCGAGACACGCCCGCGTTGTCCGACACGTCAGCGGGCCAAAAGCGCAGAGCTGCTACGATCCCGAGCGCGGCTAAGCTCCCCAACAGTATCAGCGCTGGAACCGTTCCGAATGCGGTCATGGTCCAACCTGCCAAAGGATAAGTGATCAGCCAACAGGCATGGGACAGCGCAAATTGCGCTGCAAATACAGCAGGTCGGTCTTCCGGCTGGGCCGATCGGCGCAAGAGACGGCCCGACGGGGTCAGAACCGCGGAATTGCCCAGGCCGATGAGCAGCCAGATCGCCAGCAGAAGGGGCCAAGATAAGCCGAAACCTATAATGCCCGCTGCGATCCCAAACAGAGCCGCGACCATCAGCCAAGCCCCTGTCAGCATGACGGGTCTGTCGGGAAATCTGTCCAGCACTTTGGGCAGAACCAGCGCCGCGCTCATGCTGCCAGCCCCGAAGGCAAACATTGACCAAGCCAGTGCCGCATCATCAAGGCCCAGTTGCCCCCGCACCAGCACGACCGAGTTCACCAAAACCATCGCGCCCGCAGACGACACCGCGAGGTTCAGCCCCAGCAGCCCGCGCAACCGGGGTGTTGCGAGGTAGATCCGAAGCCCCCGCGTGGTGCGATCATAAATCCCGCGCGGGACTGTCGCTTTGGGGCCGGGCAGGACGACCGTCAGCACCAGCAGCGCCGAGGCCCCGAACCCTACGACCGTCCCAAGAAACAGGGTGTTGTAGCTCATCACCGTCAGCAGCACAGCGGCCAGCGCGGGCGAGATGATGTTCTCCAGATCATAGGCCAAGCGGGACAAGGACAGCGCTCTGGTATAGCGCGCCTCATCCGGCAGCACGTCAGGGATGGTTGCCTGAAAGGTCGGCGTAAAGGCCGCCGAGGCTGATTGCAGGAAGAAGATCAGGACATAGATCTGCCAAACCTCGGTCACGAAAGGGAGGGCCAAGGCCACCGCAGCCCGCACCACGTCCAACGTGACCAAAAGAGCGCGGCGCGGCAGACGCTCGGCAAAGGCGCCAGCAATTGGCGCGATGCCGACATAGGCCACCATTTTGATCGTAAAGACCGTGCCCAGCACCATCGCGGCCCGATCCCCGGCCAGATCATAGGCCAGAAGGCCAAGCGCCATCGTTGCCAAGCCGGTGCCAAGAAGCGCGACAATTTGGGCAAGGAACAGATGCCTGTAGGTGCGATCCGAAAGAACACCCAGCATAATGCCCTTAGAGGTAACGGGTGATTGTCTTAAGCTCGGCGCGGTCACGCTCGGAGCCATCGACCTCAAGGCAATGGTCGATGTGGTCATGGATCAACACGCGTTTGGCGTTGGTCACAGCCTTCTCAACGGCCTGAAGCTGCTGCGCCACGTCGACGCAAGGCTTGCCTGCTTCCAACATCGCGATCACCGCACGCAGATGCCCATCGGCACGTTTCAGCCGGGCGATGAGGGCGGGATGACTTGCATGAATATGGGTATCTGACATAGTAAGACCGTATCCCCCTCGGGGGGATAGAGCAAGACGGCGAAAAGCGCCGCGCAATTGACGAGAGGGCAGACAGGACAGATGACTTTTCTACGGACAACTGGGCAAGCCGCTTTTGCGATGCTTCTCTGTGTGGCCGTGCTTGTCTGGTCCGTAGTGCCGACCTCCTCCCATGTTCCTGCCCTGCTGGATGTTCTTCAAGAACATGAACAGATGATCGCGGATCACGGGCACTCTCACGGGTTAGAAGAAGACCTTGCTTGGGCCATGCATGGGCACAGCCACGACAGTGCGGACCATGATCATAGCCAAGCGGTGGTGCTTGGCCGCGCCTTGGCCGCGCAACCCGTCGATGTCTACAGGGCCGCTTGGCGGCTCAGTGCCGCTTCTGCAAATACCTTAAGAGTCTACCTGATCGAACGACCGCCACGCGTGTGACTGGCCGCGCCACTGGCGCTCCCATTCCTCACAAATCACATACGCGGAGTTCAATCCATGAACACAGTCCCACGGGTTTGGACCGATTTTGGCGCAGGCCGGATCGCGATCCTGTCCCCTGTCACAGTTACCTTGCTCATTCAGAGCGCAAGCTATGCCTTGGCACATAACGTCACGCCCGGGGATGCGGGCTATATTCAGGAGATCTGGGGGGTGAACATCATTCCCTTCATGTATCTTGGCGCCAAACATATGGTGACGGGTTACGACCACATCCTGTTTTTGTTTGGCGTCGTCTTCTTTCTCTACAAGATGAAAGACGTAGGCATCTATGTCAGCATCTTTGCTGTGGGGCATTCGACGACGATGCTGGCGGGTGTCTGGTTCGGCTGGGGCATCAACGCCTATATCGTTGATGCCATCATCGGTCTGTCGGTCGTCTATAAGGCGCTCGACAACCTTGGCGCTTATCAACGCTGGTTCGGCGTGCAGCCCAATACCAAGGTCGCCACGCTGATCTTCGGCTTCTTCCACGGCACCGGTCTGGCCACCAAACTTCTCGACTACGAGATCGCCCCGGACGGCCTTTTGGCCAACCTTCTGGCGTTCAATGTGGGCGTCGAGATGGGCCAGCTGATGGCGCTCGCCGTCATCCTTATCGTCATGGGATTTTGGCGGAGATCACCCAATTTCTTCCGCCAAGCCTACACCGCAAACGTCATCATGATGGCACTGGGGTTCATCCTCATGGGCCTTCAAATCACCGGCTATTTCGTAGCCGCTTAAGCAAATAGGAGAACCACATGTTCAACGCAGAAAAACCAAGCCTCAACGAATTGCCCACATCCGCTCAGCTCATCCGCTCCACCGCCATTGCTGCTGCCAGTGCCGCAGTGATCCTCGTGACCGTTGTGCTGCCCGCGGAATACGACATCGACCCCACCGGGATCGGCGGCGTGCTCGGTCTGGCAGAAATGGGCGAGATCAAAAGCCAGCTTGCCGCAGAGGCCGAAGCGGACCGGATCAAAGCGCTGGAAGAGCAGGGCGCGCTTGTGACCCAAGAGCAATCCAGCCTGATGAACGATATCTTCAGCGTCTTCGTCGGTGCCGCCCATGCCGAAGAGGTGGTCTCTGAGCCCGCCGATGAATGGCGTGATGAAATCACCTTCACGCTGGCACCGGGCGAGTCTGCCGAGTGGAAGTTGGTGATGGAAGAAGGCCAGACCGCGGAATATGTCATGTTGGTCGAAGGGGGGCGCGTGAACTTTGACCTGCACGGTCATGGTTCGGGCCAGTCCGAGACCTATGAAAAGGGCCGCGGCTCGACAGGCGAAGAGGGCGAAATCACCGCCGGTTTCGCAGGTGAACACGGCTGGTTCTGGCGCAACCGTGACAAGACCGAAGTGACGGTGACCGTTCAGGTGCGCGGCGAATACGACGAATTCAAAGACGCCAGCTAAACCGCGTGGCTGCCGGTCCTTTCAGAAGGGTCGGCAGCCTATCCGGCGCGGGGCGCAAGAATAATCAACGCTGCGCCAAGAATGCAGAGGCCCGCCCCGGCAGCATCCCAAAGATCAGGCCGCTGCCCTTCTACAGCCCACATCCACACCAGCGATGCCGCGATATAGATGCCACCATAGGCCGCAAAAGCGCGCCCGGCGAACCCGGCTTCGACCAAAGCCAGTAACCCCGCAAACAACGCCAAGCTCAGCAGCCCCGGCACCAGCCACAGCGGCGATGCGCCGCGCCACCACGCCCAGACCGCAAAACACCCGACGATCTCAGCCAATGCCGCAAGCGGATAGAGCAAGGCGGCGGGCATCAGGCGGTGGCCCCGTGATCGGCAAGGCATTCCTCATGGTCGCGCAGCACCTCAAGGATGCGACAGTCGGCCACCCGATCCGCATTGCAGGCACCGATCATGCGTTGCAACTCAACGCGGAGGGCTTCGAGCCGCACAAGGCGTGCCTCGACTTGGCGAAGTTGTTTTTGGGCGATGGCATCGACCTGCGCACAGGACCGGTCGGGCGTATCAGAAAGGTCCAGCAACTCTCGGATCGCCTCCAGCGAGAAGCCGAGCTGGCGGGAATGGCGGATGAAGGAGAGGCGGTCCAATTCGGCATCGCCATACCGCCGTTGGCCGCCTTCGGTTCGGCCGGGTTCATGCATAAGGCCGATCTGCTCGTAATACCGGATCGTCTGCACCTTGGTGCCGGTGCGTTTTGCGAGTGTGCCGATGGCGAGCATGTCTGAGCCTCCTATAACCTATAGTCTCTGTAGGTTGCTCGGTGGTTTGGCGCAAGTGGACGGAGCACGATCCTTCCCATAGGCTTGGCCGAATGGCCCGGCGGACTATGTCGTCGACGGCTGCACATAGCAGATGTTGAGGAAGGATTCCCCCTTGGAGACGATGTCACCATTGATGCTCGGATTTCTCGGCAGTCTGGCTGCGGGGGCTATGACCGCCGTGGGGGCCGTGCCGGTGCTCTTTGGGCGCACCCCGTCGCGGGCAACGCGCGACCTGTCGTTGGGGTTTGCCGCGGGGGTGATGCTGGCGGCGTCTTTCTTTTCGCTCATCATCCCGGCACTGGATGCAGCAGGTCTGCGGTATGACAACGAGGCCACGCCTGCCGCGATCGTTTGTGTGGCGATCTTGCTTGGCATGGGGGCCGTGGCCCTCATGAACGAGCTTCTGCCGCATGAACACTTCAAGACGGGCCGAGAGGGGCCAGCGGCGGCATCGCTTCGACGGGTGTGGCTTTTCATCATTGCGATCACGATCCACAATTTCCCCGAAGGTCTGGCCGTTGGTGTGGGCTTCGGCGCGGATGGGCTGTCGGGCGGCATGGCACTGGCGCTCGGTATCGGGTTGCAAAATGCACCCGAAGGGCTCGCAGTTGCGGTGGCGCTCTTAGGCGAAGGTTACTCCAAAGGCCGCGCATGGGGCATTGCGGCCCTCACCGGGATGGTTGAACCAATCGGCGGTCTGCTCGGCGCCGGGATCATCGCACTGTCTGAGCCGTTGTTGCCTTGGGGGCTGGCCTTTGCCGCTGGGGCGATGCTTTACGTCATCAGCCATGAGATCATTCCCGAAACCCATCGCAGCGGGCATCAGAACAAGGCGACGCTCGGTTTGGCGATTGGGCTGGTGCTTATGCTATTTCTTGACGTTTGGCTGGGCTAAAAAAAATCTTCGAAAAGCGCTTGAAGCTACAGTTGCTGTAGGTTGTATCTCTGCTCCTGACTGTGAATTGGATTGGAAACAGAGATGGCGGACGGAAACACCGCACAACGGGAATGGCGCGTCACGGGGATGGACTGCGGCGCCTGCGCGGCCAAGGTGCGTGGCGCGGTGGAGCGCTTGCCGGGGGTCGCGGATGTTGATGTCGCGCTGATGTCCGAACGGCTGCGCCTAACGCTGGATGAGGGAGAGACTTCGCCCGAGCGTATCGAGAAAGCCGTGCGGGGCATCGGTTTTGGCATCTCTCCGAAGGGGTCAAAGGCAGAGAGGCCCAAGGGCGGTTTCATCCTGCCGGACGATGCGGTGATCGGTGGGGCAGGGGCCGTGCCTCAGGACTCTGCGCCCGAAGAGACACCAGACCCCGCTTGGTATCAAACTATGAAAGGCCGCTTGGTCCTCGGCAGCGGTGCCTTGCTCGCAGCGGCATGGGCATCGCGGCTTGTCCTGCCGGCTGAGGTTTCGCACTGGGCCTTTGTCATCGCCACGTTGATCGGGTTAATCCCCGTCGCCCGCCGGGCCTTTGCCATGGCGCAGGTGGGCATGCCCTTTACCATCGAAATGCTGATGACCATCGCCGCCAGCGGTGCGCTCGTGATCGGAGAGCCGGAAGAAGCCGCGTTGGTGGTCTTTCTTTTTGCCGTCGGCGAATTGCTGGAGGGTGTCTCTGCTGGGAAGGCACGCAACAGCATCCGTGCGCTGACCAAGCTGGTGCCGAAAACGGCGCGGCTTGAGGTGAGCAACAAGACGCGGGAGGTGGCGGCAGAGGCACTCAGCGTCGGCCAGATTGTGCAGGTGCGCCCTGGGGACCGGGTGCCCTGTGACGGCGAGGTGGTCAGCGGCACTTCGGGCGTCGACGAAAGCCCCGTTACCGGGGAGAGCGTGCCGCGCCTTAAAGAACCGGGCGCGGATGTCTTTGCCGGGTCGATCAACACAGAAGCGCTGCTGCGCGTGCGCGTCACCAAGGCCGCCGCGGACAACACCATCGCCCGCATTGTGCGGCTGGTGGAAGAGGCCGAAAGCGTCCGTGCGCCGACCGAGCGTTTCATTGATCGGTTCAGCCGCGTCTACATGCCTGCCGTGGTCGGCATGGCCGCTCTGGTTGCCGTGGTGCCGCCGCTCGCCTTCGGCGGCGGTTGGGACGAATGGATCTATCGGGCGCTGGCTTTGCTGCTGATCGGCTGCCCCTGCGCGCTGGTGATTTCGGTGCCTGCGTCAATCACCTCAGCACTGTCCGCCGGGGCGCGCAATGGGTTGCTGATGAAGGGCGGCGCGGTGATCGAAGCGGCGGCGCGGGTTACCCATGTGGCCTTTGACAAAACCGGAACGCTGACCCACGGCAAGCCGCGGGTGACCGATGTGCAGGTGCTAATGGGAAATGAAGCTGACCTTCTGGCCCTTGCCGCAGGGGTTGAGAACGGCTCGAGCCACCCGCTTGGGCAAGCCATTTGCGGCGCGGCTAAAACACGCGGGATCGATCCTGCCGCCGCGACACAGTCCCGCGCCTTGGCTGGCAAAGGCGCTCAGGCGGTGATCGCAGGAGCAACCATCTGCGTCGGCTCCCCCCGTTTGGCCGCTGAGCGCGGGGCGCTCTCAGAGACTTTGCGCGCCCAAGTCGAAACACTCGAAACGCAGGGTAAAACCGTGGTGATCGTGCTGCGCGACGACGTGGCCCAAGGACTAATCGCCCTGCGCGATGAACCCCGCGCCGATGCGGCAGAGGCTGTGGCGCAGTTGAGCGCCTTGGGCATTTCATCGGTAATGCTCACCGGGGACAATCGGCGCACAGCTTCGGCCATCGCAGAGGGGCTTGGCATCGACCACCGGGCCGAGCTGATGCCAGAGGATAAGGTCGCGGCCATTCAAAACCTCACGGCAGAGGCGAGGGTCATGATGATCGGCGACGGCATCAACGACGCCCCGGCATTGGCTGCGGCCCATGTGGGCGTTGCAATGGGGTCCGGCACCGATGTAGCGCTCGAGACCGCCGATGCCGCCATCCTGCGTGATCGGGTGACAGACGTGCCCGGCCAGATCCGCCTTGCCCGCGCAGCGATGGGCAATATCCGGCAGAACATCGCTATCGCCCTTGGGCTGAAGGCCGTGTTCCTTGTCACCACAATATTTGGGATCACCGGCCTCTGGATCGCGATCTTGGCGGATACTGGCGCGACTGTTTTGGTGACGCTCAACGCCCTGCGGCTGCTGTTTTTCCGGCCAACCACCGCTGAGCGGTTGGCCGAACCCCGCCGCCGCCCTACAACCCATGGAACAAATGAAACGACAGGTTGAACCTTTGGAAGGACTTTCTATGACCCTCACACGACGCAGCCTGCTGGCCTGTTCCGCCAGCTTTGCCGCCGCCGCACCATTCGCGGCATGGGCCGAAGAAAAACCCGCCATCCACGTGATGAAAGATCCCAACTGCGGCTGCTGTTCGGCGTGGATCGAGATTCTGGAGAACGAGGGTTTTGCCGTGAGGACGGAACGCAGCTTGGGAACGCTCTTGATCAAATACAAGCAGGACAACGGCATCCCGCAAAGTATGGCCTCCTGCCACACTGGAAAGATCGAGGGCTATATGATCGAAGGTCACGTCCCACCCGCCGACATCCGTAAACTGCTGGCCGAGCGCCCAGATGCCATCGGTCTCGCCGTGCCGGGGATGCCCTATGGCTCGCCGGGGATGGGACCGGAGAACGAACGCGATGCATATGACGTCTATCTGATTGCCCATGATGGCAGCAGCGAGGTCTTCACAAGCTACGAGGCAGCCTAAAACGCAGCGGATTGGGCCTCAAACCGGTAGGAAGCACACATGGCACATGATCACGCCCATATTGACCCCGAAAGCGGGGACCGCAGAGTATCACTGGCCATCTGGGCGAATGCGCTTCTCACGGTGGCGCAGATCGTGGGCGGTGTCTTTGCAGGGTCGCTCGCCCTTATCGCCGACGCGCTGCACAACTTTTCGGACATGGCCTCATTGGTCATTGCCTTTGTCGCCCGCAAGGTCGCACGGCGCCCGGCAGATGCGCGGATGACCTTTGGCTATGGCCGGATTGAAATCGTTGCCGCCTTGATCAACTACACCACGCTTATTCTTGTCGGGGTTTATCTGATCTACGAGGGCGGAATGCGCATGATTGATCCGCCTCAGGTGGCGGGTTGGACTGTAGTCATTCTGGGCGCCGTCGCTCTTGTGGTCGATACGCTGACGGCGCTGCTGACCTATTCGATGCAGAAGGGCAGCGTGAATATCAGAGCATTGTTCTTGCATAACCTGTCAGACGCGCTGGCCTCGGTCGCGGTGATTATCGGCGGCACGCTCATCATCCTTTACGATCTGCGTTGGGTTGATCCGGCGATCACCATCGGTATCGCGCTTTATATCCTCTATCTGGCACTTACTGAAATCGGCGGCCCGATCCGTATGCTGATGTTGGGCAGCCCGCCTGACATGGATGCGGGCGCTGTGGTGGAGGCAATGGCCAAGGTCGACGGCGTCAGGGACGTGCACCATGTTCATCTTTGGCAGATGCAAGAGCATGAGGTGGCGCTTGATTGCCATGTCGTGTTGGAGGGGCAAGATTGGACGGACCTTGATGCTGTGAAGCAGGCTGTCAAGAAAATGCTCGCAGATGACTTTGGCATCACCCATTCAAGCCTTGAGTTTGAAACCTCTGCGAATGCCCATCAGGATGCCGCGTTGTTTGGGCATGAGGGCGGCCCGGCGCGCGCTGGCAACGACGCTGAGCACAGCGATGGGGCGTCGCACGACTGCTGAGGCTCAACGCGATGCGCTGTGTCTTGCCGATCTGCGGGCCTGCGACGGATCGCTCACCTCACTTTCTGGTGAGGGGATCGACAGCACCGCATCGGGTTCCTATATCTCAGCTATGCGCATCCTGCTTCGCCTTGCCACATTCTGCCTCTCGCTCGTTCTTTTGACGGGCGTATTGGCGCATGATTTGGCGGCGGCGAACATGTCCTTGCATATGTCAGGTGTCATTTCATCCGCGACGATGGAAGAGGACGATACCTGTACAGCTTGTTTGCAAGAAGATCAGGGTGAGGTGGTGTGTGACATTGATTGCACGGCACCCCTCTTGCTGAACTCGCAGATGCTTCAGTCGCAACCCGAGAGCGTGCAGCGTTTCTTCGCGCCTGTGCCGGGTGATCTTGGCCTCGCTGGGGTCAACCTCGGGTCCGACCCGAACCCGCCGCGAACCACCTCCCTAAGTTGACCGGCCGCACCGAAGGGTGACGGCCCAGTCTCGCGACGCTTGATGCCTTTTGGCAACGGCGCGTTCGACCTTATCCGTCACTTTCGGGAACAACCTTTATGTCTATTTATCCACCGCGCGATATATCGCGCAGGCGTGTGCTGTCCGGCGGGCTTGCGGCAGTTGGTTCTGCGCTGATCCTACCTCATGTCTCCCTCGCAACGACAACGGGGGCGGCGGTCCGCGCCCTTCATTATGACGGCGATGCACTTGTTGTGGCTTCAAAGCGCAAGCTTTGGCGCGTGTCCGCCCCAAGCGACATCCAGCATGTGTCGTTGGAGCGATTAATCACCGCGATCACCAGCCATCCAGAGACTCCGGGCACTTTGTTCGCGGCAGTTGATCCTGTCGGCCTTATGCGCAGCCGGGATGGGGGGCGCACATGGGCAGACGCCAGCACGGGCTTGCCTGCAACCCGCGTCACCGCGCTCACCCAGGCCGCGCTTGAGCCAGATATGCTCTATGCCGCCCTTGCGGGCGACGGGCTTTGGCGCAGCCAAGACGCGGGCGAAAGCTGGGAATTCGTCATGGACCGGCCCTATCTCGATGGGGCCGAACGTGAGGTGTTAACGCTCGTCTCGGTGGGCAATCCGACTGGCATGGGCGGCATCTGGCTCTATGCCGGGACCGACGCCGGGCTGACCCGCGTGCCGGATTGCTTTTGCCGCTGGCAGGATGTGACCGCGGGCGACGCGATGGATGCGCTGGCTGCGGGCAAAACGCCGCCGCCTGCCAAACCTCTGCCCGAGGGCCAGCCGATCACTCATCTGGCACTCTCCCCCAAAGCGCCTGAACGGCTCTACGCTGGCTTGGCGACTGGCCTTTGGGCCTCGCCCGACGCGGGTGTGAATTGGACGCGCGCAGCGGCGGGAAAGATCGACGCACTGGCTGTCGATCCTGCCGACCCTCAGCATCTTGCCACCCTTCGCGACGGCACCCTTTCGGTCAGCCGCGATGGTGGCCTGACCTTTGATCCCCTCAACATCCCTCAAGGAGACCAGACATGAACAGTAGATACACCCTCGGCGCGGCCGCTGCCCTGACCGCCGCCGGAATCATCGGTTTCGCCACCTTTGGTATGGCTGAAAGCGACAAAACGGCACCCGCCGACACCGTAGCCAGCACCGTCCCGGCAGATCGCCAAATGACCATCTGGCGCGACCCGTCCTGTGGCTGCTGCGATGCCTATGCCGATTATGCCGAAGAGAACGGCTATCACGTCATCCGCATTGACGACCGGGATTTTGACAAACGCTCGGTTGAGGTCGGCGTGCCGGAGCAGGGGCTGGGGTGCCACCTTGCAGAGGTCGATGGCTACTACGTCAGCGGTCTGGTGCCTTCTGTGGTTGCCGCCCGTAGTGCAAGAATTTTTTGACCCTATTGGCGAGTGATCGAGTGCGGTCTTCTGTAAG